>OMZC01000037.1 GCA_900315395.1 uncultured Gammaproteobacteria bacterium
AAAGTGGACAAACCGAAAAGACCTAGAGGTCGCCCTAAGAAGATCTTATCTACACATTAGTACGGCGATCTGTGAAAGTTTTACTAAATTTAAAATGAATTTTTCTAAAAATCACCTTTTAGCCTTATTTTTTATTAAAATACCGCGAGTAAAACAGCACAAACAAGGTTAACGCAATGTCTGAAAAGCAAGTAGTATCCCAATCAGTTACATATAGAACCGCAGATGAAAATGATGACGGTCAGAGACTAGATAATTATTTAGCTCGCATCTTAAAAGGGGTGCCTCGTAGCATGCTTTACAGGATCTTGCGCAGAGGTGAGGTAAGAGTTAACAAAGGTAGAGTTACTCCTTCTTACAAATTAAAGAAAGGCGACACCATCAGAATCCCTCCTGTAAAGGTAACAGAAGGTCCTGTAACTATCCCTTCTTCAAATCTGCACCTAGTTCAGGATTTGAAAAATCGTATTCTTTTTGAAAATGACGATTTGTTAGTTGTAAACAAGCCAGCAGGTCTTGCAGCTCACGGCGGCAGTGGTATTGAGTTTGGTTTAATTGAAGCCCTGCGTGCCTTAAAACCTGAGCAAAGATTTTTAGAATTAGCTCACCGTCTTGATAAAGAAACCTCAGGCTGTCTTATTGTAGCTAAAAGACGTTCTGCTCTAAGAAATCTGCATGAACAGTTCAGACAGAGAATTGTTAAGAAAAGATATTTAACTTTAGTTCCTGGTAAGTGGGACAGAAGAGTTCACTTAGTAGATGCTCCATTAGTTAGAAATGAACTGAGATCAGGCGAGCGAATGGTGGAGGTAAGCTTTAAGAACGGAGCTCCTTCATCTACAGGCTTTGATGTTGTTGAGTTTTTAGATGGAGCAACATTAGTTGCTGCTATGCCTCATACTGGTCGTACTCATCAGATTAGAGTACACACAGCCTATGTAAAACATCCTGTAGGCGGTGACGAAAAGTACGGCGACAAAGAGTTTAATGCAAGATTAAAAGAAATTGGTTTAAAGAGAATGTTCTTACATGCTTTTAGAATTACTTTCTTAAATCCTGCTGACAACCATGTCTTAAAAATTGAAGCTCCTTTACCTGATGAATTAGAGGCGGCTGTAGAAGCATTACGCTTTAAAAAAGACGATAAGGAATAGTTTTTATGTCTGATAATTCACGTTTTGCTTACATAGAAGGTCGTCGAGATATCGTTTTTGATGTTAATGCTAAGAGTATTCTTGGAATGATTGAAGCTGTTGTCTTTGATCTTGATGGAACATTAACCGATAGCATAGGACAGATCTTAAGCTGTACTCGTACAACATTTCAATATCTTTCTCTTCCCCTGCCTGACGATAAAGCTATTATGAGCACTATCGGTCTTGAGTTAGGTGAAGCTTTAACAAGCTTACTGCCAGAGGATAAAAAGCACTTAGGACCTAGCGTTACAAAATATTACCGAGAGATCTTCAAATCAAGACTTGATTTTCAGTTAGATACTCTGTTTATAGGAATAGAGCCTCTTATGAAAAAGTTAAGAGATTATGATATCAAGATAGGTTATGCCTCTGGTCGTTCTATGCAGGGCATTGAAAGAACCTTGAATGCTACTTATTTAGGAAAATATTGTGATGGCATCTGTGCTGGTTCTGAAGTGCCATCAAAACCTGATCCAACCATGATGCATACTCTATGTAAGAGACTTAATGTTAAGGAAGAGATGGTCCTAGGAGTAGGTGACTCAGGTCTTGATATTAAGATGTACCAAAATGCAGGCTGTTTCTCATTAGGTGTACAGACTGGTGTTTGGAGTGGTGATGCTCTCATGCGATTAAAACCAGATATCCTACTTGAGGGAGTTGGTGATTTAACAGCATATTTCTATTAAGCTAAAACTTACATATAACAAAAAAGCAGATCGTTCTGGTCTGCTTTTTTAATTCTCTAAAAAAAATATCTTACTACTCACAAAGAATATCGTTTACAGCTCCATGAGCGCTGATGAAGAAAGGTAATCTGTTAACTGTTCTGTCAGCAATAGCAAGGATGTTCACTTTACAGTTCTTCTTTACTTTAGCCATCTGATCTTTTGTATAGTAAACACTGTCAATTGGGGCAAAATCGAAAATTAAAGCTCTGCTGTCAGTGGTATAGAAAAGTTCACCTCTATAGTTTTTAGATACCATCTCAAGTGGTACTTGAGAAATAACTAGAGGGAAAGATACTAATTCTGAGATAAGCTGACTTAAATTCTTATTATCAGCCATAGTTGAGAACTGTTTGAAAGTAAGGTAGATACCAGCATAGGTAGCATGTTTTGCATTATCATCAAAGGTAATGTTAGAACTTGCGCTTTGTGAGTAGTTCTCAGTGGTGATTACACCTAGCATAGGTTCTGCAATAGTGCCTGACATTCCTTTAGAACCATTACTAAAGATAGCAGCTGTTGCTTGGTATTTGCCTTTTCTTGCCACATCATTAGCAATTATGTTCTTCAAGCTACTGTCATAAACTTCACCTTTACCTAAAATTACTTCATATAAAGCAAAGTGTTTTGTAGCAACTTTTTCTGTAAGAGTGTAAGCATTAGCTGCAAAACTAAAGCTTGCACCTAGAAGTACAGTGGTAGTAATGCAGATTTTTAAGAGAGCCTTTGAAAACATAATGCACCTAAAATTCGATAAATACATAACACTAGTGTATACTTTTGTGCTCAATATACATAGTTTGTATCTAAACTTGTATCGCAAATTTTGAAAATAAAGGTCAGGAGACACGAATATATGACAGATTTGTCATTTACTGAAAATGTTAATTTTGACAAGCTAGCTTCTCAAGAGTCTAGTTACAGTACCAAAATTGATCCTGAGAACCTGAAAAGACTACAGGCAGCTTGTGTAAAGGTAAATGGTCCTGTTCAGGCAGATTTCAAATTCTATGTTGATATGCAGGGATTAAGAACCATTGAAGGTACCATTAAGGCAAATGTAACTTTTGTTTGTCAAAGATGCCAAAAAGAATTTAATAAAGATTTAGAGAGTTCTTTCTTATCTACCTGTGATGAGCAGAAAGCAAAAAGCTTAAAGATTGATGAAAAGTTAGATATCGTTGAGCTTAACGAAGATGGAACCTTTAATCTTTTAAACTTTTTAGAAGATTGCCTATTACTTGAAATTCCTTACATCACTTCACATGATGAAGGAGATGAGAATTGTGTATCTTCAGACAGTGATTGGTCTTTTGGTAAAATCGAAAAAAGCGATGATGAAAACCCATTTGCCAAGTTAGCATCATTAAAGGATCAGTTAAAAGGTAATTAATAAGCTCAATTAATAGGAGCTTATTAATAGGTAAATTGCATTACTGATTACGGTACAGCTTGAACATAAGCCATTAATATTTTGAATGTTCAATTTTTGCTTGAAATGGTAAATCATTATCAGTATAATACCGCGATTAGTGCCACAGAGTGTGGCTGCAGTTGGTTAATAAATAAAGTTAGCGGGGTTATTGATCTCCGCAAAAGTAGTAATATTTAGGAGACAAAAACATGGCTGTTCAGCAGACCCATAAGTCCCGTTCACGTCGTGACATGCGTCGTTCACACGATGCTTTATCAGCATTAGCATTATCAGTAGATAAGACTTCAGAAGAAGTTCATATTCGTCACAATGTTACCGAGGGCGGTTACTATCGTGGTGAGAAGTTAAATCTTACCCCAGCAAAGCCTTTAGTGTCTAAGAAAGAGTTCTTAGCATCAAAGAAATAATTTGTGAGAACAAATAATTCTTATTAAGTAATTTATGGAGAAGGGCGTCGAGACTAGGTCTCGCTACGCCCTTTTTAAATTGTGCAGGATCAGAATTTAGTAACTGTAGCTTTAGATGGAACCGGTGGTGACAACGTTGATGCAAGAAGCGTTGCTAGTGCTGTTCGTTTCGCTTTGGTTTTAAATCCTAGCTTAAGAGTTTTAGTTTTTGGTAGCCAAAAACTTAAACAAGCTTTGTCTCAAGAAAAAATCGACGCTAAGCGTTATGAATTTTTCTCAGCACCAGAATGTATCCCTCAAGATGAAGATCCTCGTAAGGTCTTAGAAGGATATTACAATTCTGCAATGCGCAAAGCTATTGAAGCTGTGCGTGACAAAAAAGCTGATGTAGTAGTTTCAAGTGGTGGTACAGGTCCTTTAGTAGCCTTATCAAGACACATTTTAGGAACTATCGATAACATGCGTCCGGCTTTATGCGCAAGAATTCCTGCAGGCCCTGAGAAGTATTCTTTGATGTTAGACTTAGGTGCTAATGCTCAAAGTAAGAGTAAAGATCTTCTGTCATTTGCCCTCTTAGGTAATGCTGCCTATAAAGTAATGTACAAAGAGGAGCATCCTCGTGTATGTGTGCTTAATGTAGGTTCTGAGCGCAATAAGGGTAATCCTTTAGTAAAAGAAGGTCGTGATCTTATTGAACAGGTAAAACGCATCAACTGTTGCGGTTTTGTCGAGGCAGACAAACTCTTTACAGATGAAGCTGATGTAATTGTAACTGATGGCTTTACCGGTAATGTTGCTCTAAAAGCAGCAGAAGGTGTGGCCTCTGCTTTCTTGAATGCACCTGGCATCAAAAAATTCTTTTCAAAGCTAGCAAGACCTGACTGGCTAGTTCCATGGCAGTACAACGGTTCACTCCTTTTAGGTGTGGATGGCTTAGTTGTTAAGAGCCATGCTAGCGCAGGTAAAGAAGCTGTGGCTGTAGCTCTGGCAGGTACAGTAAAACTTGCAAGGCTTAATCTTATTGATTCTATCAAGGAAGAGCTGAAAAAATCCGTCTAGTTCATGGAAATTCAGCCTCATCTTGTATAAAATGGACAAATTGTTTAATTGCATTATTTGGAGAATTCATTGTTTACCAGAATTCTTGGAACAGGCAGTTACTTGCCAGAACAGATACGTACCAACGCTGATTTAGAGCGCATGGTAGACACATCAAACGAGTGGATTTTAGAGCGTACAGGTATTAGCGAGAGAAGAATCGCTGCTCCTGACGAAACAGCTGCATCTATGGGCGCGATTGCTGCTCGTAGAGCTTTAGAAGCAGCTAATACCGATCCTAGCGAAATTGATTTAGTTATCTGTGCTACTACATCATCACAGAATGCTTTTCCTTCAACCGCTTGTGAGATCTCTGGACTTGTAGGAATTTCTGATTGTCCTGCATTTGATCTTGCTGCAGCTTGTTCAGGTTTCAGCTATGGCTATGCTTTAGCTCATTCTATGATTATGTCAGGTCAGGCTAAGAAAGTTCTTATAGTGGCAGCTGACTTAATGTCTAGAGCATGTGATCCAAATGATAGAACTACTATCGTTCTGTTTGGTGACGGTGCAGCAGCTTGCGTATTAGGTCAGTCAGAGACAGAAGGCACCATTGCTGTTCACATGTCAGCTGATGCTAAATATGGTCCATTACTTTCTTTAGCATATCCAAAGCGTGGTGAAGATACATCAAACAGTTCATGGTTATACATGAAGGGTAACGATGTATTCAAACATGCAGTTACAGTTTTAGCATCTCTTGTAACCAAGACTTTAGAGAAAGGTAACATGAGTGCTGAAGATCTTGATTTCTTAGTACCTCATCAGGCTAACTTGAGAATTATTGCAGCTACTGCAAGAAAGTTAAAGATGGACATGTCTCAAGTTATCGTTACTCTAGACAAACAGGGTAATACCTCAGCTCCTTCTGTAGGCTTAGCTTTAGATGAAGGTATTCGTTCAGGCAGAATTAAGCGTGGCGACGTTCTGTTACTAGAGTCTTTTGGTGGTGGTTTTACCTGGGGCTCTGCTCTTATCCGCTACTAATCTTTTCAATCAAAAGCGCAGTGATAATTTACTGTGCTTTTTTTAGGAGATAAATATGAAAAAATATGCAGCTGTATTTCCTGGTCAGGGATCCCAGAGTGTTGGTATGTTCGCTGATTTCATGGACAATGAAATTGTAGCAAAGACCTATGCTGAGGCAAATGAAGCTTTAGGTTATGACTTAAAGAACATCACTTTAAACGGCCCTGAGGCTGAGTTAAACAAGACTGAAGTAACTCAACCTGCTATTTTAACTGCATCTGTTGCAGCATTTAGAGTTTTAATGTCAAAGGCTGAGAAGCCTGCAGCTTTAGCTGGTCACTCATTAGGTGAGTACAGTGCTTTAGTTGCAGCAGGCGCAATTGACTTTAAGGATGCTGTAAAGTTAGTAAGACTACGTGGTCAGGCAATGCAGGAAGCAGTACCAGCTGGTGTTGGTGCTATGGCTGCTATTTTAGGTTTAGAAGATCAGGTAATCATCGATACTTGCAAGAAAGTATCTGATGACAAGTCAAAAGTTTGGGCAGCAAACTTCAATACTCCAGGTCAGGTTGTAATTTCAGGTAATAAGGAAGCTGTTGATAAGGCTTGCTCTGAGTTCACAACATTAGGCGCAAAGAGAGTTGTTCCTTTAGCAGTATCTGCTCCTTCACATTGCCCACTAATGCAGCCAGCAGCTGACAGATTAGAAGCAGCTTTAAAAGATATTAACGTAAAGGATGCACAGATCCCTGTTTATGCTAACGCATATGCAAAGCCAGTTGTAAAAGCAGCTGACATTATTGATGCTTTAGTAAAACAGTTAACTCAGCCAGTGCGTTGGGTTGAGACTGTACAGGCATTAAAGGCAGAAGGCGTTGAGTCTTTAATTGAAGTTGGTCCTAATAAAGTTTTAAGCGGTCTAGCTCGTAGAATCGACAGATCTTTAGGTACAGCTAACGTATGCAACGAAGCTACCTTAGAAAAAGCATTAGAAGAATTAGCTTAAAGGTAAGAAGACATGTTTAATTTAGATTTTAAAGGCAAAGTAGTTTTCGTAACTGGTGCTAGCCGTGGTATTGGTAAGGCAATTGCTCAGAACTTCGAGCAGTTAGGAGCTACTGTATACGGTACAGCTACATCAGAAAAAGGTGCACAGGGCATTACTGAGTACTTAAACGGTCATGGTAAAGGCTTTGTAATGAACTCATTAGATAAGCATTCAGTTGAAGATTGCTTCAATGCAGTTGTAGCAGAAGCTGGTACTTGCCCAGATGTTTTAATTAACAACGCAGGTATCACCAGAGATGGTCTATTCATGAGAATGAAAGACAATGACTGGAATGACGTTTTACAGTGTAACTTATTTGCATGCGTACAGTTAGCTAAGTTATGTGTAACTCCTATGATGAAAAAGCGCGCTGGTAGAATTATCAACATCGCATCAATCGTAGGTCAGGATGGTAACGCAGGTCAGTGTAACTACTCAGCAGCTAAGGCTGGTTTAATTGGCTTTAGCAAATCATTAGCTAAAGAAGTAGGTTCACGTGGCATTACCGTAAACTGCATTGCTCCAGGTTTCGTAGCAACTGATATGACAGCTGCATTAAACGAAGAGCAGTTAAAGGCTTGGACTAACACCATTCCTTTAAAGAGAGCAGCAACTGCTGATGATATTGCAGCTTCAGCTGTATTCTTAGCATCTGATATGGCTTCATACATCACTGGTTCTACCATTGATGTAAATGGCGGTTTACACTGCAACTAGTTTTTTAGGCGGTCAGTATCGAATTGATGCTGACCAAATATAGTTAATTTTGTGCTAATAATGTGATCTGTCACTTTTTATTGTAAATATAAGCATAATTTACTACCAAAACTGAAAGAAAACATATATAATTAGCACAAGTTTGTTTGGGACCTAGCATTGGGCTGGCCCTTTTAATTTGAATAGGACAGTATCTGCATTTTGCAGTCTGATCAAGGAAAGAAATGAGCAACAGCAATATTGAAGAGCGCGTAAAGAAGATTATCGTAGACATGTTAGGCGTAAAGCCTGAAGATGTTGTACCTGAGGCATCTTTCGTAGATGATTTAGGCGCTGACTCACTGGACACTGTAGAGCTAGTTATGGCTTTAGAGGAAGAGTTTGGTACTGATATTCCTGATGAGGAAGCAGAGAAGATCAATACTGTTCAGGCTGCTATTGATTACATTACCAATCACAAGGAATAATAACTTTTAGTTATTATCCATCAATAGGGATGGGGACCCCATCTTCTGTTATTTAATAAATAGACTGGAGATGAATTTCATCTCCATTCTTTTTTCAAATACATTTACGGAGATCCAACGGTGCAATTACGTAGGGTTGTAGTTACCGGTATGGGCATGTTAAGCCCAGTTGGCGGTACACTTGAAGAATCATGGAAGAACCTATTAGCCGGTAAAAGTGGTATCAGCACAATAGATCACTTTGATACTTCAGATTTCACAGTTAAAATCGCTGGTCTTGTTAAAGATTTTAATGCTGAGCAGTGGGGCATTGCTCGTAAAGATGAGCGTAAGATGGATTTATTCATCCTGTACGGCATCGCTGCAGGCGTCATGGCTATCAATGATTCTGGTCTTGAAATTAATGATCAGAACCGCGACAGAATCGGAACCATGATTGGTTCTGGTATCGGTGGCTTAACCTTAATCGAGAAGAACATCAATGGTTTAGCAAATCGTGGTCCACACGGTATCAGCCCATTCTTCGTACCATCAACCATTATTAACATGGTTTCTGGTCAGCTATCAATCATGAAAGGCCTTCGTGGTCCTAACTTATCAACCGTTACAGCTTGTGCTACCGGTACTCATGCTATCGGCTTATCAGCACGTTTAGTTGCTTACGGTGATGCTGACGTAATGATTTGTGGTGGTGCTGAAAAGGCTTCTACCCCAATGGGTATCGGCGGTTTCTCTGCTATGAAAGCTTTATCACATCGTAACGATGATCCTGAGCACGCATCTCGCCCTTGGGATAAAGATCGTGATGGCTTCGTTTTAGGCGACGGTTCAGGTGTATTAGTACTTGAAGAGTACGAACACGCTAAGGCTCGTGGTGCTAAGATTTATGCTGAGTTAGTAGGTTTCGGTATGTCAGGTGATGCTTATCACATGACTGCAACTCCTGAGACTGGTGAAGGTGCAGCACGCTCAATGGTTCATGCATTAAAGGATGCAGGCGTAAAACCAGAGCAGGTTAACTACATCAACGCTCACGGTACTTCAACTTCAGTTGGTGACTTATCAGAGTTACGCGCAGTTAAGAGCATCTTTGGTGACGCTCCTAAGAACTGCTGCATGAGCTCAACCAAGTCAATGACCGGTCACTTATTAGGTGCTGCTGGTGCTATTGAAGCTGTTATTACTGTTATGTCAATCAAGGATCAGATTTGTCCTCCAACCATCAATCTACAGAACCCTGAAGATGAAGTTGGTGATTTTAATCTTGTTCCTGGTACAGCTCAGAAACACGATATTGAGTACGCTATGTCAAATAACTTCGGTTTCGGTGGCACTAACGGCTCATTACTATTCAAGCGTGTTGACTAAGATTTAGTCTTTTATCGCTTTTAATCCCGTCTTTATGACGGGATTATTGTCTCTATCACACCCTTTATCTGCTCTCTTTTTACAATTCCAAAGTATCTGCTGTCATATGAATTCTCTTTAGCAGAAGCTACGATAAACTCACCGTTATCTAAATATCTGTCCATCGAGAATATAGGCATTTTGCGTTTAAGATTGTCATACTTCGAAGGCTTTGAGTCTGTAAGTAATCTTCCGTTAACCTCAATTCCGTTATCACTTATCTTTACAAGATCACCTTGTGTTGCAACAACTTTCTTACCAATAGGTGCTGACTGAAAGGCGCAATTGCCTCTAGTTATGTAGTGCCTGTCGACAGTAATTTTTGCAATTTCATTTTCAAGACAGAATAAGATGTAGTCTTCCTTTTGTGGGTACTTAGTAACTTTTTTATAGATCCCGTAAGGAATAGAAGGGGAGACATTGATCCAAAGGTTAAAAACATTTGGCATTAAAGAGATGAAGTAGGCACAACAGAGCACCGAACACAGACACTTACAAACAGTTGCCTTCTTTGATTTCGTCTTTGTACGTACCTTTCTTAATATTGGAGAATTCTCTCTGTCTTTTAAACTCATTTTCTTACCTCGGTATAGCATTCTTAGCTATGAAATTCTAAGGTATGAAAAAAGACAGAGCCTTAATTTACTGACAAAAAGTGCAGATTTTAGATGAAAATAAATAGAAATGAGGGGGATTTGTAAAATTAAATTCTACTGCAGAGAACTGCAGTAGAAATTGGTTGCTTAATCATTAAGCTACTAGTCATTAGATGATGAGAGTGACTCAATAGCATCCTGTGTATCCTGCTTAATCTTAATGGCTTTTTCACCAATTACTTTGATAAGCTCAATGTAGATTAAATCGATGATAAAGAACACACTCAATCTTGAGTCAGCATAACCATGTGCTAGATCATAGTCATGCACAGCATGTAAAACTGTAATATCGGTAAAGGTGTAAAGAGGGGAGGCTGTCTCTGCTGTAATCGCACAAATCATAGCGCCCTTTTTAGCACAGATAGAAGCTGATTTTACCAGTTCACCAGTTTTACCAGAATTTGAAATATAAATTACTAAATCCTGACTGTTAGTCATTACAGAATGGGTCATGATCTCATGAGAATCTGTATAACAGCGGGCATCAATACCGATACGGGCAAATTTTCTGGCAGCATCACGTGCTAAGAAACCAGAACTTCCAATACCAAAGAAGAATACGTGTCTTGCTGACACCATCTCTTTAGCTAGTTTAGTCACTTGCTCATAGCCAATTTCAACGGCAGTCTGTGATAAAAGAGTCTGGTTTAACTGCAGCAACTTCTGAGCGGTAGTTTCACAACTTTCTTTGAGGTTAATAGCGGTTCTCTTGCCTTTGTTATCACTGTCTTGAGCGCCAAGATCCTGTGCTAGAGAAATTTTGAAGTCTTTTAAAGTATCAAAACCGAATTTTCTAGCGAATCTGGTGACTGTTGCATGGCTGATATCACAATCAGCAGAGATCTCTGATATAGATGAAGAACACGCTTTAAGACCGTTAGATAAAAAGTAGTGAATTAGTTTGTTATCTGATTTAGATGCTTTAATCTGAGGGTTACTTAGTTTCTTTAAAATGCTCACGGTCTTTTCCTAATATTAGTATTTTCTTGTAAGGTCTTGTACAAAAATTCCATTATTGAAAATTATTTTACACTTATAGAAAATCAAATGTAAATTTTTTTGAAAAAATTTGAAAAAATTGCGTAAAAAATGTCGAATTTTATCGTAAATTTTCATTTAGCTCACATTTGATGCATTCTTCATGACAATATTTTTCTTTTTGTAAAATAAATAATACATACCTTTATTAAATGCGCATTTCCCATTACAATGAAGCAACTTTATGAGGAAAGAAAAGTGAATCCAATCTTTATTGTTCTACCAATTCTAACCATTCTGACTTATTCATTAGGTCTTACCTTAAAGTCCGATGATTTTAAGATGTTATTAAAAAAGCCTCTACCTATGGCTGTAGGTCTTACAGGTCAGTTAGTAGTATTACCTGTAATTGCCATTGCTATTGCTTACTTTATGGGGTTAGATACTGTTTTCTTTATTGGTTTAGTTTTAATTGCCTGCTGTCCTGGTGGCTCATCTTCTAATATCTTTTCATACATAGCTAAAGGCGATGTAGCTTTATCTGTATCCATGACAGCTGTAAGCTCCATTGTGACTTTGGTGACTTTGCCTGTCATCATGTCTTTATGTGTATCCATATTAAATGCAAACGGCACAGAGTCTGAATTTGGTGCAGTACAACTTCCAGTAGGTAAGCTCTTAGTTCAAAACGTAGTTTTGATGTTAATTCCAATTATCTTAGGTGTACTTACTCAGCATTACTTTAAAAATGCAGCTGTAAAGATCTCAAAGGTATTATCTAAATTTGCCTTTCCATGCTTAATCCTTTTAGCATCGATCTTTTTTGTAAAGCACTATCAGAACATTGCTAACCACTTAGATAAGTTAGGTTTAAGTGTGTTACTGCTAGTTGTCTTTGCTGTCATTGCAGCATCATTACTTTCAAGACTGTGTCATCAGTCATCAAAGACAAGACGCACAATCGTCATTGAAGTTGCAATGCAAAACGCAGCTCAGGCCATTGCTATTGCTTCAAGTCCATTTGTCTTTAACTCTGAAATCATGACTATCCCTCCAATCTTATATGCCTTAGTCATGAACTTAGTGTTATTAGTTTATGTAGGAGCCATCTTACGTAAAGACGAGAGTTCTACACTCATAGCTGCTAAGACTGAATAGCTTTAAAACAATATACTTGTACAAAGATCTTTTACACAGCGATCTTTTACACAGCGACTCAATTACAGAATATCCTCATAACAGAATATCCTCATAACAGAATATCCTCATATTTGAGTTGCTGTGTATTCTAATAGCCTCGTCTGATGTCTCAAATTTCTCTTAAAACTCACACCGTTTGTAAAATAAAAAGTTCGCACCAAAGTTGATCTTTTGAAAATAATTCTGTATAGTGCAAGTTTATTTTATAAGTTAGTCAATGCTAACGTAAATTATAAAGAGCTAACCGCAATTATATATAGCTAATTTAATTTTTATTTTAAATCAAAGAGTTTTTACCCAACAACTATGAGCTTATCTAAAATAATTGAATTTCCATTTGAGCATTACTTAAAAAAACACACCTCACCTACAGGTGAAGTTGATTTCTCAGAACTTGTAGAAGAGTTCAAAAAGATGGGAAAGATGCTGATGCCTAAATTAGGTGGTGCAGCTCCTAAGATGCCTATGGAAAAAATGATGGAGCAAATGGCAAAAGCACAGAATTTAGAATTAGATTACCGCGCTAAGATAAGTTCAGATCCATTAGAGAATGCCTTCGGTGAAAAGAGCATGTCTCACAACAGCTCTAACGTGAAAGTGGTACCTCATCCATTTGTCCCATATGCAATAGATATTCTTTCAAACGTTAAGAGAACAACCAAGAGCGCTATTTATATTAACGTGCCATTCTGTCAGACCAGATGCTCATTCTGCATGTTCTATATCTCTCCTTACAAGAAAGAAGAGTCAAAGCGCTATACCGATGCTTTGATTAAAGAAATGAGAATGTGGGAGAACTCAAAATCAGTAGGCACTTCTCCAATTCATGCTGTATACATGGGAGGTGGTACTCCTACAGCTTTAGAAGCTGAAGACTTACATCGCATTATCAAAACCTGTCATGAGATTTTCCCATTAGCTAATGACTGTGAATTTACAGTTGAAGGTCGTCTTTCATACTTTACTGATGACAAGATTGAAGCCTGTTTAGCAGCAGGAGCTAACCGCTTTTCCTTAGGTGTACAGTCTTTTGATACTGAAGTGCGCAGACGCATGGGCAGATTAAGCTCAAAAGAGGATCTTATCCGTGGTCTTGAGCATCTGTCCTCATATGACGATGCTGCTGTCATCATCGATTTAATCTTTGGTCTGCCAGGACAGAATGACAAGAACTGGGATGAGGACTTAAAGATTGTCTCATCTTTACCAATTGACGGTGTGGATTTATACCAACTCATCATGCTCGAAGGCTCTCCTTTAGAGAAGCTTGTAAAGGCAGGCAAGATGCCTGAAGCACCTTCAAAAGAACAAAGAGCCAGAATGTACAAACGTGGCTTTGAGTACTTATTAGATAACCACTTTAGAGATCTTAGTGTGTCTCACTTTGGTAAGACCTTCAGAGAGAGAAATCTATATAACGTCTTAGCTAAATCTGATGCTGATACTTTAGCTTTTGGACCAGGTGCCGGTGGCAAAATTCAGGGCGTAAGTTTCATGAATGTCAGAAGCTATGAGAAATGGTTAGAAAAGATTGATGAGGGTAAAAAGAGCGCTCTGATGATGTTTGTACCTGAAAAGAACTGGCGCTTGTACAAGAAACTAGGTGAACAGGTAGAACTTGGCTTTATCAACTGGGATTACTTTGAACAGAACTTTAATGTCAACTTAAAGGACTCTTTAAAAGAGGTGATCTCTCAATGGCAGAGCGCAGGTTTGCTGACAGATAAAGGTAAATTTGCAGATCTTACCTTACCAGGTCGTTTCTGGGCAGTAACCATGGTGCAGCTTTTAATTAACTATCTGCAGCATCGTGTATTTGTGACAGCTTAAAAGTCACACAACCTAAAAAAATTCAAATACATATATATCCAACATAAAACAAGGAAAAATCATTATGAGAAAAACTAAACTTGCTTTAGCTTGCACTCTAATTTTGACATCAGCTTTTACCAAAGCTTATGCAGAGGAGGTTAAGACCAAAGGTATTGAAGTTACCGCAACTAGAGTTGAGCGTGACTTACTACAGGTACCTGTAAGTGTTAGCGTGGTCTCTGAAAAACAGATTAAAAAGTCAGGTGCTAGCACCATCGGTGATCTTTTAAAAGATGTACCTGGTGTTGAGGTTAATAATGATGGTTCTCAAGGTTTAAAACGTATCGGTATTCGTGGTGAGGATGCTTATAGAACTTTAGTTTTAGTTGATGGTCAAAAGATCTCTGAGCATAAATCAATGTCAGGCACTCCAATGTTAATTGATCCTGCATCAGTTGAGAGGATCGAGGTAATCAAAGGTCCTAACTCTGTTTTATACGGTTCAGATGCTATCGGTGGTGTTGTAAACATCATTACTAAAAAGAATGCTGATAAGCCTTTTACAGCTGATGTTGCAGCAGGTTATGACGGTTCAGGTGACGCCTGGCGTGAAAGTGCTGGTGTTTCAGGTAAAGTTTCAGGTGTAGGTTACAGATTTGGAGCTGCTAACGTAGAAGCTGGTAACTTACGTGTTCCTCATAAGGTAATTGAAGGCACTTCATATCGTCAAAAGAATTTTGATGGTCTGTTATCTTACGATTTTACTGACAAGGTTACCTTAGGTGTTAATGGTGAGTATTTTGATTCAGACATTAACTCAACTACAGAAGATACAGGTAGCTATGATGACTTTGGTGTGGAGATCCCTGTATGGAAGCGCAGTAAGGTAAACGTATTTGCTGAGTTAAAGAATTTAACTGATACCTTAGCACGAGTAAGAGTAGATGCTTACCATCAGTTAAATCAAAAGATCATGGTAAACAGAATTAAGCAGTCAGAGAGTAGCTCATCTACTACTGTAAAAACATCCCCTAAGGGAAGCATTACTACTCAAAGAGATATTACAACCTCAATGACTGTAAACTCTGGTGCTAAAAACACCATTTTAACAAATGCAGCAACAGCTCAGACTGAGTGGACACTAGGTGATGCTAATTACTTAATTGCAGGTGCCGGTGTTGAGAACGACAGCTTTACCTCACAGACAACTACCAAAGGTCATATGGATATGACTATGGATGTAACAATGTCTGGCATGGTAAATCAGAATGTTCATCAGAATGTATCACGTGATGTTGTAAACAACAGAGGTATTTTATCAGGTGGTCAGAAGACCATTTACGGCTTCTTATCAAACGAAACTCAGTTACCATTTGATTTTGTTGCAAACTATGGTCTGCGCTACACCAAGGTAAAATCAAATGCTGATACCAACCTTAAGGTTAACAATCTAAACGGTTTAATCACCTCATCAGATACTGGCGATTCAACTAATAACCGTACTGTGTTTAACGCAGGTTTAGTTTGGAATGGTCTTGAAGATACTGCTGTAAGATTTAACTTTGGTCAGGGCTTTAGAGCACCTATTTTACAAGAGAGATATTTCTCAACTTCAATGGGTGGCGCTACCGTTTATGGTAATCCAGATCTTAAAGCTGAGACCTCAAACAGCTATGAATTAGGTATCCGTCATGCTTCAGACAGATTCTTTGCTGATGTAAGTGCTTTCTTAACTAAGTCAAAAAACTTTATTGCAACTAAAGAGACAATTTCAAACCTGCAGGCATTACGTCAGTACTACAACGTAGCAAGTGCTAAGACCTTTGGTTTAGAGACTGTACTTTCATATGACTTTGAAGCAGGTATCACTCCATACACCAGCATTACCTACATGCGTCGTCGTTTTGATAATGAAAGCTCAATCTTAGGTGCTACCTATGACACCAATACTCCAAAGCTTATCGCACGCTTTGGTCTGCGTTATGAGCATGACTTTGGTAACTGGACTTTAAATACTGATGCATATGCTCGTTCACAGAGTGCTAGAAACTACACCAAGGTTGTTGACGATGCAGTAGCAACAACTCATCAGGGTGGCTTTACCACAGGTAACTTTGAAGTATCAGGAAGCTTTGGTGAGAAGCGTCAGTATGTAGTAACCGCAGGCTGGTTAAACATTCTAAACAAGCGTTACTACACTACAGACGCGATTGCAGAGCCAGGTTCTCATGGCTTTGTAACTGTGTCAGCTAAGTTCTAGTAAGCATGGTTTACAGAAATCATAATTCCAAATAGCTTTGTTCCAATAAAAAGCAATTAAATCTAAGAGTAGAAGCTTAGCTTCTACTCTTCTTTAAAAAGACATTATGAAAAAAAGATACTTTAACTGTCGAGAATTAGTAGTAATAGGCGTATTTGCAGCCTCTGTAAAAGTAGTGACCATGATCATTGCTCTAGCAGGTGGTGGTCTAAATCCTGTCTCACTAATTCTAAAGAATCTGGTTTTTACAACACTTATGGTTGTTCTTTTGTACAAAGTAAGAAAAACAGGTGCTTTAACTCTGTTTTCCTTAGTAAGTGCACTCATAAGTTTTGTACTGCTAGGTGGTGGTATTACCTCTATTCCTTCAAGTTTGCTCTCAGCTATGTTAACCGAGCTGTGCGTGATTTTAACTGGTGGATGTAAGAGAAGTTACGCTCCTGTAGTGGGAGCCTTTTTCTACGATCTTATCTCAAAGACTGCTTCACTGCGTGTCAGCTACATCATGGTACGTGAAACACCTGGTGTAATTTTTATGGTCGTAGGTATTGTAGCTATTGGCTATATAGGTTCACTTTTAGGTTTAGGTACAGGTGTGTACTGCGCAAGAGAATTAAAACATGCTGGCATCATTAACCGTTAATAATTCCGTTTTATATAAGTACAACGTCAAAAGCAAAATGCTTTTGTCGGTGTTTTGCTCAATCTGCGCTTTGTTTATGACAAAGTTTGAGCCTTTATTTTTAATGTTTGTAGTAACTTTAAGCTATGCCTTATTGATGCAACGCTACAGGATCTTATTTGTAAGCTACATGTTCATGACGGTGGTCATGATAATTTCACTTACCTGCGTCAATATCATTGCTATCTACATTCCAATGGTAAAAGACAGTGCTGATTTTACAAAATTGGCAGTGCCTTTTATGCGTGGTGCCTGCGTGATGAATGTGGTGATGCCACTTACTCTTACCATTAGAATGCAGAATCTTTTGACTACCTTACAGAATCTGCACTTGCCTTTCATGATTTATTTGCCAGGGGCTGTGATGATCCGCTTTGTGCCTACCTTTATCAATGACATCAAGCAGGTCTTTGAGGCCATGAAGATACGTGGCTTTGAATTTTCAGTTAAGAATATTCTAAAGCATCCATTGTTACTCATAAGACTTAGCTTCTCTCCATTAGTCTTTATGTCTTTACGCTCATCTGAGGATCTTGGAATAGCCTGTGAGTTAAAGGGAATTGGTCAGAACAAACACTGCAATATGAAAAATCAGTGTCTGCATCGACGTGATTACTCACTTATTGCTCTAGCTGTAATCGTCTGTGCTGTAAGTTTGTATCTTGAGTATGCATGTGGAGGTTCATTTATTAACAAGGCAGGACATCCATGATTGAATTAAAACATGTAAGTTATGCTTATGCTGATGAAACCAAATCTAATTTAAAAGATATCTCAATTACTGCTAAAGACGGTGAAATTACCTTATGTACAGGTGTATCAGGTTGCGGTAAATCTACTTTATTAAGAGTAGTAAACAGTCTGTGTCCAAATTACTACGGTGGTACTTTAGAAGGTGAGATCCTCATTGATGGTATCAACATCGTAGGTGAAGAGTTAGCTTATGTAAGTACTTTAGTAGGTACTCTGTTTCAGGATCCTGAGCGTCAGTTCTTTGCTTTAAATGTTGAAGACGAAATTGCCTTTGCACTTGAATGGAAAGGACTTACCAAAGCTCAGATTATTGAGCGCGTAAATTCTGTAATTGAGATGTTCTCACTTGAGGAGATTAGAAATCAGGCCATTGACTCTTTATCAGAAGGTCAAAAGCAAAAGGTAGGTTTAGCTACAGTTGTAGCTATGCAGGTAAAGAACATTATCCTCGATGAACCTACAGCTAATCTTGACCCAGAGTCAACTGAAGAGCTCGCTAAGATCCTCAATCGATTAAAGCAGGATAACTACTGCATCATGGTAGTAGATCACCGTCTTTATTACCTAAAAGGCTATGCTGACAAAGTTTATATCCTAGAGCAGGGCAGTGTAGTTGAAGAAGGTGACTTTAGCGTGATCTCAAATGAGATCATCAAAAAGTATGGTCTAAGAAAAACTGTAGTTAACGATCGCCGTGAGAGCTTGAAGCGTCTTGAGTTTTCTGATGTTGAAAATTCTGATGATTGTATCGCTCAATGTAGAGAGCTCTCTTTTAAATACAAAAATGGCAAAGAGATCTTTAAAAACTTAAATGTAGCTTTCCCATTAGGCTTTCATGTCCTTTTAGGTCGCAACGGTATAGGTAAAACAACCTTATCAAGACTTGTCTTTGGTTTAGAAAAACCAACTAATGGCAAAGTAATATTTACAGATGATTCTGTAAAACATCCTTTATCTTATGGCTCTATTGTCTTGCAGAACACAGATTATCAGTTAAACATGAGTTCTGTTCACAATGAGCTTAAATCCTGTTTCGAGCTTTCAGGTAAAAAGTGCACCAATGAGAGTATTAAAGAAGTTCTAAAGGAACTCTCTTTAGAGAACTTTGAATACCGTCATCCTCAATCCCTGTCAGGTGGTCAAAAGCAGCGTTTAGTCATCGGTTGTGCCTTGTGCAAAAATCCTAAGATTTTAGTGTTAGATGAGCCAACCTCAGGCTTAGATGGTGAAAATATGCGAAAAATTAAGCAGATCCTGCTTAATTTCTCCAAAAAAGGTCACTGTGTCGTCGTCATTACACATGATCTTGAGTTGATCGATGAAGACTACTTTGATGCAATTGAAATCAGGAACCAAGACTAGTTAAAACAAGGCCAGTTAAAACCAGAATAAATTAAACCCAGAATAAATTAAACCAAGAGTGAGATAAACAAATGAATGATTTAAAAAATAAGATTGAAGAGATCCTATCCTCAGGTAAGTGCATGGGCCTTATGATGCTTAAAAATGCCTTAAACACCACTGAACTTGAAGTTTTACAAAATCTTAATCAGAAAGATACTTTGATTTTAGATAATAGCGTCTTTGATAAGGTCTGGGAGTTTTTAACTGGATTTAAAAAGTTGACCTTATTTTTAGAAAAAGCAGGCAATATCTTTGAAATTGATACCAAGATAGGTCCTGGCAAAGAGGGCATGGGCTATTTCAATCTCTTTGAAAAAGGCTGTCTAAACGGACATTTAGTAAAAGAGTCTGTAACTTACATAGGTCTTTTAAAACTGCCTTTTATGCACCTGACCTCTTATCAAATCGTCTTTTTAGGAAAAGATGGAAACTCTATTTTCTCACTCTATTTAGGTCGTGAGAATCATAAGCATGACGAGGCTGAAGTTGAGCGTTTCATGTCTTTTATCCTAGAAAATCAAAAGTAATAAAAGCTTTTTAAAAGGCTTATCCACCAAATTTAGAATGTAAAGGCAAAATATGAATACCCAAATTGTTGTAAGTTCAGTTACCGGTAATACTTTAAAGGTAGCAAAAGCTATCTTTGAGAATTTAGTAAATTCAAACAAGGTGGATAAATGCACCTTAGTTAAGGTTGATGATTATAAAAACTCTGATGACTACGAGAATGTCTTAGTAGGCTTTTGGTTAGATTCAGGTCATGCTGACATCAAAGCTTTAGAGGTGATTAAATCTTTAAAAGACAAGAATGTCGGTATCTTTGGCACATTAGGTGGCAGACCTGATTCTAAAGGTGCTTTTGAGGTGATGCAAAAGACCTGTGAGAGTCTTGATAAAAGCAATGTCCTGTTAGGCAATATGTTCATTCAGGGTAAGGTTAGCGCTGAGGTGCTAGAGAAAATGTATATAGCTTTTCCTCATTTAAAGAATGATGAGAATCATCAAAAAAGAATTAAAGAAGCTTCAACTCATCCTGATACCACTGATCTTGAGATGGCAGCAATGACCGCTAGAAGATGGATTGAACAGAATTAACAATTAAAGCAAAGATATAAATAATCAAAATGAATTTAGAAAAACTCTATAACCTCTCAGGTCCATGTGGACTTGTGATTGTTCTAATCGGTATTGTCGCTATCTATATCAGTATTAGAAACTATCTTTATACTAGCTTTGCTTGGAAGAGCTTTAAAAAGACCTTTGTAAACACTTCAACCAATGAAGAAAAGTGCTTAAAAGACTATCATGGTGGTAATCCCTTTTTGAATATCATCTATGCGATGGTAACTACCCATCAGCAGCATTCTGATGATTTAAGAGCAGAGGTAGTCTATCTTTTTAATAAGAACTTCCGCTCTGTAACTAACGGCTTAATTGTCCTAAAGCTAATTACCGTAATTTCACCTTTATTAGGTCTGTTAGGTACGGTTTTAGGAATGCTTACCATCTTTGAAGAGATCTCCAAACTCTCAAATCAGGATCCGCAATTATTAGCCTTAGGTATCTGGCAGGCTTTAATTACAACGGTAATGGGACTGTGTGTAGCTATTCCTACTCTAGTTATGTTCTACCTTCTGTCGATGCGCATGAAGATCTTTTTAATGGAGACCATTGAGCATACTTATCAGGCTATTAGCTCCTTTAACAAAGTAGAAAGAGCAAATTAGGCTTTAGGACAAAGGCAAAGAGATGAAACTTGATAAAGACATCAACCTGATTTCAGATGATGCGCATATCGATCTGACACCTTTAATCGATGTCATCTTTATGTTGCTCATCTTTTTTATCTTGACCATGAGCTTTTCTCAGACAGCTTTAAAGATCACGCTGCCTCAAAGTCAGTACTCAGAAAAGATTAGAGAGAACAATCTAATCAGCATAACTGTAACTACTGAGGGTAAATACCTTATCAAGAAAGATGAGGTAACACTTGATAAGCTTGCCTTAATGCTAGATGAGAATAAAGAGGCTCAATTGAACATTGCAGCTGACGCTAATTGCCCATTTCAGGCTTTTTTAGATCTTGTGGATCTGGCTAAAAGCAAAAGAGAGGGGAAGTTTATCTTAGCTACAAATAACAAAGCTACAAATAACAAAGCTACAAATAACAAGTCTATAAATAACAAGTCTATAAATAACAAAGAAGATGGCATGAAAAGTAATGCCAATGTTGAGAGTATGAATAATCCTGCTCCCACTGCAAAAGATAAAGAATAAAGCACGTTTAACACAAGATGAACCTTTACGATAAGTACGAGCAAAAAGCTAATAGAGCTTCTTTTCTAATCACACTCTTAGTGTTGATAGTGCTTTTGTCTGTCTTTGAATTTAATACCTCGGTTGAAGTTGAGGCTCAAGTTGAACCACAAGCTGCATATGCTGTGACGGTTATGGACTCTAATGTAGTCTTAAAAGAGCCTAAGGTTGTAGAAGAAATTAAAACAGAAGAACGTGTAAACCCTGTAAATGAGCATGTAAAAGACGATTTTCAAAGTGAAGAGAAAATCGAGACCAAGGTAAAAGAAGATAAGAAGGTAGACAAAAAGGTAGAAAAGAAAGTAGAGAAAAAAGTAAAAACTAAAAATGAGAAGAAAATTGTTAAAAACAAAGAGAAAGTAGCTAAAAAAGAGATAAAAATAGCTAAAAATACAGAAAAATTGGCAAAACAAGGCGAAAATCTTAATTCTACTAATAACAGCGAGAATGAAAGCAAAGCCAAAATTGCCTATGAAAGAGAACAGGCAAAAATCTCTTACAAGAATGCCTTTAATTCTCTGTTAGCTTTTTTGTCTTCAAAAAAGCAGTATCCGCTTAAAGCTAAAAAGTTAAACCAAGAAGGGGAGTGTGTCATTGTTTTTAATGTAGATAAATTTGGAAAAGTTGTATCAGCTTCGCTTAAAAAGTCATCTGAATATCCACTGTTAGACAGAGAGTGTAACTCTCTTGCTTCAAAAGCAGTAGGCTTTGACAGCAAAGTTTTAGGCAAAGAGCTTAATGTTTCTGTGCCAGTTAAATTTTCTTTAACTTCAAGATAATTCAAATTCACTTTTTTATTATCATAATCCTACCTCTGTAAAGCTTGAGCCCTCTATGCCAAGTCTTTACAGAGGCTTTTTATAATCGCAAATCATCACCATCTAAAGATGAGCTCAACAAACAATAATCTGTGAATAATATAGAGTTAAATCCTCTGTAATTTGGTAAAATCTAGTCACAATTTATAGAGGGCAGTATGGCAGAAGATTTTAAAAAACAAGGAATGCACAATGGCTTTGAAACTCTGGTTAAAGCTATTGAAGAACTAGCAGGCAACAAGGTTGATCTTTCCGATATAAAAGAGAAAGATGATGTTGCTAAATTAAGAGCTATGGATGCTAGAAGTGCTAGTTTAGAGCTTGCAAAAGAACGTCTTGAAAATCATAAAACCTTTGTAAATAGTATCTATGAGAGCAAGAAGGTCTTACCTAACAATACCTTTGAAAAAGCTCTACTAGATGATATGAATCGCGAAGCTTTCAATACTGCCAAAGCTTTTTGCTCTATGGCCTTTTTATCAGGTCAGTTTTCAGCTGCTCCTGCTTTATTACTGTTACAGGGCGCTGCAGGTACTGGCAAAACCTATATTTGTAATTGTGTTGCCAACGAAGTTTTAAACAAAATCTGGAAAGAAGTTGAAATTTGCGATTACAACCAAATCAAAAAAGCTAAAGTGCCAAGTCAGGCTGACACAAGCTATGATATTGATGCAAAGAATAAGGCATGGCAACGCTTTGTAACAGTTGATCTGTTAATACTAGATGGTCTTTGCAAAAATAATGAAGCTCTGACAGCTTATGATAAACAGCTGTTACCAGAGTTATTAAGAGCAAGAAGAGCAAATAACCTGCCTATGGTAATTACTACTCCTTTGCAGCCTACCATGATGCATAATCACTTAGGTGATGAGTGTTTTGAGTCTTTAAAAGACTATTCTGTAATGACCTCTGCCTTATTCGGTCCTAGCAGAAGACAACCAATCTTATTTGGTGGAGCAAGATTAAATTGAGTACCATTATCTGTTTTGACTTTGGCACCTCACATATTGGTGTAGCCACAGGAAACACTGTAACTAAAACCTGTACCCCACAAAAGGCAATACCGGCTAAAGACGGTATTCCTAATGAGGTAGCCTTAAAAAAACTAATCTTAGACTGGCGTCCATCTCTGTTTGTAGTAGGTCTTCCACTGAATATGGATGGTACAGAACAGTTGATGACTAAAAGAGCCAGAAAATTTGGCAACAGACTTTCTCAGAACTTTAA
The DNA here is from genome assembly GCA_900315395.1 of uncultured Gammaproteobacteria bacterium. Classification (GTDB taxonomy): domain Bacteria; phylum Pseudomonadota; class Gammaproteobacteria; order Enterobacterales; family Succinivibrionaceae; genus Succinivibrio. Next base: position 23,579 of record OMZC01000037.1, read on the forward strand.
AATTCAGGTTGCTTTTGTCGATGAACGTCTAACCTCAGCTCAGGCTAAAGATGAGATCTTCAGTCAGGGCGGATTTAGAGCTTTAGCTAAAGACAAAGGGGCAATTGATTGTCTGTCAGCTGTAGCTATTCTTGAGCAGTATTTTTCTGAACAGTAGTTTTCAGAGTAGCAATTTTCAGATCTGCAATGTTCAGAGCAGTAATGTTCAGAGTCTTATTTTTTAGAGTCTCAATTTTTAGAAAATGAATAAGCTTAATAAAAAAGAACAGGTTGTTCTTTCATTATCAAATATTCAAAAAGAACTTAATAAATTAGGTCTATGGTCTGATGGTAAGAATAGACCTGAAGACAGTGCTTTTAACACTAATACTCCTTTTTTCATGGATACCATGGAATTTCATCAGTGGCTTGAATTTGTACTGTTTCCTAGAATGATGGAAATTGTAAATTCTGACACTCCGCTACCTCAAAAAGTGCTCATTCACACATATGCGCAAGAAATATATAGAGGCAGGTGGCAAGAATACAAAGATCTTATAAAAACCTTGATAGAGTTTGATAAGATTTTCGAACTGTAAGGCATATAAAATGCTTGTTACAGTAAAAATATAGTGATTTACGGAATTTTGACACGTGGCAATTCTAGATAAAATAAAGGTTCCTGCTGCTATTACCAATTTTATTGGAGCAGCAAAACGCAATGAAAAGGTAGCAAAAGGTCTTGCAATAGGCAACACCGCCTATAAGAAGATCTCTATGTTCAAGATAGGTACTCCTATCCTGGTGCTAGCCTGTCTGTCTATGATCACTCTGCCAATGCCACCATTCTTACTGGATATGCTGTTCTCTTTGAACATTGCTTTATCCATGATTGTGCTTTTGGTAGCTATTTACTCACAAAAGCCACTGGACTTTGGTTCTTTCCCATCAGTACTACTGTTAACCACAATTTTAAGACTGTCATTAAACGTAGCTTCAACACGTGTGATTTTGCTGCACGGTCAGGATGGTACCTCAGCTGCTGGTAAAGTTATTGAAGCTTTCGGTAACGTGGTTATGGGTGGTAACTACACTGTAGGTATCATTGTATTTGCTATCTTAATTATCATTAACTTCCAGGTTGTTACCAAAGGTGCTGGTCGTATCGCTGAAGTATCCGCAAGATTTACCTTGGATGCTATGCCTGGTAAGCAGATGTCTATTGATGCTGACTTAAACGCCGGTATTATCGATCAGGATACAGCAAGACAAAGACGTATTGATGTAACTAGAGAAGCTGACTTCTACGGTTCTATGGATGGTGCTTCAAAGTTCGTTAAAGGTGATGCTGTTGCAGGCTTGCTGATTATGATCATCAACCTTGTAGGTGGTATTATCATCGGTACTTTTAACCATGGTTTGACAGTAGGTGAAGCTGCTTCCATTTTCGCTATTCTAACCATCGGTGACGGTCTGGTAGCCCAGATCCCTTCCTTACTCTTATCTGTAGCTTCAGCTATTATCGTTACACGTCAGAGTAGCTCAAAACAGGAAATGGGTCAGCAGGTGGTTACAGACTTGTTCTCAAAGCCAAAGACAATGTACATTGTAGCTTCTGTTTTAGCTGTAATGGGCGTAGTACCAGGCATGCCTCATGTAGCATTCTTAATGCTAGCTTCAATTTGCGCCATCATCGGTTTAATCATCAAGAAGCATAAAGAATCTCAGGCTCTAAAAGCTAAAACTGAGGTACAAAAGGGCGGTGCTAAAGCAGGAGCTCCTAGTGCTGAACAAAAAGAATTGTCATGGGATGATGTCTCTGAGGTTGATGTTATCGGCCTTGAGGTAGGTTACAGACTGATCCCAATGGTTGATAAGAATCAGAATGGTGAACTGTTAAATCGTGTAAAAGGCGTAAGAAAGAAGCTGTCACAGGATTTAGGTTTCTTAATTCCACCTGTACATATTAGAGACAATCTTGATTTAGGACCTAACTTTTACAGAATTACCATTATGGGCGTAACCTTTGGTGAAGCTGAAATTCAGCCTGAGCGCGATATGGCAATTAATCCAGGTCAGGTCTTCGGTGATATTCCAGGTCTTAAAGCAAAAGATCCTGCTTTTGGTCTTGATGCTGTATGGATTAGCAAAAACGATAATGATAAGGCTTTAGGCTTAGGTTATACCGTGGTGGATTGTTCAACTGTAATTGCAACCCACTTATCTCAGATCTTAGTGAACAACTGCGCTTCATTATTAGGCCAAGAAGAAGTTCAGAATATTCTTGATATCGTTGCAAAGTCACAGCCAAAGCTTGTAAATGGTTTGGTTCCTTCTGTAATCAATTTAGGTTTATTAACTCATATTCTGCAGAACCTCTTAAATGAAGGTGTACCTATTCGTGATATGAGAACTGTACTTGAAACATTAGTTGAGTACGGTCCTAAGAGTCAGGATCCAGAGGTATTGACCGCAGCTTGTCGTATCGGTCTGCGCAGACTGATTATTCAGGATATTGTAGGTTCAGAGAATACCATCCCTGTAATTACATTAGCTCCAGATTTAGAGAAAGTTTTACATAAGTCTTTAGAGACTGGTGGTGCTGAAGGTATCGGTATTGAGCCTGGTATGGCTGACAGATTACAGCGTTCACTTATGGATGCAACCTCTAATCAGGAGATGGAAGGCGAGCCTGCTATCTTATTAACCTCAGGTATTTTAAGATCGACCTTATCAAGATTTGTTAAGAATACAATTCCTGGTCTTAGAGTTCTCTCTTATCAAGAAGTTCCTGATGACAAACAGATTAAGATTGTCAGTGTCGTAGGAAATCAGAATAATCAGCAGAATTTAGGTATGCGTTAGCAAAAGTTTTAAAGATTATGCATTTTTAGCCAAAATTGCATAATCTACTTAACAATATTGAATTTAATATACGTTTAGTCATTGACTTAAATCGCACTTTTACAGAAAATTGTACAGATTTTCATAAGTGTCACTAAATTATAAAAAGAACGAGTTCTAAATGAAATTAAAACGCTTTGTTGCTGCAGATATGCGCTCAGCTCTTGCCAAAATTAAAGAAGAGCTAGGTGCAGAGGCTGTTATTATGTCTAACAAGCGTGTTGCAAATGGTGTTGAAATCATTGCTGGCGTTGAAACTAAGACTGTAAGCGTAGAAGATCTGTCTTCAAATGCTGCAGATGACGGCAGCATCACTCAAAGATTATTAAAAGAGGATTCTCCTCTTTCAAGAATCATCAAAGATGATGAGGTTACTTTAAGCTCATCTAAAAAAGCCTCTACAACTCCTGTATCTAAAGAAGCCTCTAAGCCTAATAGCGTAGGTGGTTCAAAAGCTGAAGGCTTTGCAAGAAGCCTTTTAGAGATCTTAGAGCGCCAGAAACAGGAGCAGAATAAAGCAACTGATGCTAAAAAAGCCTCCAATACCTCATTTAATAACAAGGTTCCTCCAGCTCCTTTATCAGAGCAGTCAGGTCTTAAAGATCTGTTTGTAAAAGAAAAAGATAGAGATTTAGCAAAGAAGGTAGAGACTACACACGGAATTTCCTCATACGAATCTAAAGAGTCTTTAAATGAGAAAAATGAGCTCTCTAAGATGCGTCAGGAGGTAGATTCTATTCGTCGCCTCTTGCAATTTGAGCTTGCAGGCCTCATGTCAGATAGTAAGAAAAGAGAAGAACCTGTTAGAGCCATGATTTATGAACTTCTGTTAAGTTCAGGCTTTGAAAAACAGCTCTCACAAGAACTCTCTGAAAATATTGATGCTGATGCTTCATTCAATTTTGCCTGGAGACAGTTAGCTTCTATTGTTGAAAAGAGACTTACTGTAGGACAGGACGAAATTGTAAATGAAGGCGGAATAGTGACACTCATAGGTCCAGCAGGTGTCGGTAAAACCACAACTTTAGCTAAATTAGCAGCTAGATTTGTGATGAGATATGGTCCTGACAGAGTGGCTTTAATTACAGCTGACCATTACAGAATTGGTGCTGTAGAGCAAGTAAAGACTTATGGAAGAATTATGGGATGTTCTACCTTTGCGATAAAATCGCTCGATGAACTTCCAGAAATGTTATATACACTAAGAGACAAGAGCTTGGTTCTAGTTGATACTGTGGGTGTCGGTTTGCACGATGAAAGATTTGGCACACAAATTGCACAGTTAAAACAGCAGTCAAAGTTAAAACTCAAGCACTATTTAGTACTACCTGCAACTGCTCAACGCAGGGTGCTAGAGCAGGCTTATGAGCACTTTAACTCAATAGGACTTAAAGGATTGATCTTAACTAAAGTAGATGAAAGTGAGTCTTTAGCAGACGCTTTATCTTTGTGTATCAAACAAAAATTGACACTTTCATATATTACAGATGGTCAGAGAGTCCCAGAGGATCTATCAGTTCCTGTTTCAAGAACTCTGGCAGTCAAGGCTTTAAGTGCTGTTGAAAATGACGTTGCAAAGATAGCTTTAGAGAAAGAAGCCTAACAGATTTTATTATAAGAAGGATAAAAAATGGCAGAACTAGCAAACGGCAAACGCAAAGTAAAAGTAATCACCGTAACAGGTGGTAAAGGTGGTGTGGGCAAGTCCAGTGTTTCACTGAACCTTGCTGTAGCATTATGCCAGATGGGCAAGAAAGTTATGCTGTTCGATGCTGACTTAGGTCTTGCTAACATCGATGTTATGTTGGGTCTTAAAGTAGATAAGAACTTAGGTCATGTGTTAAACGGTGAGTGTGAACTGCAGGATATTCTGCAGACCGGTCCTCATGGCTTGAGAATTGTTCCTGCATCATCAGGTTTAAAACAGATGGTTGAACTTACTGTTGAGCAACATGCCGGTTTAATCAGAGCTTTTTCTACCTTAAAGGAAGATATTGATTATTTTATCGTTGATACCGCAGCTGGCATCTCTGACATGGTTCTATCCTTCTGCCGTGCAGCTCAAGATGTTCTGATGGTTGTTTGCAACGAGCCTACATCTGTTGCTGATGCTTATGCTCAGATGAAAGTTTTATCTCGCGATTATGGTGTAAAGAAATTTAAGATCATTGGTAATCAGCTACATTCATTAGATGAAGGTAAGCTAATGTACCAGAAGCTTGTAACCGTAACCGAGCGCTTTATTGATGCAACACTAGAGTTAGTAGCATGTATCCCTGTTGATATGAACATGCGTAAGGCTATTCGTCAGCGTTCATGTGTGGTTGAGGTTTTCCCAACTTCACCTGCTGCAAGAGCTTTTAGAACTTTAGCAAACAGAATTACCACATGGCCAATTCCTGAGGTTGCAGGTGGTCATTTGGAATTTTTTGTTGAAAATTTGATCAACAACAATAAGCAATAAGAGCAAAAACGCTTATCATAAAAGAAGATAACGTTTACAAAAGAAAGAATATTATATGGCAGGTATGTTAAACGGAGCAAAAGCTTATCAGGCTCAACAACGTCTGGATATGAACAGACTTGTAGAGTCTTATGCCCCATTGGTAAAGAGAATTGCCTTACACTTGAAGGCAAGACTACCTGCATGCGTTGAAGTAGATGATTTAATCCAGTCAGGTATGATTGGACTTATGGATGCAGCCTCACACTATGAAGATGGTCATGGTGCTGTATTTGAAACTTATGCTTCAATCAGAATTCGTGGCGCTATGATTGACGAATTGCGTCAGTCAGACTGGGCCCCTCGTTCAGTTCATCAGAATACTAGAAGTATTTCTGATGCAATCTCCAGACTTTCAAACAAATTAGGTAGAGAGCCTAGAGATTATGAAATTGCAAACGAACTTGGAGTTGATATCGATAAATATCATCAGATGCTTAATGATTCTTCATCAAGTCAGATGATTGGTATTGAAGATCTTGGCGTAAGTGCCGATGTTATTGCAGAGGGTGGAGATAACACCAAAGATAAATTATTTGATACTCTTGCAACATCAAAATTTAAGGTTTCGCTTGTAGAAGCTATTAAGAAGCTTCCAGAGCGTGAACAGCAAGTTCTTTCTTTGTACTATGATGAAGAATTGAACTTAAAAGAAATAGGAAAGGTTCTTGATTTAAGTGAATCAAGAATCAGTCAGTTACTTTCACAATCAATGGCAAGATTGAGATCTCTGCTCAAAGATTGGTGTTCTAAGTAGTGACAGTTAACATTTTTTTTTGAATTAGGTGGTAATTTAAAAATAAACTGCCTATAAGTATAAAGATAGACGGATCAAAACGACCCTGAATCTGTGCAAAGGAGATAATCTTGGACAAGAATATCAAGATACTGATTGTTGATGATTTCTCAACAATGAGACGCATTATTAAGAATCTGCTTCGTGATCTAGGATTTAACAATACTCACGAGGCTGACGATGGCGCTACTGCTTTACCTATGTTAGAAGCAGGTGATTTTGATTTCGTTGTAACCGATTGGAATATGCCTATTATGCAGGGTATTGACCTATTAAAGGCAATCCGTAAGAGCCCTAAGTTAAAGGCTCTACCAGTGCTAATGGTTACAGCAGAAGCAAAACGTGAACAGATCATCGAAGCTGCTAAAGCAGGTGTTAATGGCTACATTGTTAAGCCATTTACCGCTGCTACATTAAAAGCTAAGTTAGATAAGATCTTTGAGCGTTTCGAATAAGGTTAAGGTAATGGCTGACGTAGTTACGAAAGAACTGACAGTCGAAGATTTAGACGATATTAAAGCTTTAGTAGAAGCAGGAATGCAGGAAGAAGCTCAGTCTAAGTTGTTGGCTCTTTCAAGAGTATTTTCAACTCCTAAAGAGGATGAAATCTTTGCTGAAGTAGGTACTCTTACACGTGATCTGCACAATGCAATTAAGTCTTTTGCCGAAGACGAAAGATTAAGAGTAATTGCAAATGTTGATATGCCAAGAGCATCAGAGAGACTGTCATCAATTATTAAAATGACAGATTCTGCTGCATCTAGAACCTTAGATGCTGTTGATGCTTGTGAACCTATGGTGAAGAGTCTTCAGATGGCAGTTGAAAAACTAATGCCTGCATGGAGCGCATTGATGCATGGTCGCATTGATAGAGATAATTTTGTGACCTTGTGCAGAAATGTTGATGGACTCATTCATGATACTAAAACAAATGCCGAAAAGGTATGTGAACAGTTAAATGCAATTCTGATGGCTCAAGACTATCAGGATCTTACAGGACAGATGATTCAAAAGGTCATTGCTCTTGTAGGTGAGGTGGAAGATAAGTTGCTCAAGTTCTTAATGAACTTCTCTGACGAGGACAGATTATCACTGTTAGATGATGACGCAACTTCAGGTATTAACCCTCAAGGTCCTGCTTTAGAGAGCGTAAAGGAACAATCAGACAATGTTGCTGCAAGTCAGGACGATGTTGACGATCTGCTTGCAAGTTTAGGATTCTAATAATAACGGAGACTGAAAATGGATGACGAGATTCTACAAGACTTTATAGTAGAAGCTGGTGAGATTATTGAAAATCTTAACGAACAGCTAGTCCAGATTGAGAAGACCCCTGACGATAAGGATCTTTTGAATGCTATCTTCAGAGGATTCCATACTGTTAAGGGAGGCGCAGGTTTCTTGCAGCTGAGCAGTCTCGTTGAAGTTTGTCATGCTGCTGAAAGCTTATTCGATGAGTTAAGAAACGGCCGTATCAGCATGTCTCCTGATCTGATGGACGCTGTGCTTCAGGCCTATGATGAAATCACCAACATGTTCGAAGCTGTAAAGAATGGTGATACTCCTGAAGATGCTCCTGCTGATCTTATTGATAGATTACATGCGCTAGCAGCAGGTAAGGCAGCTCCTGCTGCTGCAACTCCTACACCTGCACCAGAACCAGCTCCTGCTCCAGAACCAGAGCCTGTTAAAGAAGAGCCTAAGGCTGAAGAACCAGCTAAGGAAGAGGCATCTGGTGATTCATCAATCGATGATATTACAGAAGAAGAGTTTGAAGCATTATTAGACCAGTTACATGGTAAGGGCCATGCACCTGGTTCTGATGACGATGCAGCTCGTGATGCAACCGATGCTGACTTTGACAAGATGATTGCTAATGCTCATGAGGAAGTTGAAAAGGCTCATGAAGCTCAGAACAATGACAAGTCAGAGTTAAAGGTAGCTTCAGGCGAAGATTACAATAAAGCTAATGAGGCAGCAAAAGCTGCTGCTGAGGCTCCAAAGGCAGCTCCTGCTGCACCATCAGGCGATGACAAGAAAGCAAAGCCTGCAGCAAAAGCTGGTGAAGGTAAGTCTGCAATTGAGACTGATACTACTGTTCGTGTTGATACTAAGATCTTAGACGACATCATGAACCTAGTAGGTGAGTTGGTTCTTGTAAGAAACCGTTTGGTTAATATGGCATCACGCCGTTCTGATCAGGAAATGTCAAAGGCTATTTCTAACCTTGATGTTGTAACTGGTGATTTACAGAACTCTGTAATGAAGACCAGAATGCAACCTGTTAAGAAGGTATTTGGTAGATTCCCTCGTGTCGTACGTGACTTAGCTAGAAAACTTGGTAAGAAGATCGAGTTACGTATGGAAGGTGAGGATACTGAGTTAGATAAGAACTTGGTTGATGCGCTAGCAGATCCTATGATCCATATGGTTCGTAACTGCTGTGACCACGGTATTGAATCTCCTGCTGATCGTATTAAGGCTGGTAAGCCTGAGACTGGTGTAGTTTTACTGTCAGCATCTCAGCAAGGCGACCATATCTTATTAAAGATTTCTGATGATGGTCAGGGTATGGATCCTGATCAGTTAAGAGCAGTTGCTGTTAAGAAAGGTCTTATGGACGAGAGTGCAGCAGACAGATTGTCTGATGCTGATGCTTTGAATTTAATCTTTGCTCCAGGCTTCTCAACTAACAAAGTTGTAACTGATATTTCAGGTCGTGGCGTGGGCATGGATGTGGTTAAGACCAATATCTCTAAGTTAAATGGTATTGTTCATGTAGTATCAACCTACGGTAAGGGTACCACCATTGAGATTAAGGTTCCATTAACCTTAGCAATTCTGCCAACATTGATGATTTCTGTATCTCACAGAACCTTTGCTCTACCATTGACTTCAGTATCTGAAATCTTCTACCTAGAGCTTGATTCAATGAGAAACGTTGATGGTTTAAATACTATCGTAATTCGTGACAAGGCAATTCCTTTATTCTTCTTGAAGCAGTGGTTCGAGAATGTTTCAATTCAGGAATACATGAAGCACAAGGCTCACATTGTTCTTGTTCAGGTTTCAGCAGCTCAGTTAGTAGGCTTTGTTGTTGATGAGCTTTTAGGACAGGAAGAAGTTGTAATTAAGCCTTTAGATGACGTTCTCCGTCATACTCCTGGTATGGCAGGTGCTACCGTAACTTCAGACGGTGGGATCGCTCTAATTCTGGATATTCCAGGCTTAATGAGAGCTTATGCTCATAAGAATGCTGAGAGAGTACAGCCATTACCAGAGCTAAAAGAAGAAAAATAATTTAAATTATAATTATAAGAATTATTAAGGAACTATCTATATGGCCACCAAGGTTTTGATTGTGGACGATTCAACCTTCTTTAGGAAGCGTTTGAAAGAGATTGTTGAGTCTGATCCTACAATGCAGGTTGTAGGAGAGGCAAAAGATGGAAAAGAAGGTGTTGAGTTAACTCAGAGATTACATCCTGACGTTATTACTATGGATGTTGAAATGCCAGTGATGGACGGTATTACAGCCGTTAAAGAAATCATGGCAAAATGTCCAACACCTATTTTGATGTTTTCATCATTGACTTTCGAAGGCGCAAATTCAACTTTTAAAGCACTAGAAGCTGGTGCTATTGACTTTATGCCTAAGAACTTCGATGACATCGCTCACCGTCGTGAAGAAGCAATCAAGACTTTAATTGGTTCTATTAAGGCAGTTTCACGTAGCCGTGTTCGTGGCTTCAGACCTGCAGCACCATCAGCTGCTGCTCGTCCTGCTGTAAGCACCGCTACAAGTGCAACTAGTGCTACATCAACACTGCGTCGCACTTCTACACTGACATCTACACTGTCTTCTAGCACCACCAGAACTTCAACTTTAGGTGCTACAAGACCTGCATCTACATTATCATCTCGTACAACCTCAACTTTAGGCAGTTCTACTTTATCAAGAACTACAACTCCTGCTGCAACAGCAGGTGCTGCTATGGGCCAGTACAAGAAGATCAACGAGATGTTATCTTCAGATCAGGGTGTACCTGCAGCTGCTAGAAAGTTTACCTTTGGCGATCATAAGTCAGAGACAACTGCATTTAAGAAGTCAGGCAAGTTACATTCAATCGTAGCTATCGGTAGCTCAACTGGTGGTCCTATTGCATTGCAGCAGATCATTCCTAAGTTACCAAAGTTATCAGTACCTGTAGTAATTGTTCAGCATATGCCAGGTTCATTTACCACTACCTTTGCGTCTCGTTTAGATGCAATGTCACAATTGCATGTAGTAGAAGCTAAAGATGGTGATATCCTAGAAGCAGGTACCTGTTATATTGCACCAGGTGGCAAGCAGATGATTTTTGAAAGGGTTGGTGTAAAGACTCGTGTACGTATCATTTCAGATACTGGCAGAGTTTCATACAATCCTTGTGTTGATGTTTCATTTGCTTCTTTATGCCAGATTTATGGTGGCAAAGTTCTTGCAATGATCCTAACCGGTATGGGATCAGATGGTTGCGAGGGCTGTTCATTATTGAAGAAAAAGGGTTCAGTAATCTGGGCTCAGAATGAAGAAACATGTGTGGTATACGGCATGCCTCAGGCTGTTGTAAACGCAAATGTTGCTGATTTAGTTTTACCTTTAAACGAAATTGCAGGTTGCATCGTTAAAGAATTAAGCTAAATCATAAAAATCAGCACAGCTTTTAAAGCTTAATACTAAGTAAGGCGGACATATGAACTTTTTAGGCATTTTCTTAGCAATCGGCTGTATTGTAGCGGCGATGATGATGGAAGGTACCAATCCTACCATGATGCTGGTTCTGCCTGCTTTCTTGGTTGTGTTCGGTGCTTCATTCTTCGCATGCGTAGTTCAGTTCCCAATTGCAACTATTGTAGGCGCTCTAAAGTGCTTTATCTGGACTATCGCACCTCCACGTAACAATATGGATGCTCAGGTTGAGCTTTTAGTTGGTCTTTCAACTACCGCCCGTCAGCAAGGTCTGTTAGCCCTTGAAAATTCTATTGCATCAGCATCAGATGACTTTACCCGCGATGGTATTCAGATGATCGTTGATGGTGTGGATAAGGATGCCTTAAAAGAAATCCTAGAGCAGGGCATCGCTGTTGAAGAGGCTAAATACGAGCCTTATGCAAAGATGCTAGAGGCTATGGGTGGTTATTCTCCTACCATGGGTATTATCGGTGCGGTGCTAGGTCTGATTCACGCGATGTCACTTCTTGATAGACCTGATGAGTTAGGTCCTGCGATTGCGGTGGCATTCGTTGCTACTATTTACGGTCTGGTTCTAGCAAACCTAATCTGTCTTCCTGCTTCAAACCTTGTAAAAGGTATTGTGGCAAATCAAACTCTATACAAATATATGACTCTTGAGGGATTGGTATCAATCGCTGCAGGAGAAAATACCATGATGTTAAAGCGTAGATTAGCTGTTTACGCTGGTGAGAAGAACGAGAACGCTTAAGGTTTAAGGGGTAGAAATGAAAAAGAAACCTCCTGAGCATGAAAACCTTGAGCGATGGATGGTGTCATATGCTGACTTCATGACACTGCTGTTCGCACTGTTCGTGGTTTTGTATGCATTCGCTATGGCAAAACAATCTGATGCTAAGTCTATTGCCGAGAGTATCGCACAGGCATTTACAGAAGCATCAGTTGTCAATTCTCCTGGTGGCGCTCTGTTAGTACCAGGTTCAATGGCTTCAAAGTTATCTGAAGATGTTCAAGAGGCCGTAAAGGCTCAGTTAGATGCAAATCAGGGGGATACTGGTAAACAGATCATTGAAGATGGTGGTGTGATGATGAACTTCCAAACCACCTCTACTGTATCTAATGAAAATCGTGATGACACTACCTCAGGCTCTGATGATGAAAGAGATGGACAGAATAACTCTGATTCAGCTACATCAGCAGGTGAGTTAGTGATCTCAGAGAACACCGTATCAAAGAATCAGAATCCTAAGTCTAATAACCCAGATGGTGGCGCACAGACCGGTGATGGCGGTTTCCAGGCTGGTGGTAGTGCTGATAAGTTTGAAAACGGCGGTAGAACCGACGTTGATGCAGATACTCAGGCTGAGGGTAAAGTTGGAACTCATTTTGATGCTGTAAGACGTTCTATCTCAGAGGCTATCTCTGAGTCAGGTATGGAAAAGTATATTGATATTGAAGAAGATCCACACTGGTTGTCTATCAATATCAACTCAGGTATGCTCTTTGCCAAGGATAGTGCATCTGTTCTAGCTGCATCTCGTCCTGTGATCTCTAGAATTGCTGTAGCTTTATCAAACATTAACAACTACATCAGAATCAGAGGTTATACCGACAATACCTTTATTCCAAACGGTATCTTTAGAAACAGTTGGGATTTATCAGCAAACCGTTCTGTATCTGTTCTAGAAGAATTAGAAAAGGCTGGTATTGAGCCTGAGAGAATGGCTGTTGAAGCTTTCGGTCAGTATTCAAATAAATACTCAAATAAGACCGCAGCAGGTCGTGCCTTAAACCGTAAGGTAGTGATTGCAATCTCAAGATATGCAATGGAAAGAAAGCCTGAATTAGATGCTACAAACGTACCTCAAAACGGTCAGTCTCAGACTGGTGAGGTAAGTGGCAAGGCTGGCTCTTCAGATATTGAAGTAGTACGCGGTGAAGGTAATACTATTGAGTTAAATTTCAATCAGAAATAATTGAATAGTAATTGAAAGCTCGAGTAGTAAATTTAGTTCGTAGATATTAAAGAGTAGGGGAGCACAAGTGTTAGTCTGGTCAATTGCAAGTCAGAAAGGTGGTGTTGGTAAAACAACAACTGTCGCTTCATTAGCAGGTTGGTTCCAAAAAGAGAATCTGCGTGTACTCATGATTGATACAGATCCTCATGCTTCTTTAACCAGTTATTTAGGCTTTGACTACAATAGCGTAGCTAACAGCCTTTATGATCTTTATACTGCTAAAGAACTCACCAAAGAAGGTGTAGAGCAGTGTATTACTCATACCAATTTTCCAAATCTTGATATTATAGCTTCAAGCATGACACTAGCTACTATCGACAGAAAACTGTCGGGTAGAGTTGGTGTTGGTAGAATTCTAACTAAAGCATTAGCTTTAATCGATGACGAGTATGATATAGCTTTAATTGACTGTCCTCCTGTACTTGGTGCGTTAATGGTTAATGCATTAGTTGCAAGTACTTCAGTATTAGTTCCTACTCAGACAGAATTCTTATCATTAAAAGGTCTTGAAGGTATGGTTCGTACTTTCAATATCATGAAGAAAGCAGACGGCCAGTGTAATATCAATTTCACTGTTGTGCCTACTATGTTTGATAAACGTACTAAGGCTAGCAGAACCTCACTTGAATTTTTAAAAGCACATTATAGAGATAATCTTTGGGATGGTCAGATCCCTGTGGATACTCTGTTTAGAGAGTCTTCACAAAGGGGTATGCCTATTACAATGCTAGATGAGAAATGTCGTGGTGCAGTAGCTTACAGAAAGCTTCTGACCGATCAGCTTGTAAAAGAATTATCTGTAAACCCTGAGAGAATTTCTCCTAATGCGGCAGCTTTAGTATCTTTAGAATCTGAAAAGAAAAAGAAGAAAGATAGTGAGCTAGAGATTGTCGCTGATGACATGGGCTCTATGCTTGGTTAAACCATAAAAGAATTAAAAGGATAATGTATGTCATTTAATGAGATTGATGACACTTTAGTAGCTTATTTCAAGCAAATGCTTGATGAAGAGACTGCTCAGTCAGATGAAGACTCTCAAGATGAAGCTTTAACTGATACAGAGAAGAATCTCTCTGCGCTACAACAGGAAGTTACACCAATTGAAAATGATGAAAATACAGAGGCTCAAAGCTTATCTGCAAGTGACGATATTGACTATGCAGCAGATGACTATGTTCCTCCTGTTCAGGAGCAGCAACCAGTTCTTGCTCAACAGGAAGTCTATGAACCTGAACTTCAAACTCAGAGTGTAGCTCAAGAAGAAACTAGCTCTTTGCCTTTTGCTGAGCACAAGTCTTTACAGACACTCTTAGAGAACGTCAATGACGTTGCTACTAAGACTGAGACAGAAACAAAGACTGAGACTGAAATCGCAGAGCCTGTTACTGAGGTTAAGACAGAAGTTGCTGAACCTGCAACTGAAGAGAAAACTGAGGTTGTACAGACTACAGCTGATGTTAAATATGAAACTCCTGCGGTTGTAAAAGACAAGATTGATGAAACACCTCATGAGAACCCATATGAGTGGGAAAACATTGAGATGCCATCAGAGTTCCAGGCTTTATTCTTCTTGGTAAAAGGAATTCGTTTTGCAGTACCTTTAGTAAACTTAGGCGGTATTTTCCAGTGTGAAAAGATCACTCCATTATTTGGTAAGCCAAAGTGGTTTATGGGTATTGCTGATATCCGCGGTAAGAAAATGAATGTCGTGGATACATTAAAATGGGTAAAGTCAGACGCACCTTTGTCCGATAAGTATGAATATATGATTGCTCTTGATAAAACATTATGGTCAATTGGCTGTGATGAATTAGAAGGCAACCGTATTTTAAGTAAGGACAGTGTGACCTGGAGACAGACAGCAGGCAACAGACCTTGGCTTGCTGGTATCGTTAAAAAGGAAATGTGTGCGCTGTTACATGTAGACGCTTTAATCAAGATGTTTGAAAATGGTGTTAACCTCAAAGATCTTGATCAACAAGTGAGTGACTGATCAAATATTTAGGATCATCACATTAAAAATTTTAAAAACTCTATTAAAATTGGTAATTAGATTGGAACGTAATGTTATGTAACGATCTGTAAGGTGCAATTCGTTACAAAACGTGTTCAATGATGAGGATTTTTTAGATGTCAGATAAAGAGCAGAAAAAAGAAGAAACCAGCGCAGTTAACGAGAAGAACGGCGAACTGTTACGTTGGGTTACTTTCAAACTGGGAAATGAAATCTACGGCGTAAATGTAATGCAGGTCCGTGAGGTTTTGCGTTATACAGATATTGCTCCTGTTCCAGGCGCTCCATCTTACGTTTTAGGTATTATCAATTTACGTGGTAACGTAGTTACCGTTATTGATACAAGAGCTCGTTTTGGTATTCCTCCAGCTGAGGTAACCGATAACACCAGAATCATGATCATCGAGTCAGAGAAGCATGTAATTGGTATTTTGGTTGACTCTGTAGCTGAGGTTGCAGACTTAAATACTGCAGATATCGATGATACTCCTAATGTTGGTACTGAGGAGAATGCTCAGTTCATCAGTGGCGTATGCAACAGAAAGGATGATCTGTTAATCCTGATCGATTTAACCAAGCTATTTACTGAAACCGAGTGGAAAGAAGTAACTAACTTAGGTTAGTAATAGATTTGTTGTAAACTCTATCATAATAAGTTACCTCCTATGAAAAATGCAGCTAGGGTTATGTCCTAACTGCATTTTACTTTTCAGAACCTTAATTCTCTAAATTCTCTTTACTCAGACTCACTCAAGCCTTAGTTCAGGCAGTTTTGATACAAATTAGATGTTCCATCTATAACTTTATCAAAGTCAGTTACATGCACTGAGAAGACATTGTGATTGGCGTTTTTTATAAGATAAAGCTTAGTTTTATTCAAAGATGAGTAGTACTCTTTTTGGTATTTGTATTTGAAGATCATATCAGCATCAGAGAGTAGCATTCTGTCATAGATAAAGCGAGTCTTAAAGTTATTATCTTTTGTCAAAGAGTTATAGTAGCTTTGCAGGGCATCTAACTCCTGATTACAGGACTTGGCCGAACGCATACAGGAGTGCTCATTGAAGATCTCAAGTTCTTCAAGTGACTTACACAAATACTTTTGACGAAACTCTAAGAAGTTGGTTACATCGATGCTTCTGAAGATCTTTAAAATATTCTCATCAAGACCTAAGTTCTCATCAAAAAGATTGATATTACCGTTAATAGCAACCTTAAGCTCTACCTTTGGCAATTTATTGATAACTAAGGATGTAACAAAGACACCTGCTGAATAGGCAATTAAGTAGAACTTTTTGTACTTTGAAAAATCAAAATCTATCTTCAAATCGTCATAGTCATAAAAGATCACCAGATCTTTAGTTGAGGTAATGCCTTCAAACTGTTTATCGTCACAGCCCCAGCCAGACATAAAGATAATCAGCTCATCAGAGTGATTGTTTAGAAGAAGTTTTGATTTCATATGTGCTACTCAATTATGTAAATTTTATTAAATTATATAAAACTAATCAGTTTAGTAGGTATTATTATAAACACTAAAAGATAGAAATTTCTAACATTTGATTTTTGATCTATATCAATGCTTTTATGTATATGGCTTAAGATTTTTTGCGCATAATTGAAAGTAGTGATATATTTGTTATAAATCAGATAGAAGAGAGCTATATGCATTCATATTTAGACATGTCCATGATGATTGTAATCAGTACAGCAGTAGTGCTGTTGCTGTTTATTCTTATCTCTTTTATCTTAACCTCTCACCGCTGTTCAGTTCTTGAAAAAGAGAACGCTAAGTTAAAAGCAACTACTGAAGAAGCTTTAAAAGCCTTAAAAGAGCTTACAGATAAGCATGAAGAGCAGTTAGAAACTTTTGAAAGAAAAAGCAAAGTTTCAGAAAGCTCAATTCAGTACCTAACCGGAAAACTTCAGGATATTACAGATAAGCAAAAGGACATTAACAGTCATTTTGATAATATCAACGTAAAGTTAGAACAGCAGAAAAAAGAGTTTGAAAACAATTCTGTTGAGAATCAACCTATCATTTTAGCTAAAAGACTTCTAGCTCAAGGCATGAGCATCAATGAAGTTATTGCTAGAACTTCTTTACCAAGCTATGAAGTAGAGATGTTAGCAAAGGTTCACAACCTTTCAGCTCCAGCTCCTTCTGTAGCTTCATCAGATCAAAACTCAGCTCCTGCTGATTCTTCAAGGAACACTCGCTCTATTGAAGATGAGGTTAATGCTCAAAGAGCTAAGTTCAGTCAACAAGCAAATAATGCTTTAAATGAACAGACCCAAGAGCCAAGACCTACACATCATGTAGCTAGCATGAAAGCTCGTGATGCTTATGGTATTGGTACTCGTTCAGCTTTACGTCGCCCAAGATAAGATAAAAATGAAAGATAAGTTATTAAAAGAGATCTCTAATCAAGCATTAGGGCTCAAATCACTTTATGCAAAATACCATGATATCTATGTAACTGCAGAATCATTAACAGCAGGTTTTATCGGTGCTTCTATTGTAGAAATACCAGGAAGCTCTGCTTGGTTTGATAGAGGTTTTATTACCTATTCAAATGAAGCTAAGATGGAGCTTTTAGATGTAAAAGATGAGACTCTAAAAGCTGTAGGTGCTGTAAGTGAAGACACTGTAAAGCAAATGGTAAGAGGTGCTTTATTACACTCATCATTAGCAACAGTAGGTGTTTCTGTAAGCGGTATTGCAGGACCTGATGGCGGTTCTGCTCAAAAGCCTGTAGGCACTGTGTGGATGGGACTTATGAGAAAAGGTGAAGAGCCAATTGCTCACTGTTTCCATTTTACAGGTGACAGAGAAGAGGTAAGACTTAAGACCGTGCTAAGAGCAATTGAAGGCTTAGCTGCAATTACTCAAGGTAAGACTCCTGATTTTTCAGATCTATAGGCAAAGATATGTATACCATCGATAAGCAGTTTGAGTTTGAATATGGTCATAGAGTCTGGACACAGACTTTAGATGAGAGATTTAGCCTTGATAACAGATGTGTATGTCGTCATCTGCATGGCCATCATGCAATCGTTAAGTTACACCTTGCAGCGAATGAACTTACAGATGGCATGGTAACTGATTTTAAACATTTAAACTGCTTTAAAAAGTTCTTAGATGATGTCCTTGATCATCGTTTTATCATCGACGAGAATGATCCTCTGTTCTTATTAGATTCAGCAATCATCACTAACTATATCGATCATGGCTTTTATAGAACAGCTGATCTGTCTACTTTAGATATTCCTGAAACTCTGCCTGAGGACATCAAATTATCGGTTGTAGAAAAGTATGACAGCTTTGTCATTGTGGACTTTATCCCAACCTCAGAGAATATCTGTAAATGGCTTTATGACATTGCCAATGAGATGTTAGATGATCTTAATGTATATGTCTCAAAAGTAGAGTTCCAGGAGACTCCTAAATCTCACTGCTCTTACGAAGAGTAGGTTCATAATCACCATAGCTAAATCATGTCAACTAAACTTCCTGTTGTAGAGATCTTCGACTCCTTGCAAGGCGAAGGTCCTTATCTGCATCCTGCTATCTTTTTAAGAACAGCTTTGTGCTGTTTTAAATGCAAAGGATTTAATTGTACTCTAAATGCGCCTGATGGCTCATGTGTAACAGGTTGTGACACCATAAGAGCAGTCTCACCTAAATTTAAGGATACCTGGACATATTATGAGGATAGCTCCTTACTTATCCATGATTTAGAAAAGCATCTTAAGCATTATCCTCATTCAAGTGTCTTGCAAGATTTGGTGCTTACAGGCGGTGAGCCTTTACTGCATTTTAGCAACCCTGTCTTACTTGAAACACTAGAGCACTTTATCTTATTAGGTCATAAGCTTACAGTTGAGACTAATGCTGCTCTTCCCATTAACTTTGAGCATGAATTCTTAAAACAGGCCCGTTTTTCTATGAGTGTAAAGTTATCTAACTCATTAGAGACAAAAGAGAAGAGAATAAATTACGACACCATCAGAGCCATTGCAGATAATACTAAAGACTCTTACTTTAAATTTGTAGTTTCAAAAGCTACCTGGGAGCAAGACAAAGACGAGATCTTTGAAATTATCGACAACGTAAAAAGAGATATTCCTGTATATCTCATGCCTTTAGGTGGTGATATTAAGTCGTTGCAGGATAACACTCAATTTGTAGTAGAAAAGTGTATAGAGCAAGGCTTTTACTATACAGACAGAACACATATCAGAGCCTGGAACACCAAGGAAGGTGTATAGAAAAAGTCTTATAGGCTCTGATACTTACAAAGCTGTATTAGCTACTCTGAAATTACAGCCTTGGCGCTAAATGGCGCAATGGTAATTTCTTTTTTAGATACAGGTAAATTGGTGAACAGATCATTACCTTTAGCTTTTACAGTAATTGGCATATTGATCCAGTTAAAGTAAACATCAATCTTACGAGAGCTTGTATTATCTTTAATTACAAAGTGAGTAAAGTCGTCATCATAACTAATGCTCTTATCCCACTTTTGAACCTCAATTAACTTATCAATGTGGTTAAAGTCCAAAGGCTCAAGCTCTTTTAAGGAGTCGCCTAACATGAGCACACCATCTGAAACTAAGGTTGCGCATAAGTGGAAGTTAAAGTCCTCCTCAGTTGCAATCTGATTTTCAAAGTTCTTAAGGCACAGGCAATCAGGATCGTTAATCCATAACTCTTTGTTCATCCATTGTCTTGAGAAGGTCTCTTTAGCATTGTGCTCAATCCAGAATCTAGTTCTCTGGATATCATCACTTACTCTCATTGCATGAACTAAGCCTAGGCTTGGCCACATAGGCGCATTGCAGCCTAAAACAAAACTGTCTTTACCTACAACAGATAAGATTGCCTTTAAGCCTTCACGGTAGTTGTCAATTCTTGAGTAGCCATTTGAGAACTTGTAGCCATTGATAGCACCCCAGTAGCAGGCATCTAACTTGAAGTACTTAATGTTAAGGCGATCATGGAAGTAACTGAAGACATTCTGAATATAGGTAATAACCTCAGATTTAGAAAAATCTAAAGTGTACCAGTTCAGATCTCTCCAGCCACCGTAGGTGATTTTTTCAGCACTGACTAGATTACCTTCATAGTCGGTAGCAAACCAGTCAGGATGCTTTTTGAAAAGTTCTGAGTTTTCACTAGCAATAAAAGGAGCTAACCATAAAGCAGGCTTCTTTCCTGCTTTAATAATATCAGATACAACTCTTTCAAAGCCTGATGGAAATTTGTCGGTAAAAGTTAACCAGTCACCCATATGAGTTTGGTAACCGTCATCTATCTGCACATACTCAAGATTGTCGTGCAGCTTCATATCATCAAGATTGGTATAAACAGCATGCTCGGTTAAATTTGCATAGTAGCAGTACCATGAGCACCAGCCTGTTGGTGTATGGTCAACTTTTAAAGGAGTATGGTGAGTGTTGATGATTGAAGCAAACTCTTTTAGAACATCAGCTTTGTTCTTACCTTCAAGGATGGTGAAATATTCTGATTCAATCACTTCACCGCACTTAAAGCTTTTTCCTTCTAAAAGAAGCTCGATCTGTAAGCTTCCGTCTTTGAAGATCTTAAACAGACCTGTGTAGTGCTCACATGAGGTAAAGCCTAATAAATGCCATAAGCCATCATGTTTAAAGATCACAAAGTTATAAGCTTCTTTGTATTCAGGATTTCTATTTTTATGGCTGTAAGGAGGTTCATCATCAGGGCAACGACCGATGTTCTCAGGATTTTTAAAGGTACCACCTGTCTGAGACAACATCTGAAAACCTTCAGCATAAAGCTTGTCATCAGGGGATGCTACCTTACCTGAAAACACGGTAAGACTACCTGTAAAATCATAGGTAGTTATAGCTTTCCTTAAAAGGAACTCTTTATTGCCATTAGGAATGATTGAAAAACTACTGTTAGAAGCTGTTTCTTTTAAAATCTTTAAAAGATAGTTCTCAGACATCATGAAAATCCTTATATGCGATGAATGTATGGGCTGTGCCTATAGGCTTAATTTTATTATGAAGTGACAAAGCTTTAAAAGATAACCTGTCACAGTAGAATGATTGTAACAGTATGCAAAAAAGATAGGTAAGGTAATTTTAGAAAAACAGACAATGATCTGAATATTGTAAGTTCAATAAAATATACGATTGACAAAGAATTATCTAAGATAGAAGCTCGGTTATAAAGACCGAGCATCATGTGATTTTGCGTTTAAACTTATTTTTTAGGCGCAAACAGGAGGCTTGATACAATACCAACAAAGAGAGTTACTACAATCACTATCAGTGAGGTATAAACGTCAATATCAAGTCCGTAACCTGTAAGGTGTAGTGAAGCTGCAGCTGCAAGTTTAAATGCTACAAAGAACAGTAAAACGATCACCGCCTTTTCAAGATACACTAAAGCATTTTTAAGAGCATCAAGGATAAAGTACATAGAACGTAACCCTAAGATCGCAAAAATCATACAGGAGTACACGATAAACGGATCTTTAGATACAGCGATAACAGCAGGTACTGAATCAAAAGCAAACATCACATCAGAGGTCTCAACAATAGCTAAACACAGGAAAAGTGGAGTTGCATAAACAAGACCTTTTCTCTTTAAATCAATGTGCTTGTTCTCTTCTTTTTTGAGTTCTTCTTGTACATGAGAGTTTGAAACAAAGAAATTATGACCTACTAACTTTGGATAAACAGGTACAAAGAACTTTACAAACTTGTAAGCTGGGTGATTTGAAAAGTCAGAGATACCAGTGTTCTCTTTCTTTTTCATCATCAGGAAAGCTGACAGTGCCACCATTATGGCAAAGACAATCTCAATATATGCGCCTAATGAGAACAGACTGGTGCCGATTAACACAAAGATAAGTCTGAATACTACGGCTCCTAATACACCCCAGTATAAAACTCTGTGGGTATATCCTGAGGAAATACCAAACCAGGAGAATACAGCCATGATCGCAAAGAGATTATCTACAGAAATTGCCATTTCAAAAGCGTAGCCTGCAAAGTACAAAGATGCTACTTCTTTTGAAAAGTGATACCACAAAAAAGCTCCGAATAAGCTTCCTACTGCAATCCAGAACAATGACCATAATGCAGCTGCTTTTACAGAGATAGGTTTGTCTGCACGGTGGGCAAATAAGTCAATTAAAAGACCTGCTACTGCCAGTAATGAAAAGATAACAACTGATTCTTTCTCTAAACCGATATGAGGAGTAGGCATATTAGGGATAGTTTGCATTAAAAATCCTAGATATTTTGCTTTGCTATTGTCTAAAAAGCTGTAAGACTTGGTAAATACAGCCTAAATCTTAACAAGGATCTGTAAATTTTAAAATGCAGAACTTTGATTATATCTATCAGTTTGAGACTTGAAGGAGCATTGCCAGTTTTGTCTCTACATTCTTTAAAGGCACAGTTATAAAAAACAAAGCATAGCCTATAAGAACAGGATTTAACTGTTCTATGTACTTTATTCTTTGTACTTTATCCCTTCTAAAGAGAGTAGCTTTTTCTTAGCTTCAAGGCCTCCTGCAAAGCCTGTAAGAGCTCCATCCTTACCTAAGACACGATGACAGGGGATGATGATACAAACAGGATTATGACCTACAGCATTGCCTACAGCCTGAGCAGACATCGCTTTTAACTTATTATTCTCGATTGATTTATTCTTGATTAACCTATTCTCGATTAACTTTTTAGCAATCTCACCATAAGTAAGAGACTTACCATAAGGAATGCTAGATAAGATCTCATATACCTGTTTTCTAAATGGAGTGGTGTGAAACTCTATCTTTCCTGAAAATTCTGGTCTCTCACCTTTAAAGTAGCTATTTAGATAGCACTTTACCTTTACAAAAACGTCTGTTTCTTTATCAATGATCTCATCGTCTAAAGATACAGGAATATGCTTTTGAGATGTAAAGTAAAGAGAAGTTAAGGTATTATCAGTACCTGTCATAGTCAAATCACCAACTGCTGACAGGTAGTGCCATCTGTAAATCATAAAGAGCCTCTTTTTAAATCGATTTTCTTTAGTTAAGAACGATTTTAACAAGCTGCGATGGTGTGTTTAATCTTAAAGGAACACCTGCCCAAATACGGGTACCGTTTGTTACGATTATCTGCTCTTTATCTAATCTGTAATAACCGCTTACAAGACCTCCGTTAGCAGCTGCCACAATCTGTTTTAGACCTGGCATCAGTCCTCCATGAGTGTGACCTGCTAGAGTAAGAGCTGAGAGCTCTTTTAATTCATGGGCAATTTTGGGCTGATGAGTCATGAACACAGTAGGTGCTAATGGATCAATATTAGCTGTAGCCTTTTTAATATCAGGGAATGCAAAGCCATAGCGTGGAGCTGACAAATCAATAAGACCACACAGATTTAAAAGCGCAGTGCCATTGTCATCTCTGATTACAGTGCCATCATTTTCTAAAAACTTAATGCCACCTTTTGAAAAGTAATTTAACCAGTCAGTGTAGCCAGAGTAGAACTCATGATTGCCTGATACAGCATAGACACCATATTTTGCTTTTAATTTAAATAAGATCCTAGTCATGTGGTCGAGGTAATCAATCTCACCATCAATAAAATCGCCGGTAATTACGATTAAATCAGGAGCTTCAGCATTAGTTCTTTTGACAATATCCTCAATCTCACTCTCAGTTGTAGGTGCACTGATGTGTAAGTCTGCTAAATGTATAAGCTTAAAGCCTTGTGCTTCTTTTGGCAGATTTTCAAGCTTGAGGTTATAGGTAATATCCTCAGGTGGTGCAAAACCATTTATTACACCAGTAATACCTAAAAAGCAGGAAATAACTAGAATAATTGCAGCATAGCGTGTGGAGAAAGCAGGAATCAAGTAGCGGTGATAATTCCAACGCACAAGTTTGAAAATGCCATTTAATAGCATTCTTAACAAGGTAAGAATGCATAAAAAGATTGCTGAAAAATAGATACAGTCAGAAATGATAGCTGGGTATCTTGTAAGCTTTGGATCCATTAAGGTTCCACCTGTAAAGAGGTAGAAATAGATCTTAAGAGAACCTAGACCAAACAATATAGCTAGGATAATTCTTAGAGTTTTTGAGAGTTTCTTTAAAGGCAAAACAAAGAACAGGACGATTAAAAGAGCCTGTACAAAAGGATAAATTAAAAAAGCTAACATAATTTATTCAGTCTATCTGTGTTCAATCAAGCCAAATCGATACTTTCTGTATGCTTAATATCAACGTGGTAAACAAAGAAATCTAGCTAACATAAGCTAATTTAAAGCTTATGTTAGCTTTATTTAAAACTCAAAACATGCCTATTAGTGTCAGATACATGCCAATTCTTTAAGCTTTAGGATTGAGACATCCTAAGATTGATGGTCTATGTGCACCAGTGCTGTTACCTAAATCCAATGGTTTTCTATGACAGAACATATAAGCAAAGAAAGCAAAAGCATGGGCTTCAATCAGTTTTGAGTTCACACCTAAAGTGTCAGCACAAACTACCTCTACATGCTGTTTTTCTAAGAGCTTTGTAAATCTCTCTACAATGAGGCTGTTATAGGCACCACCGCCACATAAGATAAGACGTGCAGAGTCAATCTTGTATTTAAATAAGCACTGTCTTATCGCATTTACAGAAGCTACTACGGTAAATTCAGTTAAGGTAGCAATTAAATCTGGAATAAAAGATTTGTCTTGAGTTGCAAGTAACAGTTCTTCAGCGATGAACTCTGGGTTAAAAGTTTCTCGACCAGTTGATTTGGGAGGTGGTAACTGTAAATAAGGCTCTGATAAGTACTTAGCTAAAAGTGCAGGGATCACTTTACCAGATCTTGCAATTTCACCCTCTTTATCAAAAGGCTTTTTTAATAACAGTCTTGTAGCAGCATCAATCAGGGTATTAGCAGGTCCCGTATCAAAAGCCTGCAGAATTGAGTGCTCAGGATCTTTATCAATAACTGTAAGATTTGCAATTCCACCTAAATTTAGCACTATTGATACTTTGTCACTTGATGCAAATTGAATTCTGTGAAAAGCCTGAGTTAATGGAGCTCCATTACCACCGTTGGCAATATCAGCAGCTCTAAAGTTATTGATAACATCAATGTCTGTAAGCGCAGCAACTCTAGGACCATCATCTAACTGAATTGAAAAGCCCTTTTCAGGTCGATGTCTTACAGTCTGTCCATGACAGCCCACAGCAACAACATCTTCTTTTTTAATTTTGGCTTTTTTAATCAGTTCGTTTACTGCTTTAGCTTCATATTCAGCAAGTTTAACTCTGGCTACACCTGCTTTTTCAATCTCATTGTCTGTTCCTATACATAAGCTGTGCATCAACTGTTTTAGTTCATCATCAAAATCGATACTTACAAAATCTACAATCTTACTTTTTTCTACAATCTTACTTTTTAAATTAGTCGTAGATTTCTCATTCTTTTCAGAATTTTTAGAATTATCAAAATCAACTAAAACAGCATCGATGCCGTCAACGCTGGTGCCTGACATCAATCCTATATAAAACTCAGACATAAAGGTCCTTTTTTTATCGAAAAACAAGATTAAATGGAGTTAGAAGTCATTTTAATATAAAATAACGGAATTATTGTCTGTTTTTAAAATTCATAAATTTAGGATATTAGTCAGATGTCAGATATCGAGAACGCATTACGTGAAATTGCTCGTGGTGCAGAAGAAATTATTCCATTAGACGAATTAAAGAAAAAACTTGAATCAGGTCGCCAGTTAACTATCAAGTTAGGTATGGATCCAACAGCTCCTGACATCCATTTAGGTCACACTGTGATCTTAAATAAGCTCAGAACCTTCCAAAAGATAGGTCATAAGATTGTTTTAATCATCGGTGACTTTACAGCTTCAATTGGTGATCCTTCAGGTAAGAATGCAACTCGTCCTGAGTTACCTCGTGAGCAGATCATTGAAAATGCTAAGACCTATGCTGAGCAGGCTTTCAAGATCTTAGATAAAGATTTAACCGAGATACGCTACAACAGCGAGTGGTGTGAGAAGTTAGGTGCAGCAGGTACCATTAAGTTAGCTTCAAAACTAACTGTAGCTCGTATGTTAGAGCGTGACGATTTCTCAAAGCGTTTTGCTTCAAAGCAGCCTATCGCAATTCACGAGTTCTTATATCCATTATTCCAGGGTTATGACTCTGTAGCTATCAAAGCTGACGTTGAGTTAGGCGGTACCGATCAGAAGTTTAACTTATTGATGGGTCGTGAGTTACAGAAAGATGCTGGCATGGAGCCACAGTGCGTACTAATGATGCCTCTGTTAGTTGGTTTAGATGGCGTAGTTAAGATGTCTAAGTCTAAGCACAACTACATCGGTGTAACCGAAGCTCCTAAAGAGATGTTCGGTAAGATTATGTCAATTTCTGATGATTTAATGTGGTCATACTATGATCTTTTATCATTCAAGAATGTTGATGAAATCAAGGCAATTCATGATAAGTGCAACTCAGGCGAAATGAATCCACGCGATGCTAAGATTGAATTAGGTCGTGAAATTGTTGCCCGTTACCATGGTGAAGAAGCTGCTAATGCTGCTGTTGAAGGCTTTAAGTCTCAGTTTGCTAAAGGTGCATTACCAGACGACATTCCGGAGGTAACT
Organism: uncultured Gammaproteobacteria bacterium; assembly: GCA_900315395.1. Lineage (GTDB taxonomy): Bacteria > Pseudomonadota > Gammaproteobacteria > Enterobacterales > Succinivibrionaceae > Succinivibrio. The sequence continues at coordinate 50,204 of OMZC01000037.1, forward strand.
GTAACTTCAACTACCATTCCAAATCTATTAAAGGATGCAGGCTTATGTGCTTCAACATCTGATGCTATGCGAATGATCAAGCAGTCAGCTGTTAAGTGCGACGGTAAGGTTATTACCGATAAGGGCGCTCCTGTAGAGAAAGGTACTGCAATTTGGCAGGTTGGTAAGCGTCGCTTTGCAAAGGTTACTGTAGCTTAATAGAGGTACGCAAATGACACAGGATGAATTAAAGGTAATGGTTGCTAAGGCAGCTTTAGACTATATTCCTAAGAATGCTGTTCTAGGTGTAGGCAGTGGTTCTACTGTAATGAAGTTTATTGAGCAGATCGGTCTTAATAAAGTTCCTGTTGCAGCAGCTGTAAGCTCTTCAAATAAGACTACTGAAGCATTAACAAAGATCGGTGTTAAAGTTGTAGATCCTAATAAGACTGAGCCTTATGAGGTTTACATCGATGGCGCTGATGAGGTTGATCCTAACTTTAATATGATTAAAGGTGGTGGCGCTTGTTTAACTCGTGAGAAGATCTTAACTTCAATGGCTTCAAAGTTTATCTGTATTGTTGATAAATCAAAGCTTGTTGAGTGCTTAGGCAAATTCCCTCTGCCAGTTGAAGTAATTCCAATGGCACGTGAGCAGGTAGCTCGTACTTTACGCACCTTAGGTGGTGATCCTGTATTACGTAAAGATTGCATTACCGACAACGGTTGTGAGATCTTAGATGTTCATGGTCTGCATATTACTGATCCAGTAGCTTTAGAGCAGAAGATTAACCAGATCCCTGGTGTTGTAACCGTAGGTTTATTTGCAACTAAAGGTGCTGACATCGTTCTTTACGCAACTGAAGAAGGCGTAAAAGTTTTAAAGAGAAAATAATCTTTTAAACTGTTCATTTCAAAGCTCAGGAGTTCTTCCCTGAGCTTAAATTTCCCCCAATAACTTATTTATCTTCAATCTTTTAGTTATTCTGCTCAAAAAATTTAGCTATCACTGATGATATACTTAAGCTAAGAATAATCTTTTTAGGACTATGATATGGAATTTACAAAGAAACTGCCTAACTATGCTAGTTTTTCTAAACTCATAGAAACAAACAGTATCTATGTAGACAAGACTGGTATCATCGCTAACTTTGCTAAAAGCAATGGTCCTTTTTTCATTTCACGTCCAAGACGCTTTGGTAAGTCAACTCTTATC
>OMZC01000016.1 GCA_900315395.1 uncultured Gammaproteobacteria bacterium
TAATTATCGAAACTAAAAACAGACGATTAGTCTTTGAATTTAAGTACGCTCAAAATGAGACTGATGCAAAGACAAAGCTTACAGAGGCTGTTGAACAGATTAAATCTCGTGACTATGGCAATACAGAGCCTAAAAAGAAGGAGCTGTTAAGAATTGCAGCAGTCTTTAATGCAGATCCTAAGGTAAGAGCTTTTACCGAGTATCAAAAAGTCGTATAGCTAGTTACAAAATTTAGCTAAAGTCTTCACCTGTATGGTTAGGATGTAGATCTACTATACCGTACCTTACACTTTAAAGTCATACGTTGATTTTGACTTTGAAGAAGATCAGCTAAGCTCTTAATCTATGCTACTGAACTTTCTTTGAAAATGATCTTGTAAATTGAAAGCAGAGTTTTGCTTTTTTTTACTCATTTATCAGAGCTTTTAGCTCTGATAAAGAAACATCACCAGTAAATGATCCTTTAATTTTTCCATTCTCATCTATTAAAGCTACAAAAGGTACACCTACAATTGATAACCTTTTAGCTAGCTCTAAATTGTCATTTGTATCTGGTTTTGTAAAATCAAAACGTATCAGTTTTAAATCTTTTGTAGCCTTTTTAAATTCACTAGTTGAATAGATCTTTTTATCCAGTTCATGACAATTTGCGCACCAGTCAGCTGATACTGTAATTAAGATCTTTTGACCTTTATATGAGGATAAACTCTCATAAGATTGCTCATAGGTAAAAGGTAACTTTTGAGTAGTACCTGCAATAAAGAAGATGCAGCTGAAGATTACAAAGAAAGTTGCAAGAGATGAGGTAAGAATAATAGAGAGCTTGCGTGAGTGCAGTAAGATACCTACAGCATAGGCAGTGCACAGAGCATAAACTAAAGGCTCAATATACTCATCTAAAGAACCGAAAAGATGCTTTACGATAAAGTAAGAGCCAAGAATTAAAGGTATAGCTAAAAGGTTTTTAACTACATTACCTTTACCTCTAAAGAAATTTAAAAAGCGTGAACCAAAGGTGCCAATGATAAGTAGTGGTACACCCATACCTATACCTATAAATAAGAACATCAGCATGCCTTTTACAATAGAGTTAGTGCTGATTACATAAATTAAGGCTCCAGCTAAAGGAGCACTGGTACACGGTGTAGCAATAAGAGCACTTAGTGAACCAAACACAAAAGCCTTTTTCAAGGTACCGCTTTTTTGTCTGCTGATAGTCTTTTCAAGTTTTGCGTTTAAACATGATGGTACTTTTAAATGAATAGCTCCCATACAGTCAAAGGCAAAGATTAAGAGTAATGATGCCATGATAATTAGGCTTAATGGGTGCTGCAGAATACCATGAGCTGCAACTCCTACCTGAGCAAAGATAAGACCTAAAACACAATAGGTAAGAGCTAAGCCTAATAAATAACTTAGGTTCTGTTTAAAAGCATGAGCTGTATTTTCAAATTTACCGCCTAAGATGGTTGCTGAGTAAATTGACAGCATTGGCAGTACACAAGGGGTTAAATCAAGTGCAGCACCAAAGATCAGGCATAAAAATAAAATTAAAAGAAAGCTGTCTGATTTATTAAATAAAGAGTGCTGATTCTGTGCATTATTGTTATCAGTTGAACTCAATGCCATAGCACCAGTTGATGACAGGTTGCGGTCAGTTTTATTTTCAGGAGCGTAAGTTTGTTCTGTGGTGTTGCCAGTAAGATTAGATCTTGAAGTATTATCTGTAGACTCTGCTTTGTCACTGTTGCCTGCATTTAAAAGCTCATCTTTAGTAGCATCAACATCTTTTGTAATTACAAAGTTAGTTTTCTGCTCAGGGTAGCAGATACCAGCGCTGTCGCAACCTCTGTATAAAAGAGAAATAACATTCTCTTTTGAAGCTTTTAAAAGGGTAATTTCAACTTCAAAAGATTTATCGATAATTTTGCTGTTGCCATTAAGATCGGAGTGATCAATACCATCAGGAATTGATGACAAGATTGCCTTAGCGTCAGACGATACTACCTGTACAGACTCTTTATAGATATAAGCGCCATCATTTAAATTGAGCTTACATTTAATTTTATAGCTATCCTCATAAGTGCAGGTACTTGTAAAAGGTACTGTAGCTTCGGCAGAAGTCTTGGTTTTAACCTCAGGCATGTTAAAGAGTGCATCAAAAGAATCATCAGCTGATGCTGTATTTGAGGTTAAAAAACAGCACAAGAATAGTGATATTAAAAGGGTAAATAATGATCTGAACATAGTAATCTTCGAAAAAGTCTGCTTTTAGGAAGATTATATATTGAATGTTAGTTTTCAAACAATTTGATTATGAAAAAGGTAAGCCAACAAAGGAATAAGTTATTTGTTTGGAGCCTCATTCATGATATGTTCTATGATTAAACCAATATTACTGGTAACTCTTCCTTTACATTGATGAATGTTTTGGTTGATTTGCTTTTCCTGCTCTATGGCAACCTTAACATTTTCTGCTAATAGCCCTATTCTGTGGTTGGTTTTAGCATTCATATTTGTGGCATCTCTAAGTACGTCAAAAGCTTTTTTATAACTGCCATTTTGATCTGGTTCTAAAAATTCTTTTTCGTGACCTAATATGTATTGGCAATAACTGTCTTTTATGTGAAGCAATAAAAATAGCTCAAATCCTGGGTTTGAAACAGCAGCAATGTCGTGTTCCTCTATTTTAGAAACAAGATCTTCATAACCATCGACCTTACATTCAAAAATGTCAGCATCGAATACAACTATCATTTTATCTGTTTCTAGATCAAAATCATTTTCAGGTAACGCTTTCTGTTGTAATGCAAATTCAAAAAGGTTCTTTGCAAAAGAAATATCTTTATCTTTGTCTGTCTTTTCCCAAAGCCTGATATCAATAAGAGGGTGGATATTGAGTTCTTTTCTAAGATCAATTAGCTTCTTAAAATAAAAAGTCTCGGTATTAGCACCTTCACAGATGAAACAGTACTTTCTAAAAGGTTCGACTTTTTCTTCTTCGTCAGTTTTTCTCTTATTCCAATTTGTATAGGTATGTACAGGCATTTCTACTCCTCTTTTTCAAATTGGAATTCTTTAAATACAGGAATAGCTCCATATCTGCCTTCAAGGTAAGCCTTATTTAACTTTTTATCATACCTTTCTTTGAACTTATCTAATGAGTAGATTTTACTTGCGTTGTCGTTGTCTCTTTCAACAAACCAGATCTCATCTCGTCTAAATAAACTTTGATCCATAATTGTGTCCTCATGTGATGTAAAGATTATTTGCACTCTTTCTTCAACATGAGCCTTCATAAACAGTGTTAGAAAATGCTCTGTAAGCTTAGGATGCAAACTTCTTTCTAATTCGTCCACAACATAGACGATATCCTCTCTTTTTGAGATGATCATATCTATAAGATCGAAAAGTCTTTTAGTACCGTCAGATTCTTCAGAAAAGTTAAAGTCAAAGATAGAATTTCCATGTTTTAATACTAAGGTAGTAATTTCAGGTTCTTCTGCACCATTAACCCTAATATTAAAGAAACCGTTGTCCATGCGACATGTTGCTTGAAGATGCTGATTGTTTGAAATCAGCATTTGAGTTTTAATGTCTTCTATAATTTTGGAAATGAAATCTTTTCCAACTACTTGAGCCATTTCGTCAATTGTTAGCTTTTTAGTGGTGATATTGCTGATGCCTGTATCAAAGGTACTGATAAGTGCACTGATTTTGTTTAATGATTCAGGTCTGTAGTAAGCATCAGTATTTGAAATTCCTATATTAGGATTGATAAGAACGATGTGGTTGATTAAAAAGTTATAGATCTTCTTGAAGAAGATTAACTTTGAGTCTTCCTCATACTTTTTGCCACGGTTCATTTCAGCTAAAAAGAGTTGAGATGAGTGTCCTGCAAAATCATCAGCATAAATCTCAAAACGGTTCTTTTCAGTCTCAGTAGGGGTTACACCTTCTTTTAAAACTGGTTTTTGATTATTTACTCTTTCAAAAAGAGCTTTAGCAGAACCGTCTTGTTTTAGCTCATACAGCCATTCTTCAGTTATCTCTTTTTTACTTAAGATAGCAGTAAAGCCATAAGCATAGAATTTGTCATCTACAGTAAATTGCAACTCAAAGAAGCTGTCTCTAGTTTCGTTTTCTTTTTTATTTTTGCAAAAGTCATTAAAAGAGTTTAAAGGAAGTCCTTCTATAAGGGTCCTTTTAATGAAAGCAAGCGCTTTTACAAGATTAGACTTACCAGAGGCATTAGCTCCATAGATCACAGCATTTTTAAGAATGTGTGTTTGCTTTATCTTGATCCTATGATCTTTATGAGTTTGGATCTTGCATGAGGATATCAAAGATAGTTCTTCGTTTTTATCAAAAGATTTGTAGTTACCTACAGTAAGTTTTATGAGCATTTCTTTGCCTTTAAAACAGAATTTTCAACGACATTAGTAGGTACTATAATCAGAGTTTATGAAAAATTCAAACTAAATTTTGATAAAAAGAGAAAAAATCGTTAAATAACTAAAATAATTCTATTCCCAAAAGTTTAAAAAAATTAAAGTTTTGGGAATAGTTCTTATTAAATATCTATATAACAAGATGTTAGCTGAGTAATACAACATCTTATTTTTAGGTGATATTATCTTACTTATAATGGTTAACCGTAGATTAGTCTCTAAATGTCTGTTTTATAATTGTGTTTATAGATGGCGTATAGATGTTGTTAAGAATTCCCTAAAAGCCAATCAGCAATATCAACCACCATCACTCCTTCAATGTCATATTTTGGATAGTGAGTTCTAGTGATTAAGAGCTTTGGGTAGGAGTCCTTTATCTTTAGCAAAGGATCTAGTTCTCTTTGTTTAGTGGTGTCAGCTTCAATATTATCTGACACTTGAATGTAGAGCTTTTCACTATTTTTAATAGCTACAAAGTCTACCTCTTTCTGATACAGCTTACCTACATAAACCTCATAGCCACGTCTTAATAATTCAATGGCTACGATGTTTTCCATGACCCTTCCAAAGTCAGGGTTCTTAGTTCCTAAATTAGCATATCTAAAGATGTGGTCGCACAAGTAGTATTTTTCGGTTGTGGAAAGATACTTTTTGCCTCTGATATCAAAACGTGTGATCTTGTAAAAGGCATAAGCGTTGCACAAGAAATTAAGATATGAGAAAACGGTCTTATGATCGTTTTTAGTTCCACTTTTTGAAAGAGTATCAGAGATGTTTTTACAAGAGGTTAAATTCGAAATATTGTCCTGTAAGAAGTTTGAAACTCTAGAGAGTAAAAGAGAATTTCTTATTTTATATTTCTGAGTGATGTCTCTTAGGATAAGAGTATCAAAGACATCTTTTATGTAGTGCATCCTGTCACTTTCATTTTTATAAGAATAAGCACCAGGCATGCCTCCTACTGTAATATACTGATTATAGGCTTCATATCTATCAGATAATTGAAAGTAGTCCATGAACTCGGCAAATGAAAAAGGGTAGACACTGATTTTAAATGTACGACCTGTAAACAGGGTGGCAAGATCAGAACTTAATAAGAAAGCATTTGATCCTGTAATATAGATGTCGTACTTTTCTTTTGCATGTAGGCTGTTTATAGCTTTTTCAAATTCTTTACAGTTCTGAACTTCATCTATAAAAACGTAGTTGTTCTTATTCTCATCATACTTACTCTCAATGTAAGAGATTAGCTGATGTCTATCTTCAAGAGGTTCAAAATCATCTAAGTTGAAGTTGATATGAATGATATTAGCGTCAGGTTCAGTTGCCTTAATCTTTTTAATAAAAGATTCCATGAGCTTTGATTTGCCACAACGTCTAATGCCTGTAATTACTTTAATATCAGGAGTGCCTTTTACATCCATTAGCCTTTGTAAATACAGTGGTCTATCAATTAGCTTCATACAAAACCTCACAGCCTTTTCTTCATTATAAATTTTTCTATTCCCAAAAGTTTAAAAATTTTAAAGTTTTGGGAATAGAAATGAATAAAAGGTTAAATAACAATTGGTTATAAAAATTTTAAATTACGCTTTTTATATGAAAGTAATGGACAGATTCCAAAATTCTCCTAAGAACGCAATTAAAGATAGTGGCAGTTTCAAAAGTGAAAGCAAGTTTTAAAGAAATAGATAATTTAGCCGAAGATCTAAAATAGAGCTATCTGTTTTATTTTTATATATTTTTTTTGAATATAATAAAAGAACGATTCCTAAAACAAGACTGTCCAATAAAGAAAGGTTGAAAATGATCCGATTAGCAGACTATGTAATGTCAAGATTAGCAGAGTATGGCATTAAGCACTTATTCTATGTACCTGGCGGACAATGCGTTTACCTTACAGATGCTTTAAGAAGAAGCGAAAGTATTAAAGGTATCAGTATGCATCACGAGCAGGCTGTGGCAATGGCTGCTCTCTCTTATGCAACTATGAATGAAAAGCTAGGTGCAGGTCTTGTAACTACTGGTTGTGCAGGTACTAATACCATGACAGGTATCTTACATGCTTATCAGGATAGTATCCCTCTAATCATCATCTCGGGGCAGCAAAACTATAGTGATACTGTAAAAGCATCAGGACTGCCTTTACGTCAGGTAGGTATTCAGGAAGCTGATATTGAAACCATCATGAAGCCTATTACAAAATATGCTGTAACAGTAGACAGACCTGAAGAAATAGCATGGCATCTTGATAAAGCAATTCATTTAGCAACAACAGGCAGAAAAGGCCCTGTTTGGATCGATCTGCCGTTGAATGTTCAAAATACAATTATCAATGAAGAACATCTTCAAAGATATGTTGCAGCAGATCCAAAATCTGAAATTAGTGAAAGTGATCTTTTATTTATTAAAGAGAACTTTTCAAAATCTAAAAGACCAGTCCTTTTAATTGGTAATGGTGTAAGAAGTGCTGGAGCCAAATTTCAATTAAAAGAATTAGCTCATAAGCTAAAGTGTCCCGTGGTCTTCTCTAGATTGGCAGCAGATATCCTGCCTTTTGACGATGAATGCAACTTCGGTTTAATCGGTGGTGTAGCAGGTGCAAACCGTTATGCTAACTTCATTGTTCAAAACTCTGATTTTGTGTTAGCCATTGGCTCAAGATTATCAATTGAGGTTACAGGTTCTGCTCGTCAAGACTTTGCCAGAGAAGCAGTAAAAGCTGTAGTCGATGTTGACAGAATCGAGCATTTAAAAAACGGCATTCATATTGATAGATTTATCCATGCTGATGCTAAAGATTTTATCGACTCTCTATTAGAGACTGAGCTTAAAGTAACTGACGATTTCTGGTATGAAAAATGTCGTCATTGGAAAGAAATCTTTGCCTATCCAATGGAGCAACAAGAGGACAAGCCTCTTGATATGAAGATCTTCATGACTCTTCTATCAGAGTTATCTCCAAAAAATGTTACTTACATTTCTGATGCAGGTCTTACAGGAGCAGCATCTCCTGCTGCTACCAAATTAAAAGAAGGTGACAGATTTGTTCTTGCCTTATCTCAAGGTGAAATGGGCTATGCTCTACCAGGTTCTTGTGGCGTAGCATCTTTTAGTGATGGTCCTGTAGTTTCCTACAACGGTGATGGTTCTGTGATGATGAATCTGCAGGAACTCCAAACCGTGGTTAGAAATCACTTTAATATCAAGATTGTCATCATCAACAATGATGGCTATTCAGGAGTGCGTCACGGACAAAAGGCTCACTTTAGAGGAAAATCCATAGGTACCGATGAGTCAAATGGTCTTACTTTACCTTCTTTTGAAAAGTTAGCTGTCGCTTTTGGTATTAAGTATTTAAAGATCTCAACTTACAGCGAAATTAAAGACAAAGTAAGCGAGATGTTCTCAAATAACGAGCCTTGTATCTTAGAAGTTATTTGTGATCCTGAACAGTTTGATTTACATAACGGTCTAGTTATGTACGGTAAGCGTAAGTTTGGCTTTAGACCAATTGAGGATCAGTCTCCATATTTAGATAGAGACTTATTCTTTAAAGAAATGATAGTAAAGCCAATGGAAACAAGTTACGGTAAGCCAGTTTAAGGTAGTTTATGGGACAGTTTTCAGGAAAGACAGTATTACTTACAGGAGCTAATCGAGGCATTGGAAAAGCCTTATTAGAGGCCTTTTCAAAAGAAGGTGCTACTGTAATTGCGCTTGTTCGTAATGCTAAAGATGAGTCGTACTTAAACTATATAAAGTCTTTACAGGATAAGTATGAAGCATCAGTGTCAACTCATGAAATCGAGCTTACCGATAACGAAAAACTTACAAAGCTATTAAAAGAAATTATAAAAACAACTCCACAAATTGATGTGGTTATAAACAATGCAGGCATTGCTTATGGAGCACCATTTGTAATGACCTCACAGGATAAGTTAAAAGAAGTTTTTGAGGTAAACTTCTTTGCTCCCGTAACCATTATGCAGCTTATGGCAAGAAAAATGATGAAACAGGGCTCAGGCTCAATCATCAATATGGCATCAGTAGGTGGCATTGAGGTAAATCCAGGATACCTAGCCTATGGCGCAAGTAAATCATCACTTATCTTTGCAACAGAATGTTTATCAAAAGAAGTTGGTCTTTATGGAGTTAGAGTCAATGCTGTAGCTCCTGGTCTTATTGATACTTCAATGGGACACTACAAGAATGAAACAGAGCTTAATAAAGTAATCGACAGAACTTCTTTACGAAAAATGGGAACGGTCGATGATGTTGTTTCAATCTGTCTTTATTTAGCCTCAGATAAAGCAAAATTTATTACAGGACAGACTATAAGAGTCGATGGAGGTCGCTAATGAGAGATTTTAAAGTATCTAAAGAGTTAGCATCTTCTTTAAAAACTATGTCAAAAAGAATGCGCCTAAACGGTCTTGATATGGCAAAAGCTACCGGTGAAAAAGGTGCTCATTTAGGTGGTAGCTTTTCTTGTATCGAAATTTTAGCTGTGCTTTATGGTGCTGTATTAGAGTATAACGTCAGTGATCCTGAAAATAGAGCGCGTGACAGATTCTTACCTAGTAAAAATCATTGTACTTTAGCTCATTTTCCTGCTCTGTATGAAGCAGGTTTTATTAAAAAAGACGAGCTATTAGAGTTCCAAAAAGATGGTGGTAGGTTAACAGGCTATCCTAAAAATCTTGAGGTGGGGCTTGAATATTCAGGAGGATCTCTAGGTCAGGCAATCGGTGTCGGTATCGGTATGGCTTTGTCCATGCGTGAAGAGCACTTATCTCAAAAGGTGTTTGTGTTAATGGGGGATGGCGAACTCAATGAAGGCTCTGTTTGGGAATCATTTATGTTTGCCTCTCACTACAAGTTGGACAATCTAGTGGTGATAATTGACAGAAACCACCTTTCATACGATGGAGACACTGAGGATGTCATGAAATTAGAACCATTAGATGAAAAGTTAAAAGCATTTAATTGGAACGTTATAAAGTGTAATGGTCATGATACTTATGAATTATTACAGGCTTTTGACAAAGTAAAGCCATCTAATGGAAAAGATTGTAACGGACAACCTTACATTATTATTGCCGATACCATCAAAGGTAAAGGAGTGTCCTTTATTGAGAACCATCGTGAATGGCATCATCATGCTCTAACTCTAGAACAGTATGAGCTTGCTAAATCTGAAATAGAAAATGCTTAGAGGAGTTTTTCTTTTATGAAAGTCTCTCCAGGAAATTTAAGAGCTTGGGAAAAGCTAGGACAAAAGGGCAGTATCTTTAATTACGGCCTTTTAGATCTTGTAAAAGAAAATCCTAATGTAAAGGTGTTGTCTGCTGATCTTTCCTTATTATCAGGTTTAGATAGATTTATAAGAAAGTACCCAGATAAATTCATACAAACAGGTATTGCTGAGCAAAACATGATGACCATTGCTGCAGGTTATGCAATGGAAGGCCATATGTCCATTGCTACAACCTACTCATCATTCATTGCTGTAAGAAGCCTAGAACAAATAAGACAGAATGTTTCTAATACCAATGCTAATGTAAAGATAATAGGAACCTTTGCAGGTGTCGTTGCTGCAAAGTCAGGAGTGTCCCATTGGGCTACTGAGGATTTGGCATTTATGAGAGCACTGCCAAATCTTACAGTGCTGTCACCTGCTGACAGCTTAGAGGCTTTAAAGTGTTTTGAAGTAGCTACAAAGCTTGATACCCCAGTTTATTTAAGATTATCAGGCGGTATTAACTGCCCATCTGTTTATAAAGAAGACTATGACTATAAGTTAGGTAAGTTTGTAAAGTTAAAAGAAGGCAATGATGTAGCTATCATCGCTACAGGTCTTATGGTCAACGAAGCTCTTCAAGCTTCCTTAATCTTAGCCGATAAAGGTATTAAGGCATCCGTTTATGATGCTCATACTATAAAACCATTAGATAAAGATACATTAGATGAAATCTTTAGAACAACAAAGTTAATAATAACTGTAGAAGAGCATAACCTCATAGGTGGTTTAGGTTCAGCAGTAGCAGAATATAAAGCTACTAAAGAGAATACTCCAAGACAGGTATTCTTAGGCTTTAATGGTTTTACCAAAGCTGGTTCCCAAAAATATATATGGGATACAGTTGGAATTACCAAAGAAAAGATTTCTATAAGAATAGAGCAAGAGATAAATCATGGACAATAAAAAAATTGAGCTTTTAGATTGTACTTTACGTGATGGAGCGTATATCAATGCATCTATCTTTGGTAAAGATACAATCAGAGGCATGATCAAAAGACTGCAAAACGCAAAAGTTGAGATCATTGAATGTGGTTGGCTCAAAGATTCGCCACATGAGAATGCCGATAGCTCATTTTTTCATGTTCCAGACGATCTGATCCCTTATATTGAAAATAAAGATCCTAATGTCACTTATGTGACAATGATTGATTTTGACAGATACAATTTAGATAACCTTCCACAAAATAGTGGAAAATCAATTGATGCCATACGTGTAGTTTTCCCTCGTGGCAAAGCAAAAGAAGGTTTAGAGGTTGCTAAAAAGATCAGAGAAAAAGGTTACAGGATCTTTTGTCAGGCAGCTAATACCTTAGGTTATACCGATTATGAATTGTTAGATCTTATTTCAAGAGTAAATGAAGTAAGACCTGAATGTATATCTATTGTGGATACCTTTGGCGCAATGTTACCAGAGGATTTAGAGAGGATCCTCTCTATCTTTGCTCATAACCTCCACCCTTCAATAAAGATTGGTTTCCATTCTCACAATAATCAGCAACTATCTTTTGCTCTTACCATTGAGTTTGTAAGAAAAATGACAGAGCAGGGCAGAGACATTATTGTTGATGCAAGCTTATGTGGCATGGGTAGAGGTGCAGGTAATACCACCACTGAGTTAATTACCAGTTTCTTAAATAAAAGATACTATGGTAATTACGATTTAGATCTCATCATGGATACCATCGATATGTATATGGTTCCATTCCAAGAAAAGTACTCATGGGGATATTCAATTCCTACCTATATAGCAGGTATGTACTGCTCTCATGTTAACAACATCGATTATCTTTTAAAGAAACATCGAGCTAATGCTAAAGAGATCCGCTCGGTGATCTCATCACTAAATCCTGAGGATAGAGTCAAATACGACTATGATCTTTTAGAAGAAAAGTATGTTGAGAATCAGAACAATGAAGTTGATGATGAAAGTACTTTAGAGACATTAACCAAACTTTTAAAAGATAAAGAAGTGCTTTTGGTAGCTCCTGGCAAATCATCAATTGATGAGATTGATAAAGTAAAATCCTACATAAAGGAACATCATCCTGTTGTGATTGGTGTAAATGCAATCTTAAAACAGTACTCATATGACTATGTCTTTTTAATGAGTAAAGTAAGATATGACTACGCTAAAGAGTCATATAAAGATATTTTTAACTCAACTAAAAAAATCCTCTTATCTAATGTAAAAACAAAATCTTTAGAAAATGAGTTCATCATTAGATATGAAAGAGCAATAAAAAGAGGTTGGTCGCATTTTGATAATCCAGTTATCTGTATGCTAAGACTATTGAATAAGTTACATGTTAAAAATGTTGCTATAGCAGGATTTGATGCTTTCTCTGATAAATATAACGAAAGTTATGCTGATCCTAAACTTCCAACTGTACATGGTGTTGAAGACTGGGATAAGTTTAATGAAGAGTTAAGAGAGATTGCTTTAGATTTGATTAACAGAACTAAATCAACGATGAGCATAACTGGTGTTACCTCTAAAACTGTGCTCTATTTGTAAGTAAAAATGGGCTCAACTTTGAGTTACTTGTAATGAAATAACTATATCTTCAGCGAGAAAATAGAGTGAATGTTTTTTATGTTTGGGACTTATGTCTTTTGCAAGTAATTTCTTTTAGATTGAGAATGAAATGGGCACGAAACAAGTGTTTATAAGAAAACTGCATTTTCCATTGTGCTACTAATAAAATCAATTCTGAGTGAGAATAATATGAATAACAAAGTATTTGATGCTGTCAAATTGCTAAACAGGCAATTATTTGAGCAATGCGCAAATAGATATCTTAAATATCAGAATAGAGACATTGTTATTTGGGGGACCGGTAAATACGGAAAGTTTATATGCAATTTGTTGCAATGCATAGGAATGCATAAAAACATCAAGGCGTTTTGCGATAGTTTTCATGATGATTCATCAATTGATTATATTTGTAGCATTCCTGTTATGTCATTTGAAAGTGCGGGACCACAGTTTAATAATTCCTTGTTTATCATAGCATCTGATTATTACGAAGATATTATAAGATATGTCAAAAACAGCTCTTATCCAAATATTGAAATAATGGATATTGTTACTGAAAACCTTGCTCTTGAAAAACAACTTATATTCTTTTTTGATCCAACTAATCTTCCAATTTCCGTTGCTTTTACATACCAGTGGATTGAGATCTACAACAAATTAAAAGCAGAAGGACAATTGGATTATATGGTAAAAGAAATTGAATCAATGCTAGAGGATCAGAAGTCTAAAGATATTCTCTTGAATAGAATAGAAACAATTTTATCTGGAAATTTGTCTTATATAAACAGTAATCCTGTTGATAAAGTCAGATATTTTTCTGATGAGTTTTATCCAATGTCCTCAGATGAAGTGTATTTTGATTGCGGAGCATACAATGGTGATTCCATCAGGATGTTTATGTCTGAAACAAAAGGACATTATAAAAAGATAATAGCTCTAGAGCCAGATCGGAAAAATATTTCTAAGTTAAGAGATTACATTGTTACATCAAATTTAAAAAACATAGATGTCAAAGTTGTTGCAACAGGGAACTCTAATGGAAAGATAAATTTTTCTAATGAAGGTACAGGAAGTTCTAGAGTTGGCGACGCTATTAACTCTAATGATGTTGATTTGGTTAAGTTAGACGATTTCATTGAAGAGAATCCAACTCTAATAAAAATGGACATTGAAGGGGCAGAACTTGATTCATTAAAAGGGGCAAGTTTAGTCATTAGAACATTAAAACCTAAATTGGCTATATGTATATATCATAAGCCAACAGATTTTTATGATATTCCAAAGTACCTTTCTACATTGGTTCCAGAATATAAGTTTAAGATAAGACAACATCAGAAGTATTTTTACGATACTGTTTTGTATGCGTATGTCTAGAAGAAATACACATGTGAATATGAAAATATTGTCAGAACTAACACGTATTTGTAATAAGTATCAATAGTTTTTGTACCAATAAAAGGTAAGAACAATAAGCCTGACAGCTTATTACTTGGAATTTCTGATGATGAAATAGAACTGCTGTACTGCTATGCAGTTTGAAAATGAAGATTATCGTATTGTAAAACTGTGATTAAGGAATATATATACAATGAAAAATCTAGATAATAATCCTTACGATGTATTAAAGGCACAATTTATAAATAGGCTAAGTAAAGTCTACTTGTCAATGAAATCTTCTGACATTGTAATTTGGGGAACAGGTGCCTACGGGAAGTGGTTATTATCCTTCCTAACTTTGTTAGGAATAAACAAAAATGTGTGCTGTTTTTGTGATAGCTTTCATGATGATTCAAATTTAGATTTTATTGAGAATATTCCTGTTTACTCTCCATCTAAATGTGTGTCTCTTTTTCATTCTGCAACTTTTATTATCGCTTCTGATTATTTTGAAGAAATTCTAAATTCAATTTCAAAAAGTTCATATTCAGATATAGATACCTTTGTCCTTGATCATGATAATAAGATGCTTGAAAAGCAACTTATTTACTATACAAATCCGCCTGACCCCATAAGAGTTGTTGGATTTAACTACACTTGGTTTCCTGTTTACGAAGAAGCTGATAAATCGAATAAGCTAAAAATGATGCTAGATTTTATTGATGCTAATTTAGCTGATCAAGAATCAAGAGATATTATTCATAACAGATGTAAAAACTTTTTAACTGGAGATTTATCGTATATCGATAAAAATGAAGTTAATAGTCATAGCTATTTTTCACAGGACTTTTATCCCATCTCAGCAGATGAGGTTTTATTTGATTGTGGCGCATTCACAGGCGACACAATAGAAGACTTTGTTACTTTTACTAACAAAAAATATAAGAAAATTGTAGCTTTTGAGCCTGATGAGAAAAATGTTAGACGATTAAATGCTTTTATAAATAACAAGATAGAAAATGTTGTCGTAATACAGAAAGCTACTGGAGATAAAAATGGAAAAGTCGCTTTCTTGAATAATGGAAACATGTTCTCTAAGACTGTTGATTTAAAAGATAGTTCAGATGAATCGAGTGTTGATATAGTCAGATTAGACAATTATATAGATTGCCATCCAACGCTTATTAAAATGGATATAGAAGGTGCTGAACTTGAGTCTTTGATTGGTGCATCTCAAATTATCAAAACTCAGAAACCAAAATTGGCAATTTGCATTTACCACATGCCTTTTGATTTTTACGAAATTCCTAAATTCTTGAAATCTCTCGTACCTGAATATAATTTTAAAGTAAGACAGCATGAACTTGGCTTTTGTGAAACTGTTTTATATGCATATTTGTAATGAAGTTTTTAATTCACTTACAGCTCAAAAAGCATATTGGTAGCTATGTATGAAAAAACATGTTTATATAAGTATATCCGCAGATCTAATTCATCATGGAATAATTAATATATTAAAAGAAGCTGTAAAGTATGGTGAAGTAACTGTTGGCTTACTAACAGACTCTGCAATAGCATCTTATAAGAAACTGCCTGTAATGAATTATTCTGAAAGACTTCAGGTTGTGGAGTCTTTGAAATATGTATCAAATGTTGTAAAACAGGATAGCTTAGATCCAACAGATAATTTATTAAAGTTAAAACCAGACTACATTATCCATGGGGATGATTGGAAAGTTGGTTTTCAAAGTTCTTATCGAAATAAAGTTTTAGCCTGTATTGAAGAATGGGGAGGAAAATTAGTAGAAATACCTTATACAAAAGGAATTTCAGAGTCAATACTACACAGTGCTATGCTATCTGTTGGAGTAACTCCAGAAAGGAGACTATTGTCTTTGCGTCGCCTATTAGCAGCAAAGCCTATTCTTAAATTTTGCGAAGTTCACAATGGACTTACAGGATCTATAGTAGAAAATACAAAAGTTATAACAGATAAGCCTTACGAATTTGATGGTATGTGGGCATCTTCTTTAACAGATTCAACATCTAGAGCAATGCCTGATATCGAGGCCGTAGATATATCCTCAAGATTACGTCTTGTGGATGAAGTTTTTGAAGTTACAACAAAACCTCTTATTTTTGATGGTGATACAGGTGGAATTCCTGAACATTTCAAGTTTACTGTTAGACAGCTTGAGCGTCTTGGAGTGTCTGCTGTAATTATTGAGGATAAGACAGGATTAAAGAAAAACTCTTTATTTGGTAATGATGTCAAGCAAACACAGGATTCAATAGAGAACTTTTGCGAAAAAATAAGAATTGGCAAAGAGTCTCAAATAACAGATGATTTTATGATCATCGCTAGAATAGAGTCACTTATCCTAGAAAAGGGAATGGATGATGCTATGTCTAGGGCAAAAGCTTATATCGATGCTGGTGCTGACGGAATTATGATCCATTCTAGAAAGAAAGATCCTTCAGAGATCTTTGAATTTTGTGAAAAATACCAACGAATAGAAAATAGAAAACCTTTAGTAGTAGTTCCATCAAGTTTTAATCAAGTAACAGAAGATGAACTTCAGTTAAAAGGAGTGAATATTGTTATTTATGCCAATCAACTTTTGAGGGCAGCTTATCCAGCAATGCGAAAAGTTGCAGAAAGTATTCTGATTAATCACCGTTCACTTGAGTGTGATAGTTCGTTAATGAAGATCAGTGAAATTTTAGATCTAATACCAGGTACAAGGTAATAATCTTACCTATCAAAAGACAAAATTCAGCATAATTAGGGGCAATTCAATGTCAGATACAATCATTTCAGAAAAAAATATAAAAATGGGAAAAGATGTAGATTTGCAAGAAAGAGTTAGATTAAAAAAAGCAAATCGATCCGAATTGTATTGTCTTACACCTCCATTTCCTAAGAGTAACTTTTTGATGGAAATATCAAATATGTGCAATCATAATTGCATATTTTGTGCACATCAGAAGATGAAGCGCAAACCTCGCATAATGAATAAAGAAACAGGTTTCAGAATACTTAAAGAAGCTTATGATTTGGGAACTCGAGAGGTTGGTTTCTACGCTACAGGAGAACCTTTTTTATCTAAGGACTTACCTGATTATATTAGGGAAGCTAAAAGATTAGGATATACATATGTTTATTTGACCTCAAATGGATCTCTAGCAAGTCCAGATAAAATCAAAAAAGTTATAGAAGCAGGTCTTGATAGTATTAAATTTTCTGTAAATGCTCCTAATAAAAAGATGTACGCTTTCATACATGGAAAAGATCACTTTGATACCGTATTAGAAAACTTAAAATTCCTGAATGAATATCGAAAAGAGAAATGTCTAAATTTCAAAATTTATCTTACAGGAATACTAACAAGGTTTACTGAAGCTTTGAAAAACGACTATTACACTGTTTTTAGCAATTTGGCAGATCAGATTGTTTTTAAGTATGTGTATAACCAAGGTGGATATATGCCAGAAATTGATCCTCTTTTGCGTTGTGAATGTGATAAAGAGGAACGTAGGCCATGTAACTTGCCATTTGATGCCATTTCAGTTACCGCAGAAGGCTATCTATCTATAGAAAATGCAGACTATGACAATATGCTAGTAGTTGCTGATCTTAATAAAGTGTCATTAAAAGATGGTTGGTACGGAGAAAAAATGCAGGACATGCGTCGCAGATTTCTCGAAGATGATCTATCTGGCACAATTTGTGATGGTTGTGTGCATCATGAGTGTAGGAAAGCAAAAGCGCTAACTGCTGAGTATAGTGCTGTACAAGGAGAATATTCTTTTAGTGATGAATTAGTTAAGAACAGGATCAAAAAAGCTGGGTTTACAGTTTATGTCCCTATGTCTGCAGATTTAGTCCATCCAGGTCATATAAATATACTTAAAAAGGCAGCTCTCTACGGTAAAGTTATTGTCGGGCTTTTCACAGATGAAGCTATATCTTCATATAAAAAAGCACCTTTAATGTCTTATGAGCAGAGAAAAATCGTAATAGAAAACATAAAAGGAGTGTCGGAAGTAATTCCTCAGACAACCAAGGATTACACCGACAATTTAATCAAACTTAAACCTGATTTTATGATCCACGGTACAGATTGGAGAGAAGGGCCTTTATCTGAAGTAAGAGTAAAGGCGATTAATTTAATGAAAACTTGGGGAGGACAAGTCATTGAACCAGAGTATACAAAGGGAGTCTCTTCATCAGGTCTAAAAAAAAGAATACAAGAAAGAGAATAGGTAATCTTGAATGAACGTTGAAGAATTTAAAAAAGCAATAGACTCAGATTTTTTTACAGGAGTTCCTGATTCACTTTTAAGTGTTTTTTGTGACAGCCTTATAAGACAGTATGGAAATGATCCTTCTCACCATGTTATAGCTGCAAATGAAGGTAATGCAGTCGCTATCGCTGCAGGATATTATCTTTCAACAGGAAAAGTGCCTGTTGTATATATGCAAAATTCAGGAGAAGGAAACGCCGTCAATCCGATCTGTTCTTTGCTTCATCCGGATGTATACGGCATTCCTTGCCTTTTTATAGTTGGTTGGAGAGGAGAACCAGGAAAGAAAGATGAACCACAGCACAAATTTCAGGGAAAGATTACGCATCAACAATTAGACTTGCTTGATGTTGAATCTTTTACAATAACTGATGAAACGTCTGTTAGCGACTTAAAATCAAAGTTGCTATATTTTAAGAGTCTTTTTAATCAAGGAAGATGCGCTGCAATCATTGTATCTAAAGATGCATTAACCTCTAAAGAGCAAAGACTGAAATTTGATAATCATTTTTCATTATTGCGTGAAAAAGCAATAGAAACGGTTATTGAAAATATTCCATCAGATACTGTGATAATTTCCACAACGGGGAAAACAAGTCGAGAACTTTTTGAGTTAAGAGAAAAAAATAGCATCAAATCGCAGGCATCTTTGCATCAAAAAAATTCTAGCGAACTAGATAAAAAAGAAAATCATTCTCATGATTTTCTAACGGTAGGTTCGATGGGACATGCTTCTTCAATTGCTTTAGGTATTGCATTACAAAATTCTCAAAAACAAATAATGTGTATAGATGGAGATGGTGCTGTCCTTATGCATATGGGAGCGTTAGCTACTATTGGTAACTCTAGAGTTAATAATTTTGTTCATGTAGTAATAGATAATTGCGCTCATGAATCTGTTGGTGGCTTTCCAACTTGTGCTCCTTCTGTTGATCTCTCTGAAATTGCTAAGACTTGCGGTTATCGACAAGCGTGGACAGTTGATAATGAAGCTGATTTATCAAATATCATCAGATCAATTTATTTTAATAAAAAGAAACGAGAACAACATGGCGCATTTTTCGTTCTTGTAAAGTGCGCTCAAGGATCTAGACAAAATTTAGGAAGACCAACCATTTCTGCAATCGAAAATAAGGTGAATTTTATGAAAACGCTAGAGAAATAGGTGAACCATACTAAGGGTAAATTTTGAAAAAATATTTGTGTAAGTTTTGGAAGATATTGCCTTGATTATAGGCATAAGTCATTAACTGCCTTTTTCAATTATTTTGTAACGAGACTATTTTAATGAAGATTTTTAAAAAAGTAATAGATGATAAACATTTTTTAGCAAAATACTATTTTTGCGGAATAAAAGTTTACACAAAGTCATTACATTGGCAACTGTACGTCCAATATAGAAAGTTTCAAGATGCCGCAAGACTTGGTTACAAGCTTCTTTGTTTTAGTGACATAAAAGCTTGTAAAAAAGCTTCTGGAGAACTTAGAAAACGACAATTGTCAAATATTAGTGTTCTGGAAAAATTTGATACTTTCGCAAGGGAAAAAGACATTAAGTATTGGTTAGGTTTTGGCTCTTTGCTAGGGGCTTATCGACATGGTGGTTTTATTCCTTGGGATCACGACATTGATGTTTGTATGTTTAGGGAAGACTATTTAAAGGTAAAAAAACAAATAATTAATTTTATTGAATGCAATTCTGACTACAAGTACAAGAGACATGGACGAAAGTACTCTTTTACTGAACATTTTTCAAATAGTAATTGTACTGAAGGAATTGACTTTTTTTTAGTAGAAATGGTGAAAACAAATCTTCCTTGTTCGGAAATAAATAAAAAGATTAAAGAAGCAAGAAATATTTTGAAAAAAATGGATGATGAAGATAAATTTACTGATGAGAATGCAGATTATCTAATAGGAAAACTCATTGAAGAAGTTATAAAGAAGCCTAGTCAAAATGATAATGGACGTGAAGTTGTATTTTATCTCCCTACAACTGGCATTGCTAATTTGGAGATGAGCTTTGAATCAGAGTTACTTTTACCATTATCTGAAATAACATTTGAGGGAAAAGTATATAAATCTCCAAATGATACTAAAGCTGTTCTTAATAAACACTATCCAAATATTGACGAATATCCTCCACTTATGTCTGACTATGAAGAAGTAAATGATAGACAGTACAACTCAACGCTCTATCCAGCTGGAGTTAAAAGCACATACTCCACTGATATAGATACAACTTATCAGATAAAATGAATATTGTTTAGAACAATAGGACTTTGTATGAAATCTCATTAATTGAGAGTTTTGACTATTTTGGTTCTTACCTAAGATCTTTAGCAAAACGCCGAAGATCTTGTTTAAGATTAATGGCTTATTTTAAAGAACTTCTCGATGAGATTGCTAGACTATGTCAAAGAACAAAGCCATCTAAACGAGATTCGATTTTATTAAAAGATCTGCCAACTTTAGTGAACCAGATCGTTAAACAACCTAACCCTTCTGCTAAAATTGCTTAAGGTCATGGGTATGATTTTTGTTATTAGCTCACATGAGAACTTTATGAAAGTTGTAAACGCTATCTGGGATGAAAGAAACTTTGGAATCAAATGTGCTGAAGTAGAACTTGAGCATGATGATGACAAAAATGACGATTTTGAAAAGTTAAAAGCACTTGATAAAGAGTATGACTATATAGCTCTAAAGGTGCCTTCCTCAAGAACTGATCTTACATGGATGATATCAGAGCTTTCATATTGCTTTGTCGAGGATATGATGTTCTTTGAACATGATCTGCATGAGATTAAAAGAACACCACTTCAACAAAGATTATATGATGCCGTTAAAGTATCAGAGATGGAAGATAAGGATTTTGAGCTTTTGTTCAAAGAAATTGACGCAGGATCTTTTTCTTTTGACAGAATCAGCAACGATCCCTTCTTTTCAAAAGAAGCCTCAACCAAACGTTTTCACAATTGGTTAAATGACGAAAAGAAACGTGGCGCTATTTTCTTAAAAGGTCAAATCAAAGGTGAGATGACAGGTTTCTTTACCATCAGAGAAATTGGAGATGGAGTTTACACATCTGCATTAGGCGGTACCTTTATGAAGTGGCGTAAAGGTGGTTTAGGTACAAATGTACAGACTCCAACAGAAGTTAAAAAACGTGGTGGTCGCAAACTTGTATTAGGAGTATCTACAAACAACATGATCCAAATTCGCGCTCTAATCCAAAATGAGTTTTTCCCTACAAAAGTAAATCATGTTTTTGTAAAACATGTGAAAAGCTAGAGTACATTTTTATGATAGATGACTTTTTCTCAAAAAATCCTTTTGAACTTAGTAAAAGTGAAAAGGAAAAGCTGTTAACTAAAGAGCTTTTAGAACTTACAGAGCATCATATAGATAAATGCCCTGAGTATAAAAAGATAGTAGGAGCTCTAGGTTATGACAAGAGTAAAGTATCGTCATATTATGACTTACCATTTATACCGGTAAGACTCTTTAAAAATCATGAGCTTTTATCTATACCTCGTGCAGAGGTATTTAAGACCATGACTTCATCTGGTACCTCAGGTCAGGCTGTTTCAAAGATCTTTGTCGATAAGGAAACGGCAAGTAACCAGCAAAAAGCTCTAATTAAGATCATGTCAAACTTCATTGGCAACAAGAGATTGCCAATGCTAATTATTGATTCTCCTAATGTCGTCAAAGACAGAAACATGTTCTCAGCTAGAGGTGCTGCCATATTAGGCTTAAGAATGTTTGGCAGAGATTGCATCTATGCTTTAAATGAGAATATGGAGCTAAATTTGCCATTAGTTGAGGAGTTTATTGAAAAACACAAAGATGAGAACATGCTGATCTTTGGTTTTACCTTCATGGTTTGGCAACATCTTTACTCTAAACTTAAAGACTTAAATGTTAAGCTCAATCTTCCAAACGCATATTTAGTAACAGGTGGTGGCTGGAAGAAACTGGTGTCATTAAATATTTCAAATGACGATTTTAGAAAAGCCTTAAAAGATCAGTGTGGTATTGGTCATTTTGTAGATCACTACGGTATGGTAGAGCAGACTGGTTGCATCTATGCTCAATGCGAATGTGGTCACTTGCATGCAAGTATCTACTCAGATGTAATTCCTCGCAGAGCAAATGACTTTTCTGTATGTGATATAGGTGAGAAGGGAATTATTCAAGTAGTATCAGTGCTACCTCACTCATACCCAGGACATTCTTTATTAACCGAAGATGAAGGTATTATCTTAGGAGAGGATGATTGTCCTTGTGGTCGAAAAGGCAAGTATTTCAAACTAACAGGTCGTATTAAACAAGCTGAGTTAAGAGGATGTAGTGATACCTATGCAGCAAAATTCTGATGTATTAAAAAATGTTAATTTTCTGGTAGGTAGTGCTGAATTTATTGAGAACTCTCAAAACACACCTTCCTTGCAGCTTTTTGATGAAAGAGTAGTCTCTTTCTTAGATAGAGTCTCTCATGTACTTCTTTCTGAGCGCATTGTAAAACAATATTCAGATGTTGTGTCATGGGCTTTCTGGGTAAGAAAGGCATCTATATTAAAAGAAAAGCCTCGCTATGAGAACAAAACAAAATTAGGTCGAGGCGTTGCTTTTCATATTGCTCCATCAAATGTACCAGTAAATTTTGCTGTATCTTTAACCTCATCTTTATTAGCAGGAAACATCAGTATTGTCAGAGTGTCTTCAAAAGACTTCGAACAAGTAACTTTAATCTGCAATGCCCTTAATAAGGTTCTTTTAGAAGATGAATACTCATTTCTAAAAAGATATATTGTGATTGTAAGATACGAGCATGATCTTTTAGTTAACGATTATCTATCATCAATATGTGATTTAAGAATTGTCTGGGGAGGCAATAGAACAGTTGAAGAGTTGAGAAAATCACCTCTACCACCTCGTTCTATAGAAATGACTTTCCCTGACAGGTACTCATTATCAATCATCAACTCTGATGAATATCTAAAGCAAGATCCTAAAAAGATTGCATCGCTGTTTTACATTGATACCTATTTTACAGATCAAAATGCATGCAGTTCCCCACGCCTTATTGTATGGACTGGTAGTAAGGTAAAAGATGCTCAAGACATCTTTTTTAAAGCCTTAAAGGCTCTAGTTGATGAAAAATACAGCATGTCGACAATTCTTGCAGTCGACAAGTTAAATGCTTTATGTGAACTTGCCTTAACGCACAAAGAAGTCAATAAAGTAGGTTCTGATAACGTTGTTATGAGAGTTTCTTTAAAAGAGCTTTCAGATGATGTTTTGGATTACAAAATGAGTGGTGGCTATTTCTTTGAATATGCAACTAATGATTTACAAGATCTTGTTCCAATTCTAAAAAAGCAATGTCAGACAATTTCTTATTTAGGGGTAGATCCTAAAACCATTCAGTCATTGGTATTAGAAAATGGTGTTCGTGGTGTAGACAGAATTGTGCCATTGGGGCATACCATGGATCTTGAGTTTTTCTGGGATGGCTATGACATGATTGATGCAATGTCTAGAAATGTCGATGTGATTGCTTTTTCAAACAATAAAGCGGTCTAGACAAAGTTTAAAGTAGAAAAGAAAAGCTAGGCTCTTTGTGAAGTTACCGATCTTTCAACAATACTATATCTAAGATATACGCAGTCATACGGAAAGTATCTACGTTAAATTTACTCTGTGTTATATTGTATTCCATTACTTTAGCTTCTATTTTGTCTGCCGTTAATAGATAAAATACATAAATAGGATATACTTAAAATGACTAATAAAGAAAAATATATAAACTGCTTTGTAGAAGCACTAGAAGTTCCAGCAGATAAAGTTGAAAACCTAGAATACCAAGGCGTTGAGTCATGGGATTCAGTAGGTCATATGTCTCTAGTAGCTGCAATTGAAGATGCCTTTGATATCATGATGGATACTGATGATATTGTTGATTTAAGCTCTTTTGCTAAAGGCATTGAGATCTTAAAGAAATACGATATTGAGATTTAGTGCGATTACTCTTAATTCTATAAGACTTCATAAATAAAAGGTTTCATTTAATGGATCTTCTAAAAGATAAAACAGCTGTTATTACTGGTGCTCATCGAGGTATCGGAAAGGCAATCTTAGAAAAGTTTTGTGATTACGGATGCAATTGTTTTGTATTAAACCGTAAAGAAGATCCTGCTTTTACAGAATACTGTGAAAATCTTCAAAAAGAGTATTCTGTAAGAATAGATTTGTTTTATGCTGATTTCTCATCTGAAGATGAGATTAAAACTGCTGTAAAGCAAATCATTTCAAAGAAAGTCCCAATTGATATCTTAGTAAATAATGTTGGCGTAGCTTACCCACAGAACATGTTTACTATGACCAAGTTAGAGGCAATCAAAGATACTTTTGAAGTAAATCTGTTTTCATCAATTCTTGTAACTCAGCTAATCTCACGTTCAATGATGAGAAATAAAAAGGGAAGCATCGTTTTTATTTCTTCATCAGCAGCCTTCGACGGTGGTGCCAATATTGAATACAGTGCAAGCAAAGCAGCCATTATAGGCGCTATGCGTAGAATGGCCATAGAGTTAGGTAACTTTGGAATTAGAGTTAATGCTGTAGCTCCAGGTCTTACTTCAACTGATATGGGAAATTCTATGTCAGCCGAAGATGAAGCTGATGCTGTTTCAAGAAATATCATGAAAAGAAAAGCAGATCCTTCTGAAATAGCTGATGCTGTAGCTTTCCTATCATCAGACATGTCTCGTTTTATTACAGGACAGGTTTTAAGAGTTGATGGTGGCTTACTAAAGTAGTGTAGTGAGATAATAGTCCCATATTAGTTAAGGAACTTACTCTACGTTAAGTACAGATTTGACAAATAACCGATAAGTTCCTTTTAGCAGTCTTTTCAATATCTAATAAGTCTTACAAGAGCTGCATATGATAAGAATGACCTTAAAAATTGACTCTCTAATTCTTCATGAAACTGTTGAGGTCAAAGTAGCTCTTCCTTGTTCTATTTTAAACATTGGTAAAAAGTTCAAAACAGTATGGGCGCTACACTGTGCCATGTCTTCAGGTGATATCTTTTTTGAAAGATTATCTATGCTAGATTATGTTGAGTCTTTAAAACTAATAGTTGTAGCTCCTTCATTACCAAACACTTTTTTTGTAAATTCAAATGCAGGAAAGTATGGTGATTTTCTGGATTTAGAACTTTATCCAATGTTAAAGAATATGTTACCTATCTCAGAAAACAGAGATGATAACCTCTTGTTAGGTGTATCAATGGGCGCATATGGTGCTTTATCATGGATGTTAAGAAGATCTGATTTTTTCTCAACTGTGGTAGCAATAAGTGGCTATTATGATCATACCTTGCCATATGATGACAGATTGAAGACACAAAGAGTGACTTTTGCCTTATCAAAAATTATTCATCCTTATATGGAAAAGATCTTTTTATCAGAAGACAGTCAAAGTCCTAATAAAATAGAAGAAGGAATAAGTAGTTTTACATTTAAAGAAAAGACTAATAAAGAAAACACTAATTTTCTGTTCTATACAGGATCTTGTGATTATTTAACCAAAGAGCAAACTAAACACATCTATGATCTAGCCATGAAACATGGACTTAAGGCTTTGTTCAAAGAAGTTGACGGTGAGCACGATGTTAAAGCTTGGTCTTTGGCTATAAAAGATGCTATGGATAAGATCTTCAACTAACAATAAGATAATGAAGTTGAAGCGAGATTTGTTCAAATCATCAATCAAATCTTCACTTAAATCATAGTTGTCGCAGACACGCAAACTAGAGTTCATTAAACAGGATGAGAGAATGTTTAATCTTGAGAAATATAAAAATAAAACAGCTCTCATATTAGAGGCTGAGAAAACAGTTTCATATTCTGCTTTAGCTTGTATCTGTAAAGATATCTACAGTCAGATTCAAAAAAGATGTCTTGTAGTGATCTTATGTGAAAACGAACTAGGTGCTTTAGCATCCTATATAAGTTGCATTCAAAACAGAGTCGTACCTATCCTATTAGATGCAAAAATCGATAAAAGTCTATTGGATAACATCATAGAAGCATATAAGCCTGATTATGTTATCTGTAAGAAAGGCTGTCATGATGATCTTGGCAAAAGCATCTATTCTTTTTGTGAAAATATTGATCCTTATAAAGTAGTAAAAACTCAATATACAAATGCCTATAAGTTGCATGACGACTTGGCTCTGCTTCTCTCTACCTCAGGTTCAACAGGTTCTCCTAAATTTGTAAGACTAAGTTATAAGAACTTAAGTTCTAACACCGCATCCATTATCGAATATTTAAAAATCACCTCAAATGATGTAGCTATAACATCACTTCCGATGAATTACACCTATGGCTTGAGTGTTATCAATACGCACCTAGAAGCAGGGGCATCTCTAGTGCTTACAAACTCAAGTCTGATGCAAAAAGAGTTTTGGAGTCTATTTGATAGTTGCGGTGTAACGTCATTTTCTGGAATTCCTTATACCTATGAAATGTTAAATCGCTTAAGATTTACAAGAAAAGAACATCCATCATTAAGACAGATGACTCAAGCAGGAGGACATCTTGAGGAAAGACTACAAAAACTATTTACTGAATACTGCAATCAGTACTCAAAAGAATTTGTAGTTATGTATGGTCAGACAGAAGCTACCTCAAGAATGGCATATCTTCCAGCAGAGATGTCCTTAAATAAAATAGGCTCAATTGGAATTGCTATTCCAAATGGGCAATTCTGTTTGCAAGATGATAATGGCAATGCAATTTTACAAACAAATGTAGAAGGTGAGCTTTGTTATAAAGGTGATAATGTATCTTTAGGCTATGCCTCTTCTTGTGAAGATCTAAGTTTGGGTGATGAAAATCACGGATTTTTGAAAACAGGTGATCTTGCAAAGTTTGATGATGACGGATATTTCTTTATTACAGGTCGTAAAAAAAGATTTGTAAAAATCTTTGGTAACAGAGTAAATCTTGATGAATGTGAGAATTTACTAAAGGATAAATTTAATCTTACAGATCTTGCTTGCACTGGCAATGACTCAAAGATCTGTATTTATCTAAAAGATGACAGCTTAAAAGATCAAGTTATATCTTTTCTAGCTAATTTGACTCATCTTCATCCATCAGCTTTTACTGTTAAGATAGTTGAAGATATTCCAAAAAATAGTTCAGGAAAAGTTTTGTACTATTCCCTTTTGTGAATATAACAGTATAAAGATAGCTTTACAAAGCTTATAAGTGTAATCTGTCAAATGCGAGATGAATATAATCAAATTCATCTCACATTGAATCGTTAAAGTAAATAACTTACAGAATTAACTTGGAACGCATGCGTAGAGTTTTCTCCACTTGTACCAGATTTTATATCTAGGATTTGCTTCTAAAATTAATTTTGTTAGAACTTCTTTATCATCGGGAAGATGGTACGTGCAAATCGAGAGTTTTGGTGCAAACTTTTTTAAAGTTTGAGTTGCACCTTTTAACATTTCTCTTTCTGCTCCTTCGATGTCTGCTTTAATATAATCTACTCTTTTTATTTTTCTAGTTTCAACAAATTTATCTAGAGTAGTTACAGAAACCTTGGTTTCTTTATAATTTCCTCTTGGAAGGACAAAAGAAGAAATATCAGAGGAGTCAGATTCGAAAAAAGATAACTCTTTTTCTTCAGAAAATAGTCCGTAAGGTATTATTGTAATGTTGTTTGGGTAAATAGCCTTTTGCTTTTTTAGTTCGATTTGAGCTCTAGGATCCGGTTCGAAAGAAAAGACGTTACATCCTTTGCTTGCTGCGTATACTGTATATAATCCAATATTGGCTCCAGCATCAATGACTACATCATTTTCTTTTATACTTACAGCTCTATCTTCATAAGAACCGTCAACAACTAATGAGTAGTCGTTGAATATTTCAGGAAGAATTTCATCTCCCATACTTCCCCAAAATGGACCATAATTTCTTTGATTGTTTTTTAAACAGTTAGCGAATTTTACATCATTAAAAAATAGAAAATCATCAGAAAATTGAAGTTTGTATTTTTGAGAGTACTTGTCAATCACATAATTTTTGGCAGTTTCTATAATATTGTCATTGTTTTGAGCTATCTTAAGACCATGTTTTGTTAATTGTTGTTGTACTATATTTTTGGCAGATATTACTGTATTTATGATAATGGTCGAACTATGAGATATATTTAAAAAATCTTCTAATTCTAATACTGGATAAGATTTTTGATTAATTGCTGTATATTCGCTCTGTTCGATATGACCTTTACTTACAACTATAGCTTCAAGACTGTCTTCTCCATAATTGAGAACTACATAGTTAGCGACTAATTTTCCTAAAAGACCACATCCATAAACTGCAAAAGAATTTTGTTTATGAGTTGTGAATGTATTTTTGTTGGGGGGAATGTAGTGGAAACAGAATGAAATGACAGAGAAATGAATCTCTCTTCTTTTATAAT
>OMZC01000004.1 GCA_900315395.1 uncultured Gammaproteobacteria bacterium
ATATCACCTTAGGCTTTATAATCAAAAATCATATTTTAAAGAGCAAAGTCGGTGCAGGACCGCTTATATTTAACGTTTTAACTCAATTTTTGAAATGCAAAAGTTGAGTTCCTAATTAAAAATGCTATTTTCAAATTTGACGACAATGATGTCGTAACTGATTACTCTTTCAATGGATACAATTTCATTATTAAACACAGAATTGGCACTTGGAATGAAGCAGATAGAGAGCTTACAGACGAAGAACTAAAGTCAGATGTTGTTTACTCCATTGATGAAACCTACGACAAGTATTTAGAATCTGTTGCAAAAGAAAAAGGTGTTGCTGTATCTGACTTGGATTCAGATATTAAAGGAAAGGAATTTCCTTTCTGTAACATTGCTTGCCATGGCGTTAAAGGCGTAAATAAAGCTTTTGGTCCTTTTGAAATTACAGAAGGCGATCCTTCAAGTGAACCTAATGATGGCTCAAAATCAATTCTTGTAGAGTAAAAACTCTAGTGATCTTTAAAGTGGTAGCAGAGACTACCACTTTTTGTATATAGGCTAGTTTTAAAGCTGTAAGTACTTTTCAATAAAAGCAATTACCTTATCCACACCTTCATTTTTCTTTAAGTTAGTAAAGGTCCATGGTAAGGTAGGACGCATTTTTTTAGTGTCGCGCTCCATAACCTCTAAACTTGCTCCTACGTATGGTGCAAGATCGGTCTTGTTGATCACAAAGAAACTGGATTTAGTAATACCAGGTCCACCTTTTCTTGGGATCTTCTCACCTTCTGAAACATCGATTACATAAATAGTAATGTCAGCTAATTCTGGTGAGAAAGTAGCAGATAAGTTATCACCACCACTTTCAATAAAGATCAAATCAAGATCATCAAACCTATGATTTAACTCATCAATAGCAGCTAGGTTCATAGAAGCATCTTCTCTGATAGCAGTATGAGGACAACCACCAGTTTCAACGCCAATGATTCTGTCAGCTTCTAAGGCACCTGCCTCAGTTAAAATTCTTTGATCTTCTTTAGTGTAAATATCGTTGGTAACAACACCTATCTGCCATTTGTCGCGCATGGCTTTACATAAAACTTCAATTAAAGCAGTTTTACCACAGCCTACAGGGCCACCGACACCAACTCTTAAAGCATTTTTACTCATAATTAACTTCTAAATATTCTTGAATATTGTGTTTCGTGTTTAACACTTAATATGGAGAGATTTACTAAACCAGCTCCAATCTCATCATTTTGTACAGTAAGTGACTTTTTAATAAGTTCATCTGACATTAAGCTTGCATTCTTAATACATTTCCAAGCTTCAGTCTGACCTAATGGCACCAGTTTTACAGCTGCAATACACTGAGACTCTATATAAGAGAACAGATAACAGTTAAGCATCATCTCTAAAGACAGATCTTCAGTTTTAGCATATAAAGAGAAAGCACTTAGATAGGATCTGCGAGCTTCATCTAAAAACTCTTTTTTATCAGTTAATGAAAGTGAAGAAATAAGACGAGCAAAGGCTTTGCCTTTGTCATCTTCTTCTTTTCTTAACTCATAGGTATTACGTAATGCAATTGCCCTTTGTGTCCAAAAAGAAAACTCCTCTATTGAGTTACTCTCATAAAGATTTCTCAATACAGGCAACTCAAAATAGACCAATGATCTTTTTAGATTGTGGCAAAGCCATTTGTAAAAAGAATTGCAGTCTGTAACTACTTTATTTTCAACAGCAGACTCTAAAGCTTCTGAATAGGAGAATGCTCCTATTGGCAGATTTGGAGATACTAATGAAAAAGCTGATGCAATCATTTCTAACTACTACCAAAATTTACGCTACCAAGTTTTACGTGTTTTAATGTTCATGATGATGCTCATGTTCATGCTCGTGCTCATGATCATGATGGTGGTGTGAATAAGCACCAGATACAGGCTCAAATTTAGCCTGTTCATGAACTAACGCACCACCTAACTTTACAACCATGTCATCTAAAACATGATCAGTCTGGTAACGTAAAAAGCCACTTTCATCAATCTGCAGTGGTACATGTCGATTACCTAAATGATAAGCAAGAGCTGTAAGTTCAATTGGAGTTGAGGCTCTTACAGTACTTACATTCTCAAAAGCTGCTACCACTTTTAAATACTCAGAATCATCATTTGAAAGTAAGGTACCATCACGTAAAGTAGTACCACGAGCAGTTAAAATACCAACTTCCTGACCATCCTTTGTAGTAGCAATAATTCTGCTTTTAATTCTGTCATCAATAGACAGTTCTACAGTTAAAAGCTCATCTTCATTTACCTTTTTGTCAGTATCTAAAACAATCTGATTAAATGTTTTCATTTTTATCTTGTCCTCCCATTAGAACAGGTAGTACCTCTGTGTTAGAGGTAGTTCTTTTGCAGGTTCACATGAGAGTAACTTACCATCAGCGTGTACCTGATAATTCTGAGGATCAACTTCAATCTTTGGTAAGTAGTCATTAAGTTTCATATCTTTTTTAGTAAGGTGTCTGCAGTTTTTAACCTCACCGATTAAGCTTAATAAACCTAACTTTTCAGGTACATGAGCTTCAATTGAAGCTTTAGACATAAAGGTCATGCGAGTTGTCTGCAATGCTTTACCAAAGCCACCGAACATTGGGCGGTAACGTACAGGCTGTGGAGTAGGAATAGAAGCATTGATGTCACCCATTAGAGCATATGAAATCATGCCACCTTTGATTACCATATCAGGCTTTACACCAAAGAAAGCAGGCTTCCACAGAACCAAGTCAGCTAATTTACCTACCTCAATAGAACCAATCTCATGAGATACACCGTGAGCAATAGCTGGATTTATGGTGTATTTTGCAATGTAACGGCGAATTCTAAAGTTATCATTACGCTCATTATCCTCAGGTAATGGACCACGTTGAACCTTCATCTTATGAGCGGTCTGCCAGCATCTGGTGATAACTTCACCTACGCGTCC
The DNA here is from genome assembly GCA_900315395.1 of uncultured Gammaproteobacteria bacterium. Classification (GTDB taxonomy): domain Bacteria; phylum Pseudomonadota; class Gammaproteobacteria; order Enterobacterales; family Succinivibrionaceae; genus Succinivibrio. The sequence goes on from OMZC01000004.1 coordinate 2,977, forward strand.
CATAGCCTGAGAGTCCGATGAGATCATAGATAACGCGCCCATGTCATGGAGAATATCCTCAGCAGCGATAGTCTCGCGTCTGATCCTTGATTCAGCAAAGGCAATATCCTCAGGAATTGATGGATCTAGATGGTGACACACCATGAGCATATCTAAATGCTCATCGATAGTGTTAACAGTATATGGTCTTGTAGGGTTAGTAGAGCTTGGCAGTACATTCTCATAACCACAAGCTTTTAAGATATCAGGAGCATGACCACCACCTGCGCCTTCTGTGTGGTAGGTATGGATGGTTCTGCCTTTAAAAGCACCGATGGTGCTTTCTACGAAACCAGCCTCATTTAAGGTATCAGTATGGATTGCAACCTGAACATCATACTTGTCAGCTACAGACAAACAGTTATCAATAGTAGCAGGTGTTGAGCCCCAGTCTTCATGAAGCTTTAAGCCCATGGCACCTGCTTTTACCTGTTCTTCTAGAACCTCTGGTAATGAAGCATTACCCTTACCTAGAATACCGATGTTTACAGGTAACTCTTCAGATGACTGTAAGAACTTTTCAATATTCCAAATACCAGGTGTACAGGTAGTAGCATTAGTGCCTGTAGCAGGGCCTGTACCACCACCGATTAAAGTTGTCACACCTGATGAGATAGCCTCTTCAGCCTGCTGTGGACAGATAAAGTGAACATGTGAGTCAATACCACCTGCTGTCACGATAAGACCTTCACCTGAAATTACCTCAGTGCCGGCACCTATCTCAAAATCCACACCATTTTGTACATCGCTGTTACCAGCTTTACCGATAGCTGCAATACGACCGTACTTAATACCGATATCGGCTTTATAAATACCGGTGTAGTCAACAATAATGGCATTGGTGATAACTGTATCTACTGTATCTTTATCGCACTTTTGACCTTGTCCCTGACCGTCACGGATAACCTTACCACCACCGAATTTAACCTCGTTGCCGTAGGTTGCATAATCCTTTTCAATTTCTAAAACTAGTGAGGTATCAGCAAGTCTTACTCTGTCACCTACTGTAGGTCCGAACATATCGGCATAAGCTTTTTTGGAAATAGTACTCATGACTTTTACCTCTAATCTAATTTACCCATGATCTGTTGACGGAAACCGTAGATCTTGCGTTCACCCTGATATGGCACCAAGGTTACGGTTCTTTCAAGACCAGGTTCAAATCTAATAGCTGTACCTGGAGCTACATCTAGGTGTTTGCCTAAAGCTTTTTCTCTATCAAAGACTAAAGCAGGATTTACCTCATAAAAGTGGTAGTGAGAGCCTACCTGCACTGGTCTGTCACCTTCATTTTTCACAGTAAGCTCGGTCTTTTCCAAACCTTTGTTTAATTCAATCTCACCATCATCAATAAAAAATTCACCAGGGATCATAAAAACGCTCCTAAATGATTGGATTGTGTACAGTTACAAGTTTGGTACCGTCAGGGAAAGTAGCTTCTACCTGAACTTCAGTTACCATTTCAGGAACACCTTCCATGACATCATCTCTTGAGAGGATGGTTCTACCATAATCCATAAGCTCAGCTACAGTCTTACCATCACGAGCGCCTTCTAAGATAGCAGCTGAGATGAGGGCTACAGCCTCTGGGTAGTTTAGTTTCAAGCCTCGAGCCTTACGTCTTTCAGCAACCAAAGATGCTGTAAAAATCAGTAATTTGTCCTGTTCTCGTGGAGTTAGATTCATAGTTTTTCTCCTCTTGTAACTTGTATTTATAAAGCCTGTAAATTTCTAATCTGTAAATGTTCAGTCTGTAATTGACTAACCTGTAATTGCCTAATCTGTATAAAATAATTGCATGTAATCTAGGTTGACCAGATCCTAGGAGGACATGGAGCAAGACCTATAGTCTCTTGGCGCGTTAATTTCCAAATCTCTACAATTACTTTTTCAATAGCTTCATTTTTTGATGAGAGAAAGCGCACTACGGTATAGTTATCAACGGTGCCTGCTGCTGCATAAAAGTGAATTTTGGGGGTAGAGGCTATCTCTGATGTTTTTAAAGGATCAGAGACCTTATCATCACCAAGGTAGGTGTTAAGTAGCGCTCTTATCTTTTCTAAAGTGTCTTCACAAACCTTATTGGTAATATAGGTTCCGGTATAGACACAACCATAGTTACCAGACAATGCCTCAAGATCATCCTGTCCGTCGATAAAGCTCGTCTCGATGAGTTTTTCCACACCGTTTTCTATAATGGTGACAGTATTAAATAAGGAGCTGTTCTCAAAAGGTCTTTCCTCATCTTTCATGCCACACTTAGAGACATCACGAAAAGCAAAGCGAGAATTGTCCTTTAGATAAAAGGTAGTTTTTACTTTGGTATGAGTGCCTTTATAAAAGATGTTCTGAGCAGGTAAGTACTCTAAAGAGGCGTTTTCCTCTACATAAAAGTTCTGCTCAAACAAAGAACAGTTGTTCTCACCTTTATAGAATTTGGTAGCACCTGGTGTAGTAATTAAAACCTGACTGTTTTTAAAAGCTTTAGCTTCCACTGTTAAATGATCACAGGAAGCTACTCCCCCAGGTGGGTGCAACAGATAAACATGGCAGGCTAACTCAGGATAAAAAGGCTTTTGAACCACTAATGGTCCGTAATGCAGATTACGCACCATTAGGGTTTTGTCTTTATCCTTTTTAAACTCAAGCTTAATTGAAGCCTGCCAGACACCAAAACTCATGATTAAACCGTCAGGTACCTCTTGATGAGATCTTCACCTAAAGAGGACATGGCACCATCGGCTACATGAGTACCTCTGTCGATGATATAGAAACGATCACCCATTTTTCTGGCAAAAGGTAATTTCTGCTCAACTAAAAGCACGGTAAGACCGATTTCTTTATTCAGTCTGCGCATGATCTCAGCAATTTCTGAGACGATGTTTGGCTGAATACCTTCTGTTGGCTCATCAAAGATAATAAGTTTAGGATCAATAACCAAGGCTCTGCCAATAGCCAGCTGCTGTTGCTGACCGCCTGATAAGTCACCACCCTGACGATGTCTCATATCGTAGAGTACTGGGAACATGTCATAGATTGCCTTTGGTACTGCTTTAAGACCATCGCGTCTTGCGCCAATACCAATTTTTAAGTTCTCTTCTACGGTCAATAAAGGAAAGATCTGTCTTCCCTGTGGAACATAGCCAATACCTAGAGAAGCTCTATCCTCAACTGAGAGTTTAGTAATATCCTCACCATCAAATTCAATGGTGCCAGACTCAATCTTATGCTGTCCCATGATGGTATCCATAAGAGTAGTTTTACCTACACCGTTTCTGCCCATCACACACAGACATTCCCCCTTTTGAACTTCAAGTGAGATATCCCAAAGAGTATGGGACTGTCCGTAAAACTGATTTAAATTTGTAAGTTTCAGCATTATTCAGCTCCCAGATAAACTTCAATAACTTTAGGATCTGATTGCACCTGATCCATAGTGCCTTCTGATAAGACATGCCCCTGATGTAACACGGTTACTTTTCTTGCAATCTGACGGACAAAGTCCATATCATGCTCAACTACAATTACAGAGTGACTGCCAGAGAGTGAGACTAAAAGCTCACCTGTCTTTTCCATTTCCTGACGGGTCATACCGGTTACAGGCTCATCAACTAGCAAAAGCTTTGGCTTTTGCATCAAAAGCATGGCTATTTCTAGCCATTGCTTTTGACCATGAGATAAAACTCTGCCAGGACGATGTCTTAAGTCTTTTAAGTTGGTAAGTTCAAGCACGTGATCACGCATGTCAGACTGCTCTGAGTTGATCTTGCCAAAAAGAGTGGTAAGTACAGTCTTAGGTGCTTTCATAGCAAGCTCTAAGTTCTCATCCACAGTTAAGTTTTCAAAAACTGTAGGCTTTTGGAACTTTCTGCCAATGCCGGCTTTAGCAATAACAGGTTCATCCATTTCAAGTAAGTTACAGGTCTGACCAAACCAGGCAGTACCACTGTCAGGACGTGTCTTACCGGTGATAATATCCATCATGGTGGATTTACCGGCACCGTTAGGACCGATGATGCAGCGTAATTCACCTTCTTCGATGTAGAGGTTTAAATCGTTAATAGCTTTAAAGCCATCAAAGCTCTTATTAACACCTTCTACATAGAGGATCATGCCGTGGCTGTCCACAGGAGCCTCAGTGTGATGCTTGCGTAATGGCAATTTAGGAGACAGATATTTATTCTTAAAATTTACAATGCTCTCTTTGTACATTTTTAAGCCTCCTTTGCTACCTTGCTATCAGCTGATGTAATAGCAGATGAACTTTGACTGTCGCCATTATCGTTACCGTTTTTCTTTGACTTTTTTAACTTTAAAAACTCAGCTACACCGATAACACCTTTTGGTAAGAATAAAGTTACTAAAACAAAGAGCAGACCTAAGGCATATAACCATTCATCAGGGAAGACACCTGTAAAGACAGTCTTTGCATAGTTAACTAAGATGGCGCCGATAATTGCTCCATATAAAGAAGCTCTACCGCCTACAGCTACCCAGATCACAAGCTCAATTGAGTTAATTGGGCTAAACTCACCTGGGTTGATGATGCCTACCTGTGGTACGTATAAGGCACCTGCAATACCAGCTAGAATTGCACCGAACACAAAGATAAAGAGTTTGAAGTATTCAACTCTGTAGCCTATAAAACGCACACGTGACTCTGAATCACGGATAGCTACAATTACTCTGCCAAGTCGTGATGACACAATAAAGCGACAGAGGATGTAACCTATGGTTAAAGCTAAAGCTGAACAGAAGAGTAATGAATCACGGGTCAGATCTGAACTTATCGCACAACCTAAAATATCTTTAAAGTCGGTCAAACCATTGTTACCGCCAAAGCCGGTTTCATTTCTAAAGAAGGCTAAAGACAGAGCAAAGGTTAATGACTGAGTGATGATTGATAAGTACACACCTCCTACTCTTGATTTAAAGGCAAGAAAACCAAAGACAAAAGCTAAGATCCCAGGTACTGCCATAATTAAAAGTAGTGCTATAGGAAAATGTCCTACACCATACCAGTACCATGGAAGCTCATGCCAGTTTAAAAACACCATGAAATCAGGAAGCTCTGCATTACCATACACGCCACGGGTACCGATTTGACGCATCAGATACATACCCATGACATAGCCACCTAGTGCAAAGAAAGCGGCATGACCTAATGAGAGGATACCTAAATAGCCCCAGATTAAATCTAAAGATACAGCAAGTAAGGCATAGCAAAGGTACTTACCAAATAAAGTGATGGTATTAGAGCCTACAAAGAGCGCGTCACCATCTTTAAAGAAGAGGTTTCCAATTAGAAGCAGCAGGACAAAGAACCATACGGCGCCTATCACTGAAGCTCCTTTTTTGTCATTTTTTATAAGAGAAAACATTTTTATTCTCCGTTATTCTTTCTATTCACTAGTCTTCGACTGAACGACCATGTTGTGGGAACAGACCACGAGGACGTTTTTGAATGAACAGAATTACACCTACAAGGATGATGATCTTTGCTAGCATTGCGCCGTAAATAGGTTCAATAACCTTATTGGCAATACCTAAAGTCATACCGGCAACTAAAGTACCCCAGATGTTTCCGGCACCACCGAAAACTACGACTAAGAAAGAATCAACAATGTAGTTTTGTCCAAGATTTGGACCTACGTTGGTTAACTGTGATAAGGCAACACCTGCTAAACCTGCAATAGCTGAACCTAAACCAAAGGTTAAAGCGTTTACTCTGCCTGAGTGCACGCCCATGTTTCTTGCCATGGCGCGGTTTTGAGATACAGCACGAACCTGTACACCTAGTGTTGAGTGTTGCAGGAAGTATCTTAATGAGAAGAACACTGCCAAACAGAAGATAATGATGTAAAGGCGGTTGTAGGTTAAGAATAAGAACTCGTTTACCTTTACAGAGCCTGACATAAAGTCAGGAATAACCACGTTCTTATTTAAAGCTGTAAAGATAGATCGCACAGCCTGCTGTAACAGTAAGCTAATACCAAAGGTTGCAAGCAGTGTTTCTAGTGGACGACCATACAAGAAGCGGATCACGCAACGCTCAATGGCAATACCTACTAGACCTGCCACGATAAAGGCTGCTGGAATTGATAAAATTAAAGCAATACCAGGATAGGATGGTAATAACTGCTGAATTACATAGGTAGTGTAGGCACCAATCATCATGAGCTCACCATGAGCCATGTTGATAACGCCCATTACACCAAAGGTTACGGTAAGACCTATGGCTGCTAGCACTAATACAGAACCTAAAGATAAACCAAAGTAGACAGTCTCAATACCTGAGTTAAATCTTTGGGAGCTCTTTAATGAGGTAACTCTCTTTTGAGCATAATAACGGTTTGAAGGATCTGGATCTGATTGAGCTATCTTTTCAAAGCGATCGATAAGAACTGGAGATGAAAAATCCTCTAAAATTCTCATCGCACCATTACGTACTTTAGCATCCTCTGAATCAAGATCAGCTGCTGCAATTACATAATCTAAAGCTTCTGCTAGATCCTCATTAACACCTACAGACTTATCTCGTAAAACTACAAATGGCTCTGTTTTATCAATAGTTACTTTGCCAATTAAGTTATAAGCTTCATCGACTCTAGCATCAGCTGACTGGTTAGGATCAATAAGCTCTCTAATAGAGAGAATTAAAGCTAGATCTTCACGGATAGAGTTATTGATGGCAACTTTTTTTAGATTTCGCTCTTTACCCTGATATCTTTCATTGGTCTTTACAGAAATAAAACTGCCATTCTTAGTTGAGGTATAAAGACCACCTTCTTTTTTATCAAAATACAAGGTGCCTGTATCTAGGGCTTTTAAAACTAAAGTTGCAAAACTAGACTCTGTACTGCCTAAGGTCTTTACAGCCATAGATTTGTCTTCAAAAGAACTGCTTCTGGTACTTAAAACGTCATAAGCCTCGTCTTCAGACATGGCATATGCGTTTGATGATATTGATAACGAGAAGACACTGATTAGAAGGCAGAGAATACGTACTAAAAGGAAACTTTTCATTATGATTTACCGTATTGAATCGTTACCGGATTAAAAAATTTCCCTTAAAAGCAACTGCCAGCTTTCAAGGGAATAAAAGGACAATTACTTACTTAGAACTGCCACCGCATTTACCGGTTTTTACGTTGAAGTTACCGCAGGATAAAGGCTTTCTCCAATCTGCGATAAGATCTTTAGAGCCTGGCAGATAATCAGACCACTCATCAGCTACTACAGTAGTTGGAGTCTCATCTACAACCTGGAACTGACCATCCTCCTGAATTTCACCAATTAAAACAGGCTTGGTGATGTGGTGGTTAGGCATCATAGTTGCGTATGAACCTGAAAGATTTGGTACGGTAACACCAATTAAAGCATCCTGAACTGCATTTGACTCTGTAGTACCTGCTTTCTCTACAGCTTTTACCCACATGTTAAAGCCGATGTAGGTAGCTTCCATAGGATCGTTGGTTACTCTCTTTTCGTCACCGGTGTACTTATGCCACTCTTCGATAAACTCATCGTTAGCATCTGAATCAACAGACTCAAAGTAGTTCCATGCAGCTAAATGACCTACTAAAGGCTTAGTATCAATACCAGACAGCTCTTCTTCACCAACTGAGAAAGCTACAACAGGAATGTCTTTAGCTGAGATACCCTGATTTGATAATTCCTTGTAAAAAGGAACGTTAGCATCACCGTTGATGGTTGAAACTACAGCAGTCTTTTTACCAGCTGTACCGAATTTCTTAATGTCAGATACGATTGACTGCCAATCAGAGTGACCAAATGGGGTATAGCTAATCATGATATCCTCATCCTTAAAGCCCTTTGACTTTAAGTATGCTTCTAGGATCTTATTAGCTGTACGAGGATAAACGTAGTCAGTACCTACTAAAGCCCAGCGCTTTACACCCTGTTTTAACAGGTAATCCACAGCTGGAATTGCCTGCTGATTAGGTGCTGCACCTGTATAGAATACGTTCTTGGATGATTCCTCACCTTCGTACTGAACTGGGTAGAATAAGATGCCGTTTAACTCTTCAACTACTGGTAGAACGGACTTTCTTGAAACTGAAGTCCAGCAACCAAAGATTGCACTTACCTTATCTTTTGAGATTAACTCACGAGCCTTCTCAGCAAATAGTGGCCAGTTTGAAGCAGGATCAACGACTACAGCTTCAATCTTTTTACCTAAAACACCACCCTTTTTATTCTGTTCATCAACTAACATCTGAACAGTATCTTTCAAGGTTGTTTCAGAGATGGCCATAGTGCCTGACAGTGAGTGCAGAACACCAATCTTAATGGTGTCTTCAGCATAGGATGAAACTGATGCACAAGCTAGAGATAGAGCAAGTGAAATCTTTGCTAATGACTTAAATTTCATAGAAATTCTCCTGTAAACGTTCGATGTGTACAGATTAAATTTCACGATTTTTTTCGTCAAACAAGGAAATTTTTAGAATTTTTACAGAATGCGTTTATTTCGAAAAAATTATTTCTTTTATTTCAAAAAGTTACAAAAAACGTTTTTTCGAAATTTTATGAATTCTTAAAAAATGAAAAACTTTGCGTCTTCATAGTAATGGTGCACAAGATTTGTCAAAATTTTTATAAAAGTGCAGTATTTCCCAAAAATAAAGCACCACTTTTTTCAAAAATCGTCAGTTTTGGAGTTGGGAAAGAAAGGACCGTTTTAGCTAAAAAAGAGATAATATTTGCAACATATTCGAGAGGTCATTGTTCAATCCTACCAACAAGATTAGAACAATGACAGCAAATCTGTTTTTATATCAAATTCTGTTTTTATATCAATCGTCAATTAAACAAGCGAAACCTGAAGTTTCTTTCCTAAACCATTGGCTAATTTCAAAAGGGTATTCAAGGAAGGATTCGCATTACCGTTTTCAATTTTGATAAGTCAGCCTGAGTGATGCCAGTAAGGGATGAGAGCTCTTTTTGGGTAAGATTTTTCTCCTTTCGAGCGCGAATAATACTCTCGATTAAGACGTATTTTGCTTCCAAAGCATCATATTCTTTTTTTACTTTAGGATCTTGCAATTGCTCTGCTAGAAAATCATCAAATTTGTTACTCATTTTCATTGATTCCTTTTCAAAAATTCTGTTTTGAGCTAATTTAAAGTCGCGTTAGAATTTTGATGAATATTCAATATTTCTCATTCGTCATCATTCTCTAGCTGGGTGAATAAATCATCAATATCTTTTGCTTTGTGTACACCGGTTCCTCGCTCGCTTTCTTTTAAAGCAAGTTCTGTTTCTTTATTTGGGAGCTCATCAAAAGGCAATGCCTGTTTATTTGCTGTTCTAGTTATTGTTATTCTGATTAAATCAGAAATAGTTAAACCAATACTTGCTAGATATTCAGATGCTTTTTCCTTTATTTCAGGGTTAATTCTGGCTCTTACAACAACATTTTCCATAATCACCTCTTTTTTTTGAAAATAGGCTCAAATGGCCTACAAGTCAATAAAATGCGAAATAAAATCCCACTTGAAGAAGATCTTGTTATTAAGTTGCAACGATCTTTTAAGAAAGCAAAGTTAAAAGACAAGAGAAATGCTTACTTAACATTTGACTAATAAACTGTGCACAAAGAATAAGCAAAACATAAAACATTAGTGATTAGAGTTTTGTTTTGGCACAATACATTATCCATAAAAACAGCTTTACGCTAAAAATCAAAAAATAACCTAGGAAAAAAATATGAACAATTTCTTAAAAGCTACTCTTGTAGCTTCATCTGTAATCTTTGGCTCATGTGTGCTCACCTCCTGTACTCAAACTACTAATTCCATGTTTGGTGATGACAGATCACAGCTTTTATTGGTTTCTGAAGAAACTTTAAATGCTGAAGCTAAGCAAGCTTATGATGAGGTTATCAATCAGGCTAAAGCTAACGGTACTTTAAATGCTGATGAGAACTTTTCAAAGCGCGTAGATATGATTTCAAAACGCTTAATTGACTATGCTACAGAGTTAAGAGCAGACTGCAAGAATTGGAATTGGGAAGTTAATACCATTAAAGATCCAACCGTAAATGCCTGGTGTATGCCAGGAGGCAAGATCTGCGTTTATACAGGTCTTAACGATACACTAAATCTTACAGATGATGAATTAGCATCAATTATCGGTCATGAGATCAGCCATGCTTTAAAAGAGCACTCAAGAGAAAAGAGAAGTCAGGCTTCTTTACAGAGTGGACTTACCACTGTTGCTAAGATCTTAGGTGTAAAAAAGGCTGTTACTGATACAGCTAATCTTGCATACAACACAGCTTTTGCAATGCCATTTAGCCGAGATCAGGAATCAGAAGCTGACAAGTATGGTCTTGAGCTTATGTACAAAGCAGGCTTTGATCCAAACGCTAGCGTAACAGTAATGGAAAAGTTAAGTAAGTTTGAAAAAGAAGAATCAGCAAAATCAGGTAACACTCAAAACGCTGCTGACAAATTACTCTCAAACATCACCAGCACTCATCCATCAAGTGAACAGCGTTTTACTGATTTAAGAAAGCTCATTGAAGAGCATCACTTATCTCAAAAGAACATCGATACTAAGTAGTAAACGATTTAAGATTAGTTTTACAAACTCAAATTCTTAGCTGTAAAGAATACTGTCAAAACAAAACAGTAAACTCTAAAAACTTTCAGCTTAACCTAAAGGCGGTTCAATGAACCGCCTTTATTTATCTTTAGCATAAAGACGTAAATTAAAAATCTGAATTTTATCCAAACACTATAAAACACAATATTTTGCGTTTGCTTTTGTATTTCATAATAACTATATTAACTGAAGATGTAGGTCAACAAGGAAAGCTACCATGAAAGAAAATAAAGACACTGAATTTTATGAAGTGATAAGCGAAGACTGTTTAAAGACAGTCTGTGCTTTTGCTAACTTTAATGGAGGCAAGATCTTATTTGGTATTGCTGATGATGGTACTGTAAAAGGCATCGATAATCCTCAAGAATGCTGTCTTGAGATCGAAAACAAGATAAACGATAGCTTTAAACCGATACCTGAACACAGTCTTTCAATCGATGCTAAGACCAATGTCATCACCCTATGTGTAAAAGAAGGTATAGACAAACCTTATCTTTATAAAGCAAAGTCCTATAAAAGGAATGACAGTGTCACTGTTGAACTTGCTCCTCTTGAACTTAAAAGACTGATTATGGCTGGCATGAATTTAACCTTTGAAGAGTTACCTTCAGCAATACAGGAACTTAAGTTTTCATACTTAGACGAAAAGCTAAAAAATGAACTCGATTTGAGCTTAATCAATATAGATACCTTAAAGACTCTTGAGCTTTACCATAAAGATGAAGGCTACAACCAAGCAGCCTTGTTACTCTCTGATAACAATACCTTTTGTGGTATTGATATAGCTAAATTTGGAGAAAGCATCAGTATTATCAAAGAGAGAAATACTATTGAGAAAGAAAGTATCTTAAAGCAATTTGATGATGCGATGGTTATGTTCAAAAGATACTATCAGTATGAAGAAATCAAAACAGCTTACAGAAAGACGGTTGAGATCCTACCAGAAAATGCCTTTAGAGAAGCTCTTGTAAATGCAATTATTCACAGAGCATGGGATGTCAAAGCCTGTATTAACGTTGCGATGTTTGAAGACAGAATTGAAATTACCTCACCTGGTGGTCTTCCTCAAGGACTTGATGAAAGTAAATACCTAAAAGGTGGAGTTTCAATTTTAAAAAACAGAATTCTAGGTTCCGTTTTTTACAGACTCCACCTAATCGAACACTTTGGCTCAGGCGTAAAAAGGATCATGGATGAATACATTGGAAATATGACAAAGCCACAGTTTTTCTGCTCAGAAAACGCAGTAAAGGTTATTCTTCCTGTATTAAAACAGGACAACTTACTAACACCAGATGAAAACAGTGTGTATACCTTAGTAAAGAAAGGTTATGCTTCAAGCACTGATATCACCAAGAATTGCCCATTTGGTAAAAACAAGGTGGTTAACATTCTAAAAGTCCTAGTAACTCAAGGTTACATCAGACAAACAGGTAATGGCAGAGGAACTCGATACAGTCTTTAATATTTGCCTTAAATTTCTTTATTTTGTCGAACTACTCACGCTAATGCGGTAAAATTGTGACACAGCTGTCAGAAAACATAACGACACCAAAATAGGTATTACCGTGAGTTTGTTTTATCCTCTTACATTAGCAATTTCTTTAAAATATGGCTTTAGAAGCAAGGCTCATAAATTCGCTTCATTTGTAGCCATTCTCTCTATCATTGGCATTGCCATAGGCGTTGCAGCTTTAATTGTTGATACCTCAATTATGCAGGGACTGCAAAACAGACTGAAAAAGGCTGTTTTAAAAGACACCCCTCATATCGTAGTTAACATTGATAACAATGCTAATACTGACACTATAGGCAGTATTGAAAACAAACTTTTAAATCTAAATCATGTGGTTGCTGTAGCTCCATTTGTTCAGGGTCAGACCCTACTGCAAGGCAGCAGATCACTTGCACTTATCAACCTTGAAGGAATTGATACTGACAAGATAAAACTAAAGAACGGTTACCCTTTTGAGAATTTAGGTTTAGTTAATATTCCTGAAAAAGGAAGTTTCTCTTTAAACGCAGAAGCAGCTCTTTACCTTAAGAACAATTTACATTTAAATTCTAAAGTAAGACTTATCAGTACCATCAATGCCCGCTATACACCAATGGGGCTTACCCCTACTCAAAGAATTTTCTTATTAAATCAGTATTACCCTTCAACTAATTCAACCTCATTAGATACTGCTGTAGGTAATTATGATGATGTAAGACGTCTGTTTAGAATGGCAGATAGAACCGCATCTTTAAGAGTTTGGTTAGATGATCCTTTCTCACTTGATGAGGTAAAGAAAAATCTTGATGAAGAGGGATTTAACTATTCAGATTGGACCAAGGTTCAAGGCGAGTTTTTCAAAGCTGTAGCTATGGAAAAACTCACCATGGGTATTATGCTGTGCTTAATCATTGTAGTTGCAGCCTTTAATATTCTTTCAGCTCTTACCATGATGGTAAGCGCAAGACTTACTGAAATCTCTATTCTAAAAACCCTAGGTCTTACTAATAAAAAGATCTTATCTATCTTTATGATGATGGGTATATTTGCAGGTGTTATAGGAACTCTAATAGGTATTATCTTAGGTATTCCTCTTACCTACTACATTTCATCTGCAATGAGCAATCAAGGAAGTTTTGGAAACCTTCCTGTATCTGTAGAACTATTTAATCTGTGTCTGATTGGATTTGGCTCAATTCTCATGAGCTTTATCTTTACTCTGTACCCAGCTTACAGAGCATCAGCTACCGATCCTGTTGAAAACCTGTGCCGAGGCTAAAATGAGTGAAGTTATTCTTGAAGCAAAAAATATCACACGTTCTTACTTTGAAGGAAGAATACGCACAGATGTTTTAAAAGGCGTAAACCTTGCCATAAGACAGGATGAGCTTACCGCTATTATTGGTAAATCAGGCTCTGGTAAGAGTACCTTATTGCACATCCTAGGCACACTAGATACACCTACAAGTGGTGAAATTCTATTTAAAGGAGATGATCTGTGCAGATTGTCTGGCAACAAAAAAGCTCAATTTCGTAATCAGAACTTAGGCTTTGTCTATCAGTTCCATCACCTGTTAGGTGACTTTACTGCTTTAGAAAACGTCATGATGCCTCTGCTGATTGGCAATATGGATATTAAAAAAGCAAAAGCTACTGCCTGTGAGTATTTAGAAAAAGTAGGCTTGAGCCACAGAATAGATTACAGACCTTCAGAGATGTCTGGCGGTGAAAGACAAAGAGTTGCCATTGCAAGAGCTCTAGCAGGTCACCCTGATATTGTTTTAGCTGATGAGCCTACAGGTAACCTTGATGCAAAGAATGCTCAGGCAGTGTTTTCTCTTTTCACAGAGCTTGCTAAAAACGAACACCTAGCCGTGGTTATGGTAACCCATGACAATTCTCTAGCTAAAATGTGCGACAAGATCTATACCATGAAGGACGGTGTCATTGATGAAAACTAGTCTTTCATTTAAGCTTGCTTTTCGCTTTCTAAACTCAAAGCGTTATGGAGCTTTAGCAAAATTCATCTCCATGGCATCTACTACAGGTATCGGTGTTGGTGTCTGTGCTCTTATCATTGGTCTATCTGCCATGAATGGCTTTGAGTATGAACTAAATAACAGAGTGCTCTCTTTAATCCCCGGAGCTGAGGTATCATCATACGATAAGACTGGCTTTTATAATTTAGAAGGTGAAGTCAAAGCTCTTGAAAAAGCACCTAATATCAAAGCTGTATCCCCAGCTGTAAGCTTAAACGGAGCCTTTAGCTTCGGTGCTAACTTTGCCCCTGCCATGGTTATCGGTATCGATCCTGTAAATGAGAAAAAGGTTATCGATCTTGAAAGATTTATGGATTGTAAAACTGATATTCTCAATGAGGCTGAAGCTGAACCTTTAGTTATCATCGGTCATGGTATTGCCAAGAAACTTAATATCAAAAAAGGTGATGAGTTAAATCTAAGCGCAATTGATGCTAAGACTAACAGTGACGGTTTAGGCTCAATGGTGGTTAAAACTTTTAAAGTAGCAGGATTCTTTAAGACCGGCGGTCAGATCGATAACAACTTTGCCTTTATCAATATCAAAGAAGCTGTAGCTTTAAGTGCACTGCGAGCTCCTAATACTATTCACGTAAAAGTAAGCAATATGTTAGAAGCAAGGGAGATCATTAACACTGCTCTTGCAACTCTACCTGAGCCTTGTGATGGAACTACTTGGATTGATTCACAGGGAAAGCTCTACTCTGATATCAATATGATAAGACAGATCATGTATCTTGCGATGATCTTAGTTATCAGTGTAGCTTGCTTTAATATCGTTTCAAATCTTGTGATGGCTGTTAGCGAAAAGAGACATGAAATTGCTATCTTAATGACTATGGGTGCTAAAAAAGCTCTTATTATCAAGTCATTTACCCTGATGGGTGTGTTTTCAGCTATAAAAGGTTGTATCTACGGTGGTGTAACAGGTTCACTTCTCTCTTTATGTATTCCTTACGTAACTTCTCACTTTAAAGACTGGTTTGGCATTGAACTTTTAAATGAAGATATCTACTTTATCAATTTTGTACCTTCTAGATTGATGATATCCGATGTGTTAATTGTGGTCGGTTGTGCCATAGTGATGAGTTTTATTGCCTCAATTTATCCTGCTATTAAAGCTTCTAAGATCGATCCTGCGCAAGAGCTTAACTTATAAATAACACGATTTATAAACAATGATTTTCAAGATATGCTTCTAAGAAGTTATATGGAGATTATAAGTATGAAAAATATAAGTAACACAGGTTCGTTTAAAAACTTTAATTTAAACAACCAAATTTACGTAGATAAAACTGAATATATCTATAATCTCCTCAATTGGGAAGCTAGAGTATTTATCTCAAGACCTCGTCGTTTTGGTAAGTCTCTTACCTTAGACACCATAGCAACCTTATTTGAAACAGGTGTAGACCCTTATTTTAAAGGTACCTGGATTTATGACAAGTGGACTGAGTCTACCTATCCTGTTTTAAGATTGAACTTCTTAGATTTCGATAATTCCTCATTGGACTTATATAAAAAGCAACTCAATTCAAAGATTACCGATTTTGCAAATAAAATCGACGTTAAAGGATATGTCGAAAAAACAGAGCCTGAAGACTCAATTGACCATCTGTTAGAACATTTAGAATGGGAGGATCGCCAAATCGTGCTCTTAATTGATGAGTATGACTATCAGTTGGTATCTAACATCAGTAACGAGGAGCTTTATAAGCAATTCCAAGTAGAATTACAAAACATCTATAACAATTTAAAAGATAAGTTTGCAATTAAATTCTTACTTATCACAGGAGTTACCAGAACTAAAAACTCCTCAGCCTTTTCAGGTACTGATATCAATGACATCACTAATTACAGCCCATATTCTCAGATGATGGGCTTTACTCGTGAAGAGATTAAAAAGTACTACATTGATTATTTAAAGTTAGCAGCATCCTATGAGAACAACTGTAGCGTTGATGACGTAACCGATGACAAACTTGAGTCAATGCTAGACAAGCTTGAAGAGCAATATGGCGGCTATTGCTTTGATGAATTCTACAAAAAGAAAGTCTTTAACACTTGGTCTGTAAATAGCTTTTTTCAGTCAGTAATGAGCAATAAGAAAGTTGAGTTTTGTGAGTACTGGGATGAAGATGAAGTTCTGCCATCGGTCTTAGTCAATTATTTAAAAACTCATGATTTAAGTGTTTTTGAAAATTTAGATAAAGATAAGATTTTTAAAGTAACAGATTATGACTTTAAATTTCCTCCTGCTTTAACCACTATCAATCCTAAGGTACTGATGTGTCAGACAGGATATCTAACTCTTCGATCTTCACTTACAGATTCTAATATTGTAGCTTTGGGTATTCCAAATGCAGAGATTTATAAAGCGTTAAATAAACTACTAGCAACAAATTCTTTAAAGAAATAGTTATGGCCTATGATGCAAATGGCTAAAGGCTGAACAGATATAATGATATAGACAATTAACGAAAAGTTGTCATTGAATTTAAGTATGCTCAAAATAAGACTCTAGTAACACCTTTCCTAAAAAGAATGAGCTGCTAAGAATTGCAGCAGTCTTTAATGCAGATCCTAAGGTGAGAGCTTTTACAGAATATCAGGATGTGTAAAGTTCTTTTAATTATCAACAGCTCTACCTCTTAACAAAATGCAGTTTTACAAAGGACTTCTTTGTTCAAACTGCATTTTTAATAAAGCAATCAAATCTTAGTGACTATCACTTGTCATTGTTAGGTCTAAATACCTTTACATTGTGGTAGCCCTTTTCTTTTAACTGTTTTGCTTGCATGGTACTCATCACGCCCTGATCACAGTACAGAGCATAGGTCTTTAATTGATCCAACTTGTTAAAGTCTGATGCTGTTTTATAGAATGGCATTAAGATAACTTCATTCTCAAAGCCTGATAAAGGCTTCTTCTCAACATCATCAGGAGCTCTTACATCTAAGATCACATCTGACTTAGACAACTCTGATACCACCTCGATCTCAGTTTTAAGCTTGGTAGTATCAGTTGGAATATCAGCAATATCAACAACCTTCATACTCTCGAAAGCTTTTTGTACAAGATCAGGATCCATCTTAGTCTCTTCCTCTTCAACAAAAGAAGCACTAGGACATACATTTGGATGATCTGAAATTACACCACAGTACTCAGGCATGGATTCGGCAAAACCAATAGTACCAATCTTACGAGACATATCAATGATGTCCTGTTTATCAGCTGTAACTAAAGGTCTTAACAGCAATACATCACAAACATTATCAATATGAGTTAGATTGCGTAGGGTCTGGCTTGATACCTGACCTAATGATTCACCAGTAACTAAAGCTTCAGCATCAAAATGTTTTGCAACCAATGAGCCTACTCTCATCATCATGCGCTTTAAGATCACACCTCTAACACCGTGATGAGTTCTCTCTAAGATCTGTCCTACAATTGGCTCAAATGGAATAGTTACAAACTTAACGCGATGTGAAGATGCATAGCGATCCCAGATAAAGTAACTCTCTTGCTTTACGCCTATTTCATGAGCAGTACCGCCCATGTTAAAGAACAGGTAATTTACCCTACAACCACGATGTAATACATCATAAGTTGAAACGCCACTGTCAAAACCACCTGAAATTAAAGAGAATACATCACCCTGAGAACCTACAGGGTAGCCACCGATACCCATGTATTTATCACCAGACAAGTAAGCTACCTGATTTTCAATTTCAAGGTGGATTAAAACCTCAGGATCATCTAGG
>OMZC01000095.1 GCA_900315395.1 uncultured Gammaproteobacteria bacterium
CAGATCGTTAACCAACCTAACCCTTCTGCTAAAATTGCTTAAGGTCTTGGGTATGATTGTTAAATGCCGAGAATATAGAAGTGTGGGCGTAATAAGTAACACCAGTAATGAAAATAAAACGGAATTTTTCTTGACATGATTTAACCGTTAAATAGAAGCTAGATAAGATCTTACGTCTATCTTCAAATTCATTACTATCATTTAAGACTGCTGTTAGTGGAGCATCATATTCATCTACTAACAGTACTACTTCATCTTCATTTTCAATAGACTTCTCAAGCAGTATGGCTGGAAAATCTACATTTTCTTTTGTAGGTTCAATTCCTGCTCTTTCTAAAGCAAATCTAAGACTGTCCATAAAATCTTTGTTAAAAGAACTACTTGAAGGGACATCTTTAAATTTTGAAAAATCTAAATGGATTACTTTGTAAGTTTTATCATCCCATAATGGTTCAATCTCTAAACCTTTAAATTTCTCAAGGCCATGAGCAAAAAGCTCATGTAAGGTATTGATAAGAGTTGACTTACCAAATCGTCTTGGTCGTGAAATAAAAAAAGGACCATTACTTTTAGCAAAGTTAGCGATGATACCAGTCTTGTCTACATAAATACTGTTTGTTTCTATGAGTTTTGAAAAACTAGCATAATTAGGCAGTTTCTTTGTAAATTCCATATCATAGTCCTGAAAAGATTATTCTTAGCTTTAGTATAGCATTTTAACCAGATGCAATTACCGACAATGTTAAGAATAAGGATTAAGTTCATGATAGAAGAGATATACCTTACATCCTTGTAAATTAAGTGATCAAATTTGCTTAAATCAGATCTTCTCAAAAATCATTTAAATTCTTCTAACAGTCATCAAATTATGGAACGATGATTTTCTATTCTGTAGTCATTCAAAAGAACAGATTCATTTTTTTAAGTACGACATTACAGTCAAAAGCTATACGTCATTAAAGATGTCAATTTGAAAAAAACTGATGTAAGAGCTTTTATGTAAAAGAGAGGATGTCTATGGAATACTATATTAAGCAAGCAATCCTAAATATCGATTCAGATAAACCTTTAAAAGTTAGAAGCGCATTTTTAATCAAAGCTTTTTTAGATAACACATCAGTAAGCAGTGGTTATAGGGTAGGAACTGCAGACATAAAAGGATTTTTAGATGTCTTAGGATGGATATATTCAGACAAACATTATTACTCTAAATTCATCCAAAACTATCTTACAACAATGTTAGAGAAGTCCAAGTTTTCTCAAGAACAAATAAAACTCATCAAAAAGTACGTAACAGCAGCTAAAAAAGACATGTTTTCTGCAAACGAGTTTGAAGATCTGCTAGATAATGACGATCTTGGGACCGAAGATGATGATACCTTTAACAGTAGACGTAGTGGCTATCAGTGCAAGTTAAGATATGAGCTGATGTTTAGCCTTTTTAAAACAGAAGCTGACAATTATGTAAAAAACTATAAGACATCTAAGGCCGATAGAGATTACCAAAAGAAAATAGCCAAGCTTGAAAGCATGTTTTCTTTAAACGAGTTCGAAACAAAAGTTCTTGGAATCATATATCTTATCGACAGTTATAGTTGTTGCAAATTGCTATTTGATGAACAATTAGATTTAAACAGTGATTTCGAGATTTTAGCTGCAATCTACGAAACTTCAATTTCTAATGTCAAAGAGAGCTTAGATAAGCTTGAGCGTTATGGTCTGGTATGTTCTTGCAGAGAATACCATTTAAGTTCTTTTGCAAATAAAATCTTAAGTTATGACAGTCAAAACATAATCGATGAAGCTTTCAAATTTAACGGTTCAGATACAGATCTTAAAGCTGATGAAATTGAAAAAGATAAAAACAAACTTGCTCTTTTAAGAAAGCTACTAAGCTCTAAAGAGCTAAGCCCTGTTAATATCCTTTTATACGGTGATCCTGGAACTGGTAAATCAAGTATCGTAGGAGCTTTAGCTAAAGAGCTAAAACTCAATGTATACAGTGTAAACAGTGATGTTGATGATAACGAACAAGACAGACGTTCTAAGCTTTTAGCTTGTCAAAAGATCACTGAAAACAAAGACAATTGCCTGATTGTCATCGATGAAGCAGAACGTCTTTTAAATACCAGCTATGAGTATGAAAAAAGCAAAGATAAAGCTTGGTTAAACGCATTTTTGGAGCAGAAATTGTCAGCTCCAAAGATTTGGATCACCAATGATGTAAAAGAAATTGACAGTGCTGTAAAACGCAGATTCAATTTGAGCATCAAATTCTCAATAAAGGATGTTCAAAAAAGGATTAGCATTTGGAAGAACATTGCTCAAAAATACCCTAAGGCAAAGTTAACCTCCAGAGTCATTTCTGATTTTAATAAAAAGTATGTAACCTCACCTGCTGTAATTGAGCAATCACTAAAAGCAGCTTGTGCTTTATTTGAAAGTCCAAAAGAAATCAAAAACATGCTTGAATGTCAGTTACAGGCCAATATTACCTTGAACAATCAGAATAGAGGTTACGGATTTTTATTTGGAGATCTCTCTTGTGAAGAAGATTTTGCCAATAATAAAGCCCAAAAGAAAAAGACTGACATAAAGAGATTTTCAGAGTTCAACAAAGAAGCTGTGTGCTTTAAACAGGATATTGATGTTTTCTTAAACGGCTGTAAGAAACTCTCTTCTATGATAAAAAAAGGTAAGTCTACAAAAGGCATGGGTACCATGCTCTTTTATGGACCTGCTGGCACTGGCAAAACTGAACTTTCAAGATTCATCGGTCACGAAGTTAACATGAAAGTTAAGGTCGTAAGAGCAAGTGACATTCTTGATATGTACGTAGGTCAATCTGAAAAGAATATTGCTAATCTCTTCTATGAACTTGATATCAAAAATGAGATCTTAGTAATTGATGAGATTGATGGACTTATTTTTGACAGAAGCAATGCCAAAACTCAATGGCAGATAAGTCAGGTAAATGAGTTCTTAACTCATTTAGAAGATTGTAAAGGCTTTGTGATCTGCACTACTAACTACATCGACAAATTAGATAGAGCAGTCCTAAGACGCTTTTCAACTAAGATTGAATTTACCTATGCTAATGAAAAGCAAAAGCTTGCTTTATTTGAAACTGAGCTTTTACCTTTAGCTCGCGATAAATTCTCTGATGAGGACAAGCTTCGCCTCTCAAAGATTAAGTACTTAACTCCTGGTGACTTCCATGTGATAAAGGCAATGCATACAGGTATCTTTGCAAATGAAGACTCACTTTGTAATTCAGTCTTTTTATCTGAGTTAGAAAATGAAGCCAAGCTTAAGAACAATGAAGATCATCAAGGTAAAAAGATTGGATTTTTAGGATAGAGTCTTTGAATTTTCAGTACAGGATACAGTAAGTTTTAAAGAGCCCCTGTACTGAAGTTAAATCACGATATCAGACTGAGGTTTGGCACTAAGAGAGACCGAATTTACACCGCGCCACTAGACCGATTAACGCTAAAGTAGACCGAAGTTAAGTGCGCTGTCAGCCTGATAACATAATCCTACATCAAAATCGCTTTTCCCTTACGTGAAGCTCTACAGCAGACACCATGCTTAATTTATGTTGGCGCCTTGTGTACCTTCACCTTGTTTTTAACCTCACAGCTAATTTAACTTACGCCATAGCTTAAGATTTTGCGTAAGCTTTCTGCATAGTCTCAATCTCTTTTGCTATCTCATCTTTTAATGAGGCAGGCTCTAGTAAAACTGCATTCTGACCGAAGCCTAAGACAAAGGAGATCACTTCATATTTATTGCCTGAGGTAAACTCAAGAAGTAAAGATCCATCATCATTTAAGGTGATCTTTTGATCATCACTCCACTTTCTGTCATAAACATAAGTAGCAACTTTCTTTTTAAAGAAGATCTTTACCTTTATAGGCTCTGATTTTATAAAACCAAAAGTTTCATTGCTAAAATCGATCTCTGGTAACTTTTCATAGCTGCGGTTGCTTAAAACTTCAACCTTCTGCATTCTATGAACTAAAAAGAACATAGGATTGTCGATGGTTTTCTCTACTTTACCAACTCTAGTTACACACCAAGCTCCAATATAGAGTGTTTCTCTAAAAGCAATCAGCTTCATCGGTGCAATGGTGTATCTTTTGCACTCACCATTAACGCTTTGCTGATACAGAATTTCACAGCATTTTCTTGAAGCAATGCTCTTTTCAAGATCATTCAATTCAATGTCGCAGACATCATAATTGATCTTACCTTTGGTAAAGCTATAGCCATAGTGAACATCATTAAAGGAAGGAAGATCTTCAGTTGGCAGATTTGCCTGAGCTTGCAGAGTTGAAGCTTCAATTTGATCTCGTGTTTTGTATGATAGCAGATGCCACATCAGATCACTGCATAAGATCATCTTGCGCAGGCCATCAGGATTGATGCTTACATGCAAACCTTTAGATGGCTTTTTTAGGCTGTAATAGTTCTCTTTGCCTTTTCTTTTGACAACAACGCTACCGTAGTAACTCTTCTCTAACTTATTAACTAAACGGCCGATGGTCTGTTTAGAGCACATAAGCTCTTCTTTTAGCTCGGTTAACGAGTATTCTTTACCAGTAAACAGCAACAAAGAATACAGCTTTAGAAGTTTCTCATCGGGACTTGCGTCTTGATCTAACTTAGCAGGCATGTTGTCTCCTTAAATAGAGATTTTCTCAAGATGAGCTTTGATGTCGGATAGATGCATGGTATAAGCATCCTCGCCCTTTTCATCACCAATTGGATTATAGTATTCCTTGCGCAATCCAACTTCTACAAAGCCATACTTTTTGTATAAATTCTGAGCCACGATATTACTTACTCTTACTTCCAAAAAGCATTCCATATCCTCAATTTCAAGAGCTTTTTCTAAGGTTCTATGTAAGAGTAAAGAGCCTAACTTTTTACCCTGATAATCAGGATCAACACCTATGGTTAAGAGATCGGTAGAAAACTTGGTGTTGTAGATAACAGAAAAACCAATGAGTTTTTCTACATCAAATAGACCTAAGATGATGTAACTGTCATCAAAACACTCAATTAAAGACTGAGCATTCCAAGCATTTTTTTGAGTTCTAAGCTCAATCTGTTCTAATTGAGGAACTAAAGACAAATCATCTCGTGTAAGAACTCTAACTGAATATCTTTGAGGCAGGATCATTTGAGTCTATCTCCAAATTCAGTTAGCAATTCATTCCAGATTGCTCTTTTACCTGCTTGCAATACATAGACAGTACCCTGACGCACCAGATCTGTTTTATCTAGTAGCAGAATATCACTTGGAAGATAGTTTACTGAATCGTCATATGGCTTGATATCTAAGCCTTTGCTCTTTAGAAAATCTACTAAGCTCTGTAAGAATGGAACATCTGAGTTTAGATTGATGAAAAGATCAGCTCTCTTTGCTCTTAGTTTATAAGGCAAAGTCTTCCAGCGAGGGAATGACTCTTTTACATTCTCAAGAATAGTCTTATCAACTGCTTTACCATCGACTACAGGTGTAGTTCCATTTGGTGATGGAGCAACAGTTATAGGGGCAGCTTCTTGAGAAGGTAATGGTTCTGGTGAAGCTGGTGTTGGTGTAACTGGTGCTGATATTGCAGTTTGAACTGTAGCAGTTAAAGCTGTAGTTAAGCTTGCTACTTCTTGTGAAGTGTTAGCGCTACTACCGCTAATAGGAGCAACTGTTTCTGTAACAGGAGCTACAGGAGATACAGCATTATTATCAGCACCAACATTTATGGATACAGGAGCACCTACTTTAGCAATGGAAGGTTCATTATTATGAGCTAATGAGGTATCAACTGAACTTGATGCAACCTGATTTAAAGATACATCTACTGTATTAGCAACAGCTTGAGTTAATTGAGAACTAGGAACACTCTCTACAGGATTGTTATTAACAGGATCACCACTCTCCTGAGGAGCAAAAGGCAATTTAACGCCTTTACGCAGTGTCCAAGTTACCTGATTAGGATTAAAGATCATAATGAAATTCCAATATTGCAAAGGAGCATCAATTACAGATGCTAGCTTATTGGTATTTTACTGATAAACGTGTGCTAAATGAACAACACTAGTAAGGAAATTTGAAATACTACTTTGAGTAGTTTTGAAAATTCAATTTAGGCTCTAGCAGTTAAAAGATAAATTAGCCACAGCATAGCATTTGTAGATAACATAGCTAGTTAGAACAATGCTATTGTGGCTAAATTAGCCTAATTCATCTTCATGGCTTTGGTCTGGATATCACAAGCACCAGCTTTAGTCTTCATAGCCTGAGCACCAGATTCAGCAGCAGTAGCTTCTGTAGTTGAAGCTTTTGCATTAGTTTCTGTAGCATCAACTTTACCCTTCTGAGCTGCAACCTCATCTTGAGATAAGCTAGCCTCAGTTTTGGAGCCTTCGTGTTTACTCTCCTGAAGATTAGTCTCCTCATTAGTAGGACTCATCTTTTTATCACCAGATACGTCATTGCTGTGGATATTAGATGTAGTTGCAACAGACAATGCCATCATTGCTGCATTTGCTCCTTTGACAACAACCATTGAAGCAGCTAATTGACCTAATAAAGAGGCTGCTTCTGCAGCATACTTTTTTACTTCTTCATTCATTTTAATTTCTGACATAGCAATTCTTTCCTCAAAATCAGTTCATTTATGGATTTTGTATTGCATTTCCATTTGCAGGTGGATTACCACCTGATGGAGGATTGCCACCTGATGGTGGGTTATTGGCAGAAGAATTAGCTACTGCAGGACCATTATTAGCAGAATTAGCACTTGAGACCTGCGGATTATTATTAATATTCTGATTACTTTGATTAGCCTGTGCGCTTCCAGCTAGATTTGGAACTTGAAGAGCAGAACCATTTACCACAGAATTCTTGATGGTATTCTTTAAGCTTTGATTATCAAACTCACTAGTATCAAATTTGATCTTGTTTGATAAAACTTTTATCGTTGATTTCTTTCCTTCACGCATAATAGTTCTCATTGCTGCGACTGCAGGTATCATTGAGACAATACCTTTAAAATAGAACATTGAATTTTTAACACAGTCTTGAGGAGACATGTAGAAATTGGAACGATTGCGAATTGTGTATTTTTTCTTAGCATCTTCGTTTATTGAAGCTAAGACAATAGCTTCTACAAGATCATAACCTGCCTGTAGAATATCTACAGAGTCAGTAATTGTTCCACAGAAAAAAGATAGACCATCTATTTCTTTCTTGTCATAGTTTTTCTTTGCATCAATTCTCTTGAGAACATCGTTCACAATCTTTATTACAGATGACGTAGTTTTCTGGATTGCAGCTACAGAAATTTTTGCGCCTTTTTTATCGCTGTAAGTAGTAGCAAAATTCAAAGTTCCCGTAGCATTGCTTATTAAATTAGTAATAGTAAATTTAACATCACGAGATTTTGGAGTAGTAATGGATACAGGTGTACCTGATATTGAGGTACCTCCAGTTGAGATATTTACTTTTCCACCAAAACCATCACTTAAAGATGAGCCTAACAAGCCAGACATACTTGTACTCATACCAGTCATAGATACACCAGTATTTGTAACACTGATATTTGAATCATATGGCAGATCGCACTTCCATACTCTTCTAACCTTAGAGCTGATAGAACGAGGAGCCACCTCAAAGAGAGCTGCTCCTGAATTTACTGATACCTTTTTCTCTGAAATAAGGTTAATAGCACCATCAGTACTGATATTGATATTACCCTTTACACGCAGAGTAAGATTCTTAGCATCAATCTCAAGATCTTTTTTAGCTGCAAGCTTTAAATCACCATCAGAATTGAGAGTCGACAGTGATGTTGAGAATATTCCTTTGAGGATATCTTCAGCTTCTTTTGTAGAGTTAGTCCTGCTGATAATTTGCATAAGCTTTTCTGCAACAGCAGTTAAATCTTTATATACATTCTCAAGATTTGTCTTTTCAGCAGAATCATTTACAGCTTTACCTTCTTTTAAAGCTGCTCTGTAATCGTTTCTAGTCTGTTTTATTTCTTTTGGTAAAGACAAACATTTAGCAGCTATCTGAATCTCAGATCCTTCTGGATAGAGTTGCTTTACAGTTGAAGTCTCGTCATTAAAGTTCTCATAGATAGAAAGATTATCTCTTCTTATAGAAACGCCATACATAAAGTTATCAATATCGACATTTAAGATGAGATAACGGAATTTATCTAGAATTGAGTCAAAATGCTTAAAGTCTAAGCCTTTTACACCAATATCAAAGTCTGCATAGCTCTCTTTTCTATCTTTATAGTCAATAAAAGAAGCTCCTGACAGATTAGACTTTTGCAACTTCTCATCAATTACATCAATGTCATCTTCCTGTGGAAGATAAGCATAGAAGATGTAACTGTTGCCAACTTTTATAGCTGCTACTCTTTGTCCTACACGAGGGAATGAGCTTAGATAGTTTGAGGTGTTGCCTGAAACTATACTTAAGTAATCAACAACTACAGGTGTATTTCTGTCTGATGAGCTGTCTGATGAGTTTGTTCCATCAGCATCACATACCTTTATATAAAACTTTTTAGGTATGGATCCGCCTGATACAGGACAGATGGTGTTTTCAATATAAACAGTTTCTTCTTTTCCCTTTTCGCCTTCTTTAGCTTCCTTTTTTACTTGGTAGTTTTCTGTTTTACCGTCTTTGTCGCATACAGTTCCTACTACAAAGTAAGAACCATTAACCTTTGGCACTGCATTTACATTTGATGCAGATAATGAAACAGCTGCACCTGAAACAGCTACACCTTTGGTATTCTCAACAGGTACTAAAACACAATCAGACAAACTTGAGTTATGGCTTATTCTTGCAACATCAACTACAGAGCCTAAACTCTTTCTTTTCTCATCATTTTGTTTTACCAAAAAGCCAAGACAAGTTTGTGTCAGCTCATACTCAGGATTGTTGTAATCAGTGTTCTTTACCTTTATGGTTAAAGCATCTCTTACAATGATGAACTTTTCATCCTCTGAATATTGTTTTAAGGTAAATTTAGCTCCTGGTGTATACACAAGATCAGATACCTTAACTAGAACCTTTTCAGTAAGGCTCTTATTTAGGCAATAGCAAGCATCCTCATAATAAGATCTAATCTCTTTTTTCCTCTTATCTGATAAGTTACCTAATAAGAGGTAGTTATCAATATTAGATGTAAACTTAGGTGTGTCAGATCCATTTAAAACACTCTCAAAGTCGACACTGCCATCTGATTTAAGATCATAGATAAAGTGTGAAGCAAAAGAGTCCTGTCCATCAAAGTAGTTAGCTTCAATGACAGTTGAGCTTACATCTTCTCCTAAATCATTACCCTGTAACTGACCTTTTTGGTATACCTTTTCACCACTATCTAAAGCCCAACCTTTTGAGAACACATATTTATTGAGGTTACGGGTTCTGTCATAGATAACATTAAAGTTAAGGCCAAATGATCTTATAAGAGAATTTACAAACTCAAGATCACTTTCTTGAGCCTGTGACAGTACTAGATCTTTAAGGTCAGGCTTATCTACAAAAAGAGGTGTTTCATTACTCTCTTTATTAGTATCTACAGCTAATTTCTCATCATTAAAGACTGTTTCTAAAATCTCATCTAGGGTCTTATTCTCAAATGAACGGCTATGCTTCTTATAAGCTAGTTTTACTAGCTCAGGCATTAACGTTAATTCATAAGCATAGATGAATTTCTTTTGAGAGTTTTCTGTTATCTGCTGATAAATACCCAGTTCTGCAAAAGAAACAACTACACCTTTAAAGATCCTGTCACGACTTATAGTGTTCTCTGCATCAGACTGTTTTACAGTTAGCTTTAAATCGGCAAGTAAAAGAGCTTTTAACTTAGCTTTAGTTAGTTTTTCTTTAGAGCAAAACTTTAGTTTTGCTCTAAAAGGAATACTGATACCTTCATTGACCTCAAGACTTATGATCTCGTTATCCTTAAAAGGAGAAAGCTCTACATTAGAGAAACGTGCTTCAATAGCATTTTTTACTTTTGACATAATCTTTCCTCTTCAAGCTAGTTCTTTTAGGCTTTAAATCTGTTGTATTCAGCTGATGCTTTAGCATTGTCATCAGTATTTAGCTTATCTTTATCCTGCTTATGAGCTAAACAGCCATCAAAGCTGTTTGGCTCTGACAACTTGTGATGAGGCATCTCAGGATTTTTTATAAAATCTGAAAAGTTGTTAATACCAAAGCCGATCTCCTGACCGATGTTAAAGTACAGTTCCACTCTTTCATCAAACTTTCTGGTGCCTCCTTCAGCTAATGAGCACATTAAAAGTAGAGAGTTAAGTCCATTTGAAGCAAGACCTGCTGGGGTCTTTACTACTTGCTCTGTATCAGGTGTGAGATTACCAAAGCTCCAGAAACAGATCAGGCACAATAGTCCTTCAGGAATATCAGGACAGGTGTTGCCAATGGCTAAACAGCGTTTAGCATTAGCATCATTTGGAGCGACGATAAAACTGTAGGCTGCATCCATAGCTGAGGATTTTTGAGTTTTAAGCTCTTCAGGGCTCTTTTGAGGTACAGCTTTTTTAATAGTATCGATAGTCTCTTGTCTTATCTGTTCAATCTTTGCTTTAAGATCTTCACTTGCCTTATAAATAGGAGTTTTGGTTTCATCAAAATCAACATGAGTTTTACTAAACTCTATAGCATCATCAATGGACTTTTGAACAAACTCTTCAGGATCATAGCCACACTCTTTTTTGAACATGTCCCATACTAGCTTTTTAGCTGCAAAGAAGAGTTCTTTTACCTCAGGACCTGCCAAATCAAGGCTTTCCATGGCCTTTTTCTGAGCTTCCTGTTTTTGACCTTCTAATTTAGCAAGCTCTTCAGTAAATTTCTCTGCAAGAGGCTTTTCATGCTCTTCAGGCATCTTTGCCCAATCAGGTATAGAGAAAGACTTTGGTTTACCAATATCAGCAAGATCTCTTGGCTTTGATGGACTTTGTTGCAGTTCTTTCATTAAGGATAGAACCACACAATAGCCCCACCAGTCTAAAGCTCTTTGATGAAGGTTATAGGCTAAAAACTCACTAGCCTGCTTATACTGTTTTTGTGAAGACAGTTCTTTTACAAAGTCCTCAGATTGTGGGTACTTTTGAGCTAACTCTCTTAATTCAAAAGGTAGCTTATAGTTCTCTTGTTCTACAACTTCTTGAACTTTTAAATGATGTTGCAACACATAGTGACGGTTTAACCAATCGAGCTTATCAGCCATTTTTATTTCCTCACAAGAGAGCTTGCTAAAAAACTACTGTAAAACAAAATATTAGTATCAAAAAAGCAATAATACCAATCAACAGTGTTTAACTTAAGTAAAAAAAGAGACTATCCGCACATTGTTACGGACAAACGCGATAAAAAGTAGCACCAATCTCTAAAAACGACTTTGTATAGCCAATTAGACGAGAGCTACTTCAAAGTTTTAGAGTAACTAAATCTCTGAAAATCTAATTGAGCTAATACTCAATTCTCAATTTCAAAAAATCTGCTTATGTTCCTTTATATGGAATGCTAAATTACTATCTTTATGGAAAATAAATAACCAAGCTCAAAGAAAATGTTAACATTCAGCCTCGTGTGGCTAATTCTCTATTTTTCAATATCAATTACTGTCACAAGCCGTAGCAAAAATAATTCTCTTTGTTAAAGAGATAAAACTTATCTATCCTAATAAATGATTTTAGATACAATATTCTTTAACATAATTGTTTAGAAAGTTAATGAAGATTTGATAAGAGTGATTACTTCTGAAGATGTCATGTTTGCTCCTCACAAAGGGAGAAAAATGAAGACTGAGGAAGATGAAAAGAGTTAAAAGTTTTTAATAGTAAATTTATAAATGAAACCAAAATCAATTAATTCCTTAATGAAATATTTAAGAGATTATAAACATATTAATATTTCAGGAAGTTCTGATAAGTTAAAGCTAAGTAATATTGGCTATTACCATGGATATAAAGGATATAGATACATATTTAATTCCCAAAAACAGATAAATTTTAAAAATTTTGATGAGTTAATTGGTATCTATAATTTTGATACAAAGGTTAAAGCGCTCTTTTATCCTTGGGTAATGTTTATTGAAACTGCAATTAAAAATTACGTATTACAGTCTGTTGTGGAATTTGCAAAATCTGAAAATTTCAACACAATTTACAATGAGGTACTGGATAACTATAAACAATTCGAAAATAAAGAAAGTAAAAATGTTGCTTGCGAGCGGAAGAATGCCTTAAAAAGCCGCAACGAATTGCGCAGTTGGATTTATGGAAAATTAGCAACAAAGTTTAAAGATGGGCATAAAATCGCAAATCACTTTTTATTAAATGACAGACCTGTTCCAATTTGGGCAATTTTTGAGCTGTTAACGCTAGGTGAGTTTGGTCATTTTGTAAAATGCATAAACAGTAAAGTTAGAAAAGATATATCAACAAGAATTGGAATAAGGCAGTCAGATGATAGTGGTGCAGCTTTAACAGAAAAGTTTATCTTTATTCTTAAAGAACTCAGAAATGCTATTGCTCACAATGATGTTGTATTTGACACAAGATTTCGTGTTTCAAAAATAAAAGAAAATGTTTTAAGTTCGATCTCAAATGATACTTTAATTTCTGATGTAACATTTAAAACTATTACTGATTATTTAATATTTGTAGTATATCTTTTGAAAAAGTTTGGAGTATCGAGAACTGAACTAAATACATTAGTTAATGAGTTTGATAAAGCAGTTACTTTACTGAAGGGGACTATTGACACTTCTACTTTTAATCAAATTATTTATACAAATAATAGAAGTAAAATCAGAACGTTAAAGATGTATATTTCAAAGAGACCTTGAAATACTTTAGAAAGTATCTATAATAAAATTGAATTGCGGTATATCTCTGCGGAGAATACCTAGGAGAGTCGGATGCGTCCGGCTCTTCTTGTTTATGACAACCGATAATCTAAATTTATACAGCAATCAAATCTGCTAACAATTTCAATTACCTCGTAACAAAGTTTTTGTACCGAACAAGACTTTTTAGAATTTCACAGAGATACGATATTCATACCTTAGCTCTAATTTACAAATACCCACTAATGAAAAATCCAACAATTGCTCACAGATCACCCAAAATCTGATCACCTTTTAGGTGATCACGTGTCATAAAACGTGTTCCAAACGTGTTCTTCAGAAAAATTTCGTGTGACAGCAAAGTAAGTATTTTGCTTTAAAATCAAATGGATACAGCTATTCTGAGAAAGATTTTTTAAGGTCTTAAAATTTGGGAAATCATCAGAAGTGGCAGGGGCAGAAGTCATAGACTTATTTAAAATCAATAAGATATTAAGCAGTACACCCAAAATCACCATATAAACTAAAGATCACCTTACAATTCCTTATATTACGTGATTGATGAATTTGCATAATTCTCTTATTTTTTGATTTTAGAGTGACTCTTCCAAATACCTCAATTTACACCCTAAATACCTCAATTTACACCCTAAATACCTCAATTTACACCCTAAATACCTCAATTTACACCCTAAATACCTCAATTTACACCCTAAATACCTCAATTTACACCCTAAATACCTCAATTTACACCCTCTAAAAATGGTACTTTTCCACAACTTTTCAACAGGTTTTCCACTGAATTTTCCACTGATTTATTTTCTAGCTTAAATCCACAACCACCTTCTGTGCTATACCAAAAATTTCAATTTTGCTTGCTACCAAAGGAGCATTTAAAAACATCGCAGATTTTTCATTGCCTTTAGGTAAAGGTTGATTTTCATCAAAAAGGCAGAGCTTATCTTCTATTTCTGATTTCCACGCTTTAATTCTTATGTAGGTTCCATCATATTTAATCTCTCTTAAGAGCACGGGACCACCAGCAATTCTCATTAAAATTACTTTTCCATCAACCTTTTGTATGCAACCTAATAATCCATTGTTAAAACAATGGTCATAAGTGCAGTAAACATTTGAATTTTTAGGAATGCCATATCCTTGTTCTATCATCTCATCATCAGTATTCTTAAATACAAATTGATACTTTTTAGAAAAATTATCAACTACTCGAATTTGATGATGCTGAATATTATCTTTGAAGAAATTTTGTAGTTTTATTTCGATAAAATCATCTTTAACAAATACAGGCAAACTATATTGAATGCTACTTGCATCAGGCATTAAAAATAACTCCCCCACATCAATGCCTAACAATTCACTAATCAACAATATTTTAGAAAGTCTAGGAACGTGGCTTCCTGTTTCCCAAGAGGAGTAAGTTGTTTGAGCAACTCCTAATTGTTTGGAAAAAGGTACCTGATTAATACCTTTTTTAGTTCTGAGTATTTTTAAGTTTTCAGCAAAAATATCAGGATACATTGTTAAAAACAACTTAACAGCGCCGATTATTTCATCTTCACCTTTAAGGAGATCTGATGGTAATAAGCGACTCATTTGTTCGAATAATAAAACTGAATCTGAAAATTTCATATTTACGTCTCAAAGAATATTGCTACTACTAGATAATTATCAAAAGTATACCTCAAACAAATCTATTATTTTCTTAATATTAAATTGAAATTTATCAATTTCTGCATATTTTACTTGAATTAAGATTTTATTAGACTTATATTTAATAAAACTAGATTAATACTCATATTTACCAGATATTAAAGGATATAACTATGGCTAATAAAACGGACAAGATCAGCACTCCTGCTGATCAAATCTTAAATGAACATTATCTTTTGAAAACAGTTGAAGTTTTGAGAGTGCTCAACATCTCTAGAGCAACTTTTGACAAATTAAGAGCTAATACAAATTTTCCAAAGGCAATTACGGATATAGGGAAAAGACCTTTATGGATTAAGGAGGAGATTTTGAAATGGTTGAAAGAAACTCGATAAATACCCAAAAGCCTCTTTCATACGCCGACCAAAGCTATAAGGAAAGAGGCCATAGAGAATACTGCAATTTTAACACAAATTTAGAAAGATTAGTTCTTCCTAAAGAAAGCTCATGGACTACAGTTAATTTTGACTTAGACTTTGCTGTTTTGATCGCAGGCATCATTAATTCAAATAGAAATTTGCTTACTTTGCCATCACAGAAGAAAGGATCTTCAGTAGTTGCTAAGGATAAAATCAGAATTTCTCAAGCTGATTACTACTTTATAGGAGTCTTAATCAATCTGTTTTGTGCAGCCAAAAATTATGTAGCTTATAAAGACTTTTCAATATCAATAACTGAAATTTCTAATGTAATATTTGGTTTTTCTTCACGTGCTACTAATAAATTAGTAAAAAAAGATCTCTTTGTTATGTCTTTATTACCAATATATGGTCAAAATAAGATCATGTCTTTTAGTAGCAAAAAAGGACACTATCCAACCATTCAGTTTGGTCCTCAGTTTGAATTATTTTACAAACAATACCTGAGAACTAACACTCATGATTTCGTCAAAATTCCTAAAACAGTTATCAAAAATGTTCTAGCTAAAGTAATCAAAGTGCCTAAAGCATTCTGTATGTATTTAGAAATAACTTTTTTAGAAACAAAAAAACATCTTGAAGAATTAACTGAAGGTTGGACTCCTGATAGAACATCAAAATCAGATGACCGCATCTATCGTCTGTTCTCTCAAAACTCTAAACATTCTGTTTCCAGAATAAAAAGAGAAGGTTGCAATCATTTAAAAAACCTAATTGGTGACTGTTACCTTGATGTAATTAAGGCTAATGCTATTAAAGCAATTTCATCTAAAGAAAAAGAACAGTTCATCAACACTAAGAAAGCACACATAGAACTCAACACAGCTAAGAGAGAAGAAGCTATGAGTCCTAATTTTGAAATTGTTAATGAAGCTGTATAGGAAAATTAAAAATGAATATTACAAACAAAGATTTTGAAAAATTAATTATTGAAGCAAAAAGAAAGAAAAAGAAAACGACTATAAATCTAGGAGGAAACTTATTTGCAATCGTAAGACCTCGTTCAGACAAAATTTCATTTACCATCAGAGTTAGAACTAAATCTAAAGATACAATGCGAACTATTGGATCATTTCCCAATATTACCCTCTCATATGCACGAGAAAAAGCATTAATAGAACAGAAATTAATTAAAAAAGAACTGGAGGTAGAGGATCTCAAAAACATAGCCCCTATTTTAAGAGATGCATTCGATGAGTGGTACACAGTAAAGGTTAAACAGTACAAGGTTGGCTCTACCAGACCTAAAAATCTAATGACAATCATGCGCACAACTATTGAGCCAAGTGGTTTAGCTGATTTACCTATTACAGAAATTAATCCTAGAACAATATCTGCTAAATTGGCTGATTTAGATCAAACTGCCGGAAATAAGCACAATGCTGTTTCAACGATCTCTAGTTGCCTACAGTTTTATTATTTAAAAGGTATGTTACCTTTT
Source organism: uncultured Gammaproteobacteria bacterium (assembly GCA_900315395.1). Classification (GTDB taxonomy): domain Bacteria; phylum Pseudomonadota; class Gammaproteobacteria; order Enterobacterales; family Succinivibrionaceae; genus Succinivibrio. Next base: position 16,506 of record OMZC01000095.1, read on the forward strand.
AACCCTATCGCCGATCTGCTAAAAGGCAGAGAAAGCCCTTTTAAAAAACCTAAGACAAACGGATTTAAGTTCATTGCGCCAGATGAACTGTCTGAAAAATTCTTAAAACCTCTGTCTTCAACAGCCCATGTAAATAGAGTTTTTTATCTTTACCTACTGTTAACTGGATTTAGATTTGGTGAAGCTCGTCTAGCTCATTGGTCTTGGTTTGATTTCAAAAGAGATCTTATCGTAATTCCTGCTGATGCAATCGGCGCCAACAAGACTCAGACTGAATACGTAAAGCCTATGACTAAGCAAATCAACCTACTGATTTTAAATTGGAAAGATTTTAATTACTCAGACGATAGCGATTTTGTATTCAAATCCGAGTACACAAAAAAGGCTTTATGTGAAGGAACTTTTAGAGAGCCTATAAAGGCTCTAACAAGCAGAGAGCTCGATCTTCATGGCATCAGAAAAGTCATGCGTTCTTGGATGAGTTCTCAGGATATACCAGTAAAAATTGCTGAACTAGCCTTGCAGCATGATGTCAGATCGTCAATCGAAAAGGTCTATGACAAATACAGCTACGTTGAGGAAATAAGACAAGCATTACAACGATGGAATGACTACGTTGAAACACAGTTACCACCAGAGTTTTTATCTTTGATAAAAGTCAAGGAGGAAAGTAAATGAGATTTACAAAGAAATCTGCTGACAAATTAAACAGTTGGGTAATCAGCTTAGGCTTAGCCTGCATCGTGGCTGAAGAGACTAAATCTGAGCAGCTTGAAAGTTGTCTGTTCATTAAATCATTTGGCTGTAGTGAGGAATCCCAAAGCTATTTTGGAAGATTAAAGATGCTCAACCATGACAATTTGTCATCAACCATTCATTCTGAATTTTTATCTTTAAGCAGGAATTACTAATGAAAACAGATTTTGTCGACTTTACTAAATTCTGTAAGTTTTATCGACTTGATGATAGGGCTCTTAACTCTCCAGAGAATATCAAATCTTTTGTTCGTATCTATATTCAGCAAAATTTGAAAGCTCAAATTGAAGATATGGTGCTCAAAAATTTCACCCTAAAAATGATGTTTTTGTCTATTACACAGGGTGATAAAGAACTTGCCAAGCTCATGAACTTCAATACCTTTAAATCATGGGTAAGAACAAATATTCACAAAGGCGAATTGAAAGCTCAGTTAGCACAGCAACAGTTTTATGACATAAAAAAAGTCTCTTGTGATCATTCTGAAAAAGAAATGACTGACAGAAGAGAAAAGACTATAGGTCAATCTAATGAGCAGCAATTGAGAACTTCAAATGTTGTTAATCAAGCCTCCACCAAAAGGGAATATAGATTTGTCAAAGCATCTACAAATAGAGAGCAATCTGATATTAACGATCTTTCTAAGATGCTACTTCCAAATCCAAAACTGCCATTAAGAGAAATGACAGCTGATGAATGTAAAAAAATCTTTAATGGAGAATTCTCAAAAATCATGATCGATGCAGACGGTTGCATCTTTGATGGTTATTCATCTGATGAAGATTCTTCACTTACACCAATTCCATCTGGCTATGAAATTCTTCCTGAGCAGGAAGGACTTTCCAGTCACCTGTTCAAGTTCAACAACGAAACCATTTGTTCAAAGGATCTTCGTTCTTTTGTAGAAGGAAGAATCTCTAAAGGTTTTCTAAACGTTAAATATTTATGTTTACAGGAGTAAAAAAAATGAACGATTTAACAAATAAACTAAAACACAAGTATGTACACCTAGTCTTAGGATCAAAAGGAGGTATTGGCAAAACTTATATTACTTGTTATTTGACTGAGTACCTAAAATCAGTTAATCAGATGTTAACTGTTGTAGATACAGATACTGCCAACACATGGTTAAAAGAGACCAAGTACTATAACACTGTTCCTTTTCCATTGTTTGATTCAGATAATCTAATTTCTTTTGAAAGAATGCCTGAAATTTTCAGGACGTTTCAAGACAGGAACATAGTCATAGATACAGGAGCAAACTCATATTCAGCCTGGTATGAATTTTTAAGTAACGGAGGCGATGAAGAAATCCAGGTTTATGGCTCAAAGTTAATAATTCATGTTCCAGTAACTTCTGGCTCATCCTTTAATGAATGCATAAAATGCTTAGAGCAGCTCGTTGAAAAGAATTTTAACTGTAGATATGCTATTTGGCTTAACAATAGTGTTTCTCCTAAATCAGACCCACTAACTGAAGATGATTTTTGTGCACAACAGGTTTACGATATGATGCATCGCCCTGTTTTTATCACTCAACTACCTCGTTGTAATCCATTGCAAAGAAAACTGGTTAATGAATTACATGACCGTCATTATGCATTGTCTGAACTTGCAAATGCTACAGACGATGAACTTGGTTCATATACTCTATTTGACAGACCTGCAGGAAAAGCTGAAAAATTAAGAGCTCAATATTATCTAAATCAGATTTTAAGCTCTTTTGACAATGATATTTGTTCTTGCTGTTTCAGCATTGAACACTTATTTAATTTGGAGTGTAGGGAAGATGAAGCTTAATGCCACTAAACTGTCTTGGCAACAAGAATTAGATCTGCTTGAAGCTACATTCACCGAAGATAAAAAAAGAGAGTTTTGTGATCTTCTTGAACGTAAATTTCACATTAGCATTGATCGTAACGATCCTTTTACTGTTTTCATTTGGATCTTAGATGAGATTACAAAAGGAAGATTGAAAGCGTCTCGTGACCAAGTAGAACATATTATGAGAATACACTACTATTTTATGGGACTATTCGTCTTTTTTTGGTTGGGTATTCTAATTACCATCATATATGTTCGTTAAACAACGATGGGGGCAACAGCCCCCACTTTTATTTATCTTCACTATTTTTAACAAATAAGGCATTCTATAAAGTATTTAGTCATATACTTTGACCAACTTGTTACCAACAATAATTTCCTTTTTCCTGCTTCTCATTTTCATAACAAATTTCTTTATCTTAACGGTCTTTATAAAATTGGACATTATTCTGCTTTTATATTACAGCGATGGATGAAATCATAAGTTAAATTGAAATTTGTATGATTGTAATTTCCTTTATATCCAAGTCATGTTATCAATGCATAAATTTTCTGAATTACCTGAAAAGAATTTTTAGACAAAATAACTTGGACAGGATAATTTAAAAATCAACGGAGAGTACATAAATTCTTTCACAGAGAGGGCAAATATCATCTTCAATAAGTACCCCCTATTGCTAATTATTAAAATAGCTGAAATATGGATTAAATAGCTAATTTTTCTTTTTGTCTATTTTGTACACATTCCATAATTTAATTTTTCAGAATCTTTCCTTCAAATGCGGTAGCATTTTCAGTTTCACTAGAGCAGGAGCAGCCGCTTAAAAACGTCAGTTTGAAAGGGCTGAGTTAAATAGTCGTTTTCTCCAAAATTTTAATTTGGGACTATTTAACACATCCTGCCTGTAAATCTATATTTTTCAAATCATACAATTTAAGTTAATTTGATAAAATTTCATCCATTTTCATTGAATTTAATAATTGATAATTTTCACTTGGTATTTCAATAAATAAGATATTAATTTTATTCAAAAGTGTGTAAGTACTTTTGTTTTTTTCTACAAAACAAAATATTGGTTCAAATAAGCAAATTTTCTTTTAGCTCTGTTGTAAAAAAGTGATGCTATACAAAAACTGCTCCTTACTTAGAGCAGTTTTAGAATTATCAATAAAATACAAAAAAATGGCTCTTCGTGCATAGTTATGGGTAAAAATTGAAAGTAGAGCACGGTTAGAGCCTTAATCTAAGCTACTTTCAGCCCTGTTCCACCTCGATTAGGAAGTGGTATTAAAA
>OMZC01000050.1 GCA_900315395.1 uncultured Gammaproteobacteria bacterium
CTCAATTACGCTTGGTAACGAGGTTTTTGAAGTTTAATTTATAGAACTCCCCTTATGTAAGTTTAAGGTTGCAATCTGAGCCTTTAATAACCAGTAGTAAGCGTTAGCTTCGTTTACAACGTCAGGATCATGTGATGCGAAAGCAGTTGCATATGACACAGTGTTTGATACAGCTTCAGCTAAACGAGAGATATCAACACCAGCCCAAATGGTCTGACCACCGAAAACATCCTTATAGTCATCTGAACTTGGCTGTTTAGCATCAGCAACCTTTCTGATGTAGTTTAAGGTGTTTAATTTGGTTTTTAATTCATTGAAATGCTTTTCGTTCTGGAAAACAGCAACCATAACGTCATGGTTTTCTTCAAAGAACTTGTTTAAAGCATTCATGTCAGCATCAGTCTTATTACGAGCATTTAACATACCTTGTTTTGCTGATGATGCTGCACTTTCCGATGAATAGATATAGTTTGAGGTTTCTTCCTGCTCTGCAATCAGATCAGATAGAACTGGAACAATGTGATTAACATAGTTTAATGAGGTAACCATCTCATTCATATTGCGATAGTCACTCAGTGAGTTGACAAAGTACCTTCCAATTAACACCAAAAGCGCGATAACAGGGATGGTAATCAAAAGCTGAATACGCTTCTTAATTGTCAAAGCGTTTAAAAAGTTCATATAAAAACCTCTTACTCGTAATTTGAATACTTCTTATTATTTGTCTTGACGTAAAGACATATGACCTCTTAACGTCAAGTGTTGGTTATTGTTTAGTTAATTATAGGTTTAGCACCATTAAACGTAACGATAAAATTCTAGGTATTTGATCTTTATCAGATTTTAAAACTCATTTATTTTCAGTTGAAGAACCCAAAAAAAGTTCGCATATTTAACCACAAATTTTAACTTTTGGAAATAAAAATCGTATCGTTACTAATATATTGAAAATCAAAGAGAATTTAAAAATCATAACGATAACATTTTGATCTTAAAAACATAATTTTTTTACGAAAATGCTAAAAAAGTTAAAAATAATCGTTACGATTTCGATTTTTAAGCCGTTTTTATGGAAGTTGAGTGAAAATTGAGGTCTATCTGGACTTAATTTTTAGAAAAACAAAGTCGTTTTTTAGCAAAGTTTTGCAGTGAAAAATGATTTGAAGCTCTCATAAATTTTATGGTCAAAATTCATCTTTTGAAAAACAGGGGAATTTAGATAAGGAAAAGCCCTGCACGAGGCAAGGCTTTAAGGAGGTAATTGGTAAAAAGTAATTGTAAACTAGAAGATCCCTGACTATAGGAACTCTTCGAAAGCACGCTTTACACCGATAACAGCGTCTTTCTCGTCTTCACCTTCAACGTGAACATAAACTTCGTCCTGGTAACGAATGCCAAGACCTAATAAACCGAAAATACCAGCTTTAAGATCAACTGAACGATCCTGATAGATTAAAGTGATCTTTGACTTATAGCCGCTGATAGCCTTTAAAATTGCTCCTGCTGGACGTGCATGAACACCGTCTCTGTCCTTGATGGTATATGTAAACTTTTCCATAGTTCAATATCCTAAGTTGTTTTTATAAAAAAGATTGTTGTTTAAGTTCATAATATCAAATTCAATGATATATATAACACTTGCACTAAAAAAAATTATTCTTTTTTAAAGTCGATACGATTTCTTAGCTTCTGGCCTGCTCTGAAGGTAGTTACTCTTCTTTCAGAAATAGTAACTTCCTGACCGGTCTTTGGGTTTCTACCAGGTCTTGCGCTCTTTAGTTTAAGCTCAAAGTTACCAAAGCCTGTTAGCTTTACCATTTCGCCTCTCTCAAGCTTTCTTGCGATCTCTTCAAAAAACTTGTCAACAAATTCCTGAGCTGTAGCCTTAGGAAGACCTACCTTAATAATCAGCCTTTCTGCTATTTCTGCGCGAGTTAATGCCATAATAGTGTCCTTCTTTTGAAGCCTATCTAGACAGATAAAATCTGCTCATATTTACTTACTACTTGTAATATAATACAAAAAATCTTTATTTTTTCGTGATGAGTGCAATATTTTTAAAAATAATCAAAGATTTAAATATAAAATCGAACTCTGGTAACATTTTTTAGTTTCAATTGCTCGTTGCAATTCCAACTAAATTAAATCCTGATGTATCTTTGTGGTGCTTGTTATCTGATTACTGCATTCTAATGGTTCAATTTTTTTATGAAGAAATCTCTAATTAGAAGTGATGTTGAGCTAGAAGAAGGTCCTGTAAAAGGTCAGGATCTTAACAGCTATCTTTATATGAACCTGCCTTCAGTTTATCTTTTTAGGATGAGCTCTAATGTTATGCATGAAGACGGCATTCTTGAAGGGGATGTAGTCATTGTTGACAGAAGCTTGCTCATTGAAAACGGTGACTATGTGGTTATGAATATCAATGGCACTTTCCTCTTGCGTCAGTTTTTAGATGGTAGAGAACCTCGACTTGTCTGTGCTGATGATTCAATTCCTGATATTAACCTCACTCATGTAGATGAGTGTGAACTCTTTGGTGTAGTCTCTTCAATCATCAGAAAAACTAGGGTTAAAAAGAATGCCAACTCTCGCTTTAACCGTGGTCTCAATCAGTATCCATATCGTCGTACACCAAAGACTTATCCAAAAGATCCAAATGACAATGGCAGAAACTTTTACATGTAGTTTCTACAAGTAGTGCTTTTAGAAGAACTGTCTTCTAAGCCAACTATCTTCTAAACTAACTTTCTTCTAAGCTAACTGTCCTCAATTACGTGTCCTCAATTACGTTAAAAACTTTCATTGTTAGCTCATTATTAGCTCTATTCTCTACTAGAGCTAACGTTTATCAATGCTACATTGTGGTACAATCAGAGCTATTAATTCTCTACCTATTAATGTTGCAACTATTTGTCGTATTATGAGCCCTTATTAAGGGTAAAAAATCTCTCAAAAGATGCTTTAAAAATGGATGCTAAAAATTTGCTGTTCTAAGCATCACAGAGCAATTAAGACAAAAGCTTTGCAGTGACACTTGACAGGTAATGTACGATAAAGAATGTACGACAAAGAACGTACAAGTAATCTATTCACACGGTTATGTTCATTTACTAAGTTATAAGGCTCAGATACATGATCTAATCAGATAAGACTTAACCTGATAAGACCTAACCTGATGACGTAAAGAGAGAACATAACTTTTATTTTTTAGGAGCGATACTGTGGCAATGAAGCTAGCTATTTACGGTTATGATACTGATATTGGTAAACTTGTGATTGAAACCATTGAAGAACAGGATCTCTCTTTTGAAGAAGTCTTTCCATTATCACCACTAACCGGTGAATATGACGCAGTTCAGATTAAAGGTCAGAATTACTTTGTTCAGCCAGTTGAGGAATTTGATTTTTCAAAAGCTGATGTAGCTTTATTTTTAACTACTCAGGATGAGTCTCAACACTGGATCAATGCAGCTCGTGAAAAAGGCTGTATCGTAATTGATGACAGCCATTTATTTAACGGTGATGACAAGACTGTAACCATCGTACCTGAAATCAATCCATTTGATATTAAAAAGGCTATTGAAAACCGTCTGGTAATCCCTGCTTTAGCACCATCTGTTCAGTTATGTTTAGCACTCTCTGTACTGCATGATGAATATGGTATTGCAAGAGCTACTGTAACCTCTATGGAGTCAGTGTCAGAGTTTGGTCGTTTAGGCACTGAAACTTTGGCTCACGAGTCAACCTTATTACTAAACGGTATGGCAGCAGAGCACCAGGGTTTCCCAGCTCAGTTAGCATTCAATCTTCACACAAGAATGGGCTTACTTGAGGATAACGGTTACTCAGATCATGAGAATGCTATTACTCATGAGGTTTCACGTATCTTAGGTCGTTTTGAGCGTGGTTTTGATATTACCTGTATTCAGGTACCTGTATTCTACGGTCACACCATGGTAGTTAATGTTGATCTTGAGGATAAGGCAACCTTAGAAGAGGTAAAGCAGGCTTTTGATGCCTCAGAATACGTAACTGTAGCCTCTGAAGATGATGTTTTATCACCTGTAGCTGACATCATTAACGAAAGAATTGTAATGCTCACAAGATTAAAGCAGGATAAGCCTGGTTCAAAATCTTACAGCTTTGTGATCATGATGGATAACACCAGAAGAGGTGAAGCTATTTCTTGTGTAGAAATTGCTAAATTGATTGCAAAATCACTCTAATCTGTAAAATGTGCACACTTTATGCATAAGTTTTCCAAAAATGGGATCTGACTTTATTTTGACTGGTCCCATTTTGAGTAGAATAATGCATAAATATAGGGGTTGTTAGTTATGCACGCTTACAAAAAAGCACTTTTATCTGTAGCTTTATCTTTTTTATTACCGTTTTCGGCAATGTCTGCTGATGATGACGGTACTTTTACTATTACCATTCAAGGTCCTGAAGTTGAGGATACTGCTCCTCAAGTACAGCCAGTACAGCCTGTTCGTAGAACACCTGTAAGACGTGCTACTCCAAGACAAAACAGACAAGCTTCAGTTAATGCAACTGCAACTAGAACACCTTCAGCTACAGTAAATCAACAACCTCAGACTGTAAGAAGTGCTCAAACTAATGCTACTACAACTACTACTGCTACAACAACTCAGGTTCAGCAGACCCCAGCTAGAACCTATACAGTATCTCAAGGAGATACCATTTGGTCAGTAGCTCACCGCTACTTACCTCAGGATAGAAGTGTTAATGAATTCCAGATTGTTGCCTCTATTTATAGAAATAACCGTGGTGCATTCGGTCAGGGCAACGTTAACAACCTTTTAAGAACTACTATTACTATTCCTCCTGTATCAGAGATTGCAAGAGAGACCACCGATACAGGCTCTAAGCTGTTAGCTTCTGGCAGTATGACTTTACCTCCTTTAGGTAATGCTCCTGTAACTGCAAATACAGCTAATACAACTACACCTGCAACCACAACTACAACTATCACTCCAAATAATCAAAGACCAATGCAGACTCTGTCTGACAGCGATATCCCACAGTACACTGCAACTGAAACTAAGATTAAGAAGTTACAGGAAGAAGAGGCTAAAAAAGATTTATCTGTTGCAATGCCAGAGAATACACGTGGCGCTGATCTAGATAAGAGTCAGGCAACAGAACAGACTGTATCTACTGACAATTCTCAGAATAATGCTAATAATCCAAAACAGGTAGCTGTAAAAGCTATGAGCGCTGATCTTGCAGCGGCAGCTGTGGATGCTCAATCTATTAGAATTATGCTCGATGGCAACAAGAAAGCTATTGATGAGAAAACTAAAGTTCTAGAACAGCAATTAGCTGAAGCTATGGATAGAATGAAGAAAACATCAGCAGCTACTGCAAAAACAGCAGCTGACAGTGTTTCTACTCTAGCTTCTCAGTATGACAATATCATTTCAGGTCTTCAGCAGGATATCATTGAGATCAAAGGTAACATCTCAAAGCTTTCTCAAGACAATGACAGAATGAGAGAGATGTTACTTGCTAATGATGAAAAGATTGAGGATATGCAGTTACAGCTGTCTCAATTCTCTGTAAGTACACCTACATCTGTAGTTGATCTTGATAAGCCTGTCATGATGATCTTATTTGGCGCAGGCTTATTAGCTTTAGTACTGATGATCGTATTCTTAATCATCAAGTTAAAGTCACGTGCAAGCGCTAAGATGACCGATGACTTTGATGTTGAAGACGATTTCTCATCTGATGACACTTTATTATCAGACGAGAACGGTTCTATCGATCTTGAAGCTCCAGTATCAGGTGATGACGAGCCTGAAACATCGGATGTTCCACAAAAAGAACAGGAAAAGAACAATAACTCCATCAACTCTCCATCAGATACAGCATCTGATGTAGAAGCTGCTTTAAATGAGAAAAAGCAGGCTGATGAAGAACCAGTCGCTGATACTACAGAAAATACAGCAGAGACTAATGCTGCAACTGAAAACTTTACTGCAACCGATGATAGCAATAATCAAAAGGTTGCAGCTCAGGAAGCTTGGGATAACGCTGCTACTACCAATTCAGCTGATGAGTCAAAAGACGATAAGGCTGTAATGGATGAGTGGTCAAAGGCTTTAGATGAGCAGTCAGGTAACGAGCAGAATGTTGATCTTGGTCAGGATGAGAATAAAGACACCTCTCAGGATGATATGGCATCAGCTTGGGAAGCTGCTTTAAACGAACAGGAAAACGCTGAAAAGAAAGATGACAATGCTAAGTCTGATGACGAGGCAATGGCTGATGCCTGGAGCGCTGCTTTAAATGAGCAGAAAGAAGCTGAGGAAAAATCAGCTGATGATAAGACTGATGACAAAGCAAATGCTCCAAAGTCTGAAGAAGAGGCTATGGCTGATGCTTGGAGTGCAGCTTTAAACGAACAGAACAATGCAGAAAATAATCAATCTGAAGAAAAGTCAGATGACAAAGTTAATGCCCCAAAGTCTGAAGAAGAGGCAATGGCTGATGCCTGGAGTGCTGCTCTAAATGAACAGAATAATGCAGAGCAAAATCAGACCGAACCAAAACAGTCAGAGCAAGAACAGCCTGAAGAAAAGTCAGATGACAAGTCAACTGATGAGCAATCATTAGATATTCCAAAAGAGAATGTAGAGCCAGAAGATGTAGCTCCAACAGATGATAAGAAGGCAAATACCGCCCAAAAATCTGAAGAAGAAGCTATAGCTGAGGCCATGAGCAAAGCTCGTGACAATGCTGATGTCAATGCTAAAGCTTCTGAAAAACCAGCTCAAGATACAACTGATAATGTAGATATTGATTCAATTGTAGATGGTGCTAATGTAGCAGCTGAAACAGCTGATACAGCATCTGAAGCTTCAACAGATACTGATCTTTCAACAGATACTATAAGCTCAACATCTGATAACGACACCATTCCTACAGATGATGTAAAGGTTGAAGATGTCAGTGAAGATGAACTTCTAAATGGTATCTCAGAGAATACAGATAAGATTCTAGAAGAGAATCATGTAGCACCTGAGAATTTAGATACTAATGTAGATCCTGTATCTGATGATACCCCTGTAAGCGCTGATATTGATTCTGATAGTGCTGTAGATGATACTGTTTCTTCTCAAGACACAGATAATTCAGAAAATTCAGCAGAGTCTCATGATGAAGATCCTCAAGAACAGCTTTCAGGTGAAGAAAAAGCTTTCTTAGAGTCAATGTCTGATAAGGCTAATGCTGATACTGCAAGTGACAATCATGATAATGATCCTGAATTTGAAGCAGAGCCTTCAGATACAACTCAAGACAACATCCCTGATGCTAAGGCTGATGTAGTACCAGAGAATGAGGTACCAGCTAATAAGGCTGTAGGTAGCAATGTTGATGAAGTTTTAAATGATGATCTTAATTTAGAAGATCTCTTAAACGGCAATGACAATATTGTTGATGCTCCTGAAGAAACAGAGAGCCCCGAAGAGGAAGCTCAAGGCGTAGAGAGCTTTGATGCAATCCCTGAGGAGGAAGAGCATACAGTTGAACATACTATCGACGAAGAGCCTGATACTGATGATTCTTCAGATATTGCACAGACAGTTGATGCTGAAGAGATAGAACCTGAAGAGATTGCTCCTCAAGAGGATAACTTCGACAGCGAAGATACTGATCCTGAGTTTGAAGAGAGTGAACCTACTTTCAATGAAGATGATACTCCTGTAGAAGAAGCTCAAGAGTCTCCTGTAGAAGAGGCTGACGTTGACTCTGATGTAGAGAATACAGATGCTGAAAAAGCAGATAATGAAGACGAATTACCAGAAGGATCATCTCCTGAAGACACTGACGTTGATGAGAACGCTGATGATTCTAGTGACATCGGTGATATTCAGTCTAAGTCAGAGCAGGAGATCTTTAATCAGGATGCTGATGATGACAACAGTAAAGATGAGAACGGTGTAGTATCCTGGGCAGTTCCTGATGACGATTTTGATATCGTAGGTAAAGGCAAAGAGACTAATCCTAGTGTTTCAACTGACACTGTTTCAGATGAGAATACCCAAGATGAGCCTGTTGCCGACGAACCTGTTGCAGAAGAACCTGTAACAGAAGATGATGTCGCAGGTGAATCTACAGATAACGCTGAAAATAAAGATGCTCCTGTAGAAGAGAACTCTGATGATGAGAATACAACAGCTCCAGAGCAGACAGCAGAACCTGTTGATGCAGCTGAGGATGCTCAAGCATTGGATGATCTTGAACAAAGATTAAGTGCTTCAAAAGCTCAATATGATACAGGTGCTGATGAGGATATCATGAACATGCTAAGTGGCGGTGTTCATGACGACTTACCTCATGAAAGTGAAAAAGCCTTTACAGATGATGAAATCGCTTCAATGATGAGTTCAGCTAATGCTGTTGATCCTAAGAGCATTCCTGAGGATAACCTGTCTTTAGATGAACCAGTTGAAGAAAACGAAACTGATACAGATGCAACTCATACTGAGGATCACTCACTTGAGAACGTATCAGATACCATTGGACCTATCAGTTCAGAGAATGATGGCTATGATAATGACTCATCTCTTACCAACGCTGATGGTTCAGATGATTATGAAGGTTTAAATGCAAAGCAGCATCAATACTATGTTGATGAGCTAAATCTTGCTAGACTGTATTTTGAGACAGGTGATACCGAAGAAGCCTTAAAGATCATCGATGATGTTAAGGAACACGGTAGCTCTGATCTTAAAGAGGAAGCTTCAAAGATTATAGAGACATATGGCAACTAAAGAACAGTTAATAGGTCTTGATGACAGTAAATTAGTAAATATTAAAGATGATCCTAGACGCATGAGTGTGCTCATGTGTGACAGGGATGCCGCCAAGGCATTACCTGATTTATTCTCTGACGCCTTTGATAAAGGTTTTGAACTGCGCATAGCTTCTGCTTACAGAAGCTTTTATAAGCAGTTTAAAATCTTTGATGACAAGTTCAAAGGTAAACGTCCTGTTTTAGATGCTGATGAAAATCCTATGGACATCAGCTCTCTCTGTGATGAACAAAAAGTTCTGGAAATCATCAGATTTTCAGCAATTCCAGGTTTTTCACGCCACCATTTTGGTACTGATTTTGATATCTATGCCTTCAATCTTTTACCTCAGGGTAAAGATTTAGAACTTACCGCAAGAGAATATCAAAAGGGTAACTACTTCTACAAGTTAGGCCAGTATCTAGCACAAAACCTTACAAAGTTTGGTTTCAAGCGCCCATTCAATGGCAAAGGCACCATTGCCTTTGAACCTTGGCACATCTCTTTTACTAAAAAAGCAGATGAGTGCATAGATGCTTTCCCTGTAGATTTTGCTCTAGAGTACCTACTCTCATTTAATGAGCCTTGGGTTAAATATGCAGCAGCATATGCAAAAGAACACTATAAGGAGCTTTTAGCTAAATGAGTGAGATCTTAAATACTCTTATCATAGGTTCAGGTCCTGCTGGCTACACTGCAGCTATTTATGCCTGTAGAGCTCAATTAGAGCCTGTCTTAGTCTGTGGCTCTGAGGTTGGCGGTCAGCTTACCACTACACCTGAAATTGAGAACTGGCCTTCACGCTCTGATGCTCCTGATGGTTTTTCACTAATGCAGGATATGTCAAAGCATGCTGAAAAGTTAGGCACCAAGTTTATCTTTGATGAAGTTGTAAAAACAGACTTTAAAAATGAGATTAAAGAGGTTTACCTCTCATCAGGTACAGTTTTAAAAGCTAGAACTGTAATCATTGCAACCGGTGCTAAAGCTAGATATTTAGGGCTTGAGTCTGAGACTAAATATAAAGGTAAAGGCGTCTCTGCCTGTGCTACCTGTGATGGTTTCTTCTTTAGAGGTAAAGAGGTAGCTGTAGTAGGTGGTGGTTCTGCTGCTTTTATTGAAGCTTTATATTTAGCTAACCTTTGCTCAAAAGTTTATTTAATTCACAGAAGAGCAGAGTTTAGAGCTGAAAAAGTCTTAGTTGACAGATTAAAGAAGCTAGAGTCTGAAGGTAAGGTTGAGTTTGTTCTAAATGCCAACGTCAAAGAGATTTTAGGCGATGGTGATCTTGTGAACGGGGTAAAGGTTGAGGTTAACGGACAGAATAGAGATATCCATCTATCAGGTGTCTTTATGGCAATAGGTCATGAACCTTCAACTAAGCCTTTTGCAGGACAGATTGAACTTTATGATGACGGTACTGTAAAGACAGGATTTACATCTGAGACCTCAACCTCAGTACCAGGTGTCTTTGCAGCAGGTGACTGTGCTGACAGAGTATATCGTCAGGCTATCACCTCAGCAGGTCAGGGCTGTAAGGCAGCCTTAGATGCAGAGAAATATCTGCAGAGTAAACTATGATCCAAGATTTATTCCCACATCAGTTCTATAACGAGTTCTCTTTAAAAAGAGATCCTCAAGATAATGATGAAGTCTTTGTCTTTGATGGTAATAATGTTTTAGTTTCAGGAGATGGAGAGAACTCTCCATTATCTTTACCTAAAGCATCATCATTCAATCACAATGAACTTACCTATCTTTTTAAGATTGATGATAAAGCATATTTCCTATATACAGGTGAGAATTGCCCATATCTTGATGGGTTTTCATATATGACCAAAAGAGTATTACGCTCTGACAATCCTCGCACTGTATGCTTTGCAGGCTTTACTGCTTATCAGTTATTCTTGTGGTACAGAGTTAATAAGTTCTGTGGCTTTTGTGGCTGTAAAACAGAGCACTCTACTAAAGAGCGTGCCTTAGTATGTCCTCACTGTGGCAACACTATCTATCCTAAGATTGCACCTGCCGTAATTGTAGCTGTAACTGATGGTGATAACATCGTGGTTACTCAATACAAAGACAGACCATACAGAGGCGTAGCTTTAATTGCTGGTTTCTGTGAAATAGGTGAAACACCAGAGCAGACTTGTGCTCGTGAGGTTGCAGAAGAGGTTGGCCTTAAGATTAAAAACTTAAGATACTATGGATCTCAGCCATGGGGAATTGATAGTAATCTGTTGCTAGGCTATGTAGCTGAAGTTGACGGCTCACGTACAATTGTGCGGGATGAGAATGAATTAGCTCAAGCTTTATGGAAAAAACGTGAAGATCTAGAAACAGCTTCTCCTGTAATTTCTCTTACCAAGACTATGATTAAAGCCTTCAAAGAGCACGTCTTCTAATCTTAGTAATTAGGCTATGAGTTCATAGCCTAATTAAAACCTTATCTGTACAGATCTTCTAAAGTCTTAACATAAACCTCATGAAGCTTGTCTAATGAGTCTAACTCAACTGCTTCATTTACTTTATGAATTAAGTTTGACACAGGTCCAAACTCAACTACTTTAGTGCCTAATGGTGCTACAAAACGACCATCTGAGGTGCCACCAGCTGTAGATAACTGTGCTTTGTTTCCTGTTACAGCTTCGATTGCTTTTTCTAGAGAATCTAAAAGTTCGCCACCTTTAGTAATAAATGGCTCTCCATTTAGAACATATCTAATCTCACAGTTAAGTTCTAACTCTCTTACAATCCTTTCAACTTCTATTGAGATCTTGTCTTTTGATAAGGCATCATTAAATCTCCAGTTGCACATAATGTAGCAACTGCCAGGTACAACATTTTCAGCACCTGTACCGCACTTAATGTTGGTTACCTGAAATGAGCTAGGTGGAAAGAATTTTGAGCCTTCATCCCACTTTGTAGAGGATAATCGTGAGATTAAAGCTCCAGCATGATGAGCTGCATTGTCACATCTGTCAGGATAGGCAACATGTCCCTGAACTCCGTTTACTGTGATATGAGCTGTAAGAGAACCACGTCTGCCGTTTTTAATGGTGTCACCAAAGGTGTTCACGCAGGAAGGCTCACCTACAAGACAGTAATCAGGAATAAGGTTCTTCTTTTTAAGGTACTCAACTACAAAAGGAGTACCACCTTTTGCATCACCTTCTTCATTAGATGTCAAAAGAATACCTACAGTGCCTTTGTGATTTTTATGTTTCTCTACAAAGCTGACTAAAGCTTCAGTCATGGCAGCATCAGAGCCTTTCATGTCCTGAGAACCTCTGCCATGTAAAACACCATTATCATCGATTAAGGCATCAAATGGAGGTATTGTCCAGGCACTTTCATCAACAGGACTTACGACATCGGTGTGACCTAAAAATAAAAAGAAAGGGGAACCTTCACCATGGAGAGCTAACAGATTTTCAGTGCCACTGTCTTTTAAAGTTAAGCACTTAAAATTAACACTCTCAAGTCTTGCTCTTACTAAATCCTGACAACCAAGATCGTTTGGAGTAATTGAAGGCTTTTGAATTAAAGAGACCGCCAAAGTGGCGGTCTTAGATAATAGTTTAGTCATCTTCAGTTGGATACTGTAAGAACAGTTTACGTTCTAGTCTTAAGAATTTATAAGCAGTAGCACTCTTTTCTTCGACATTAAGTGCATCAAATCTGCCATAACGAACATCTGTAAGCAGGGCAATATCGTCATTAGTCAGGGCTTTTGAAGCATCCAAATACTGACCTAAGAACTGATTTGCTAAAAGCTCATCCCATGGATATACAGTAGAGATTGAACGTAAGGTAAACATTGATAACATATCCACGCTTACAATGCATTTTTTCTCTAAGGTCTTTAAGAAATCTTTGTAGTTCTCAGATTTACCTGCAAAATCATAGAAATCTGTAGTAGGACCAATTGCGCCATTCTCATAGCTTACTGATGCTTTACCATCATCATGAACTCTTAAGAATTCTGGCTTTACATCGCTGTCTTTAGTGTAGTCACAAATGAGCTTGCGCATTTTGTCTGAGCATAAAATTAAAGGCTTTTTGCTCATTAAAGAGAGAATTTCTACAACATTTGCCATGCCGTTCTTCTCTTCAGAATCTTCAACCTTGACACAAAGAGTAGCAAATACCTCTTTTACAGGTGGTCTGATTACCTTGTGTGCATCAGGTGGACATTCTGGGTGATAACGTTCTGGCATTGACATATTGCAAAACTCCTTTAAATTAAATTCAATGCCAAAAGTTTAACATTATTTGCCTAATTACGCTATTTTGGATAAGAAAAAAGTACGTTATCTAACTATTCTTTTCATGACAATTCATTTTCATAACTATTCATTTCACCATTCTTTATCAGTTCTTTTTGCTCTTAAAGCATGCACACTAAGAACTCATTTAAGAAGTTGTAGATCTTTGAATGTAGTAGATAATCTGTCTGATAAATTAAACCTCTTGATAAGTTTCATCACTAAAAAAGGACATTTCTCTGTTAAAATGCCCGCCTCGAGTAGCAAACTCAAAACAAACTTTATGTTTTTTCATTGAATTGAAAGGTATTCATAAATGTTAATGACTCAATATATGTCGCTTTTAATGGCGAATTCACCTTATAACTTAATTCTCTTCATGGTAGTGCCAATGGTAATTGCTGAGACCATCGCTATCACTGAAATCGTTCTCCTCTTTAGCTCAAAACCTTTACCTAAAGTTCAAGGATTAAATTCAATCTGCACTTTCATCTCAGGCATAGTGATGCTGATTTTAGGTGTGTTCTTTGTTAAAGAACTGGTACTTGTAGCAAATGAGAAAAATCTATGGAATGGCTGGATTGATTACGCTTCAGCTCTTTGCTTTATGGTAGCTGTAATTCCATTAGTTCTCATGTCACTTTTACAAGTAAATCTAATCTTAAGAAAAGCAAACAAGCGTTCTAAGATGGCTGTAAAGATTGTGCTTTTGAGTATTTATCTTGTGACATCACATGCTGCTATGGTCTTTGGTATGTTAGATCCAACCTTAGGAATGACTAATGCTCCACAGGTTATTGAAAACTCAAATATGCATAACATGCCTATGAAGATGAACATGGAGCATGACTCAATGGATATGTCTTCAATGAATCATGATTCTTCTAAATCAGATGAAATGATGAACTGTCATGAAATGAGTAAATAGTATGTAAAAGCTATTCACTTTATAGTTTAGTTCCAAATTACAGTTTATTTTAAGATATCTATCCTAGATCGGTTATAAAGCCATCTATGATTTTTCTTTTACTGTACGTAATAATTATTTTTTCAAAATCATTAAAATTGGCAATTTTTGCTAGTAAATGCCTAATAAAGTCATTCAAATAACATATAATCATGTAATAAATTAAGAAAATATAACAGGATCATATAATGAGCAAAAAACAATTCTTAGCCTTACCAGTAACTGGTGATACCTTTGCTGAGA
>OMZC01000030.1 GCA_900315395.1 uncultured Gammaproteobacteria bacterium
CTAACTTCTCATTAACAGTCTTAACAAAGGTCTCAACTGTTTCATGCTCATTGTAAACAGGTACAATCAAAGCTACTTTATAATCATCTTTTCTCATAGCAATAACCTTAATCAGTTAAGAACTCATGGCGAGATGACGGATTAGTCTTAAAATGTCCGCCAAGTGCTGTAGTGGTAGTTTCAGAGGTCTGATCTCTTACACCTCTTGATTTTACACAATAATGAGTTGCAGTGATGCTTACAGCTACATTCTTAGTGTTCAACAGTGTCTGCAGAGCAACTTTAATCTGCTGAGTCATTCTCTCTTGTACTTGAGGTCTGTGACCGAAGAACTGCACGATACGGTTGATTTTTGATAAGCCGATGATCTTATCAGATGGCATGTAAGCTACTTTTGCCAGACCATCCATAACAACAAAGTGATGCTCACAGGTTGAGGTTACAGTAATGTTATCGACTTTAACCATTTCATCAAAATGCATCTTGTTATCAAAAACACTTACTTTTGGAAAGTTTCTGTAATCAAGTCCTGAGAAGACTTCATCTACAAACATCCTAGCTACACGAGTAGGGGTTTCTCTTAAGGAATCATCGTTAAGATCAAGACCTAAGGTGTTCATGATCTCTGACATATTTTTCATGATGATGTCTTTTTTCTGAGTAGAAGTAAGACCATTATCATGCCATGGTGTCTCAAGGCCACATTCAATTAGGGCATCGCGAACCATGATGGCTTCGCGAGACAATTCTTTATCAGATTGAGCTTCCATTATATGTTTTTAATTCCTTTTCAATATTAAAGTGCAGGTGTCTGTGTTCAAGATCAAACTTTCTGGCAAGATGATCGCCTAAACGTTTGATACCACCCTGTTCTGAGGCATGATGACCTACAACAAAAACTGGAGTACCACTCTCTTTAGCAAAATGATAGGTCTGTTCGTGTACATCACCGGTTACTAAAGCGTGGAATGAAGGTTTCATATTCTCATCGAGTAAGAAAGCTCCTGAGCCTGAGCATACAGCGATATTGCTCAAAAGAATATTTTCGTCACAATCACCTAAAACATCGACTCTTGTATGCAAATTATCAGCTAAAAGCTCTGCTACATCTTTTACAGTTTTAGGCTCAGATAAGATACCCTGCATAGCAATAGAACGAGGATTGCCCTGTTCTACGTAATCAACTTCAGAGAGTGATAACAAATCACATAAGTATCTGTTGTTTCCTACAACATTATGAGCATCTAATGGCAGGTGGTAAGCTAAAAGGTTGATGTTTGCCTCTAATAGAGCATTTAATCTGTCTTTAAAAGGACCTACTACAGGTAGTAACTGACCTTTCCAGAACAGTCCATGATGGACAATTAAGGTATCAGCACCTTCTTCAACAGCAGCATCAATTGTTTCTAAAGATGCTGTTGCAGCTGTAGCAATACAGGTACACTCTTTAAAGCCTTCAACCTGAAGACCATTTAATGACGGATCAGAAAAAGATCTCACATCTAAGTATTCATCAAGATAATTCTTTAGGTCTTCAAGTAACATTAAAAGCTCCTACAAGCAATCTTAAAATTTAAAGGAATTTATAAAGATAAAATTCTGCAATCAAGACCAACCTTTGCCTTGGCACTTCTGCAAATAGCATCAGCACCTTGTCTAGTCTTTGAGGTACCTGCAAATACTCTTACCATAGATTTTCCATTGATGTTGACACTCTGTGTCTGAGCATTAAAGCCTGCTTTCTTGAGCTTAGCAACATTCTCGGTAACATATGACTTCTGAGAGAACACACCAATTTGAGCAGCAAAGGTACCTGATACTAAATTTGATTTAGGAGCAGTATTTGCTGGTGCCTGAGGCTTTGGCTTGTTAGCAGATGTATTCTGATTTGCCTGAACTCTTGATGACTTTAAAGTCTCTGTCTTGGCTGTATTCTGCTTAGGAGCAGGAGCTGCAACTGCAGTGTTAGCTGATGGCAGAGTGTTGCTGCTAGTAGCTGTATTTTTAGCACCAGTAGGTGTTGCAGTCTCAAGATTTGCACTAGCAAACATATTGTCATTTGGAACTTCTAAGTCAGAGCTTGCCTGATTTGAACTAGTATTAGTGTTAGATGCTGAAGCACTATTGGTATTTAATGCATCAAATGGAGATGCAGCAGGTGCATCCTTCTGTACATTTGATAGAGCATTATCAGAGCCTTTGGTATCATCAATAGGAGCTTCTAACATATCACTGTAACTAGTCTCAACTGAGTCTGAATTACCAGCAGTTACTAACTGGCCATTAGTATCAGTTACAGCACCATTTTGATTGATAGCAATAGCATTGTCATCCTGTGGCTTTGGAGTATCCTTACCATTCATATTAAGGAAAGGAAGCAGGATCAAAACAATTGAAATAACTACTAAGATACCTACTACACGATTTCTAATATTCTTTGTAATGCTCATTTACATACCTATTTAATTTCAAGTGCATCCATTGCTTCGCTTACAGTTACAAAAGAGCCTAACACTATGATCTCATCATTTTCATTGGCATCTTTTAAAACCTGAGCTACGGCTTTATCAACATGATCAAAAGACTTGATAGCAGAAGGCTCTACATTGTCTTTTAACAATGCTGACTTGATACGTTCTACGTTCTCACCTCTTTGTGTATGAAGAGTTGCAACATAAAAGCCGTCAAAGCAATGTTTTACAATTTTTAGAACTGACTCGATATCCTTGTCTTTGAGCATACCGATGACAGCATAACGTTTTCCTAGTTTATGGCGATTGTCTAAAGTCTTAGCTAGATGAGTAGCTGCAGGAGGATTATGTGCCACATCAAGATACAGCATAGGTTTGATGCGAACTAACTGCATTCTACCTGGAAGACTTGTAGTCTTTAAAGCCTCATCAATACCATCTACAGTGATCCTTACTCCCTTTTCCTTTAAAAGAGTAATTACCCTCATGGCAGCAGGTGCACAGCAGAATGGGATCTTTGGATATGGTAATGAGAAAGTAGCAATGTTAATTGGTGACTTTTGAATATAAGAAAAGCCATCATTAAACTTGCCTAAGAAATCCTTACCCTGTACATGAAGCTCAGCATGAAGCTCATCAGCACGCTTTTTGATAACTTCATAAGCTTCATTATCGACATCACCTAAAACCACCTGACAGTTGGTTTTGATGATTCCTGCTTTTTCAAAAGCGATCTTAGCGATGGTATCGCCTAAGATCTTAGTGTGATCAAGACCAATTGAAGTGATAACTGCAATATCAGCATCGAGCGCATTTACAGCATCTAATCTACCGCCTAAGCCTATTTCCAGCACTGCTGCACCAACTTTTGCTCTTGAAAAGCAAACTAAGGCGGCTAGAGTGGTGTACTCAAAATAGCTTAGCTTGATATCGCCTGCGGTCTTATGAACAATCTCAAAAGCCTCTGAGAGTTCTTCATCGGTAACATCACGTCCACCAATGTTTACTCTTTCGTTGAATTTATGTAAGTGAGGAGAGGTGTAAAGACCTGCCTTAATACCACTGTGGTTTAATGCAGAGGCAATAAGCGCACTGGTAGAACCTTTGCCATTGGTTCCGGCGACTTCGATTACAGGAATTGATTTAAAGATGGTTAAATCAAGCTTTTCTAGAACCTGTTTAATTCTATCAAGGCCCAATTCAATTTTATCAGGATCAATTCCGTCTAGATAATCAAGCCAGGTTTTTAGGGAACCTGGCTTAGTATTGATGACTTCGTTACTCATTAAATCTTAATGTCCGAATTTGTCAATTCTGCCATTACAGGAGCATTCTGCCCTGATGACTTCTTTCTTGATTTAGAGCCACTCTTAACTTCTACTAAAGGAACGCTAGGATCGTGACTTCCTAAAAGAAGAGCAACTAAATCTGCAATTTCATCTCTCATCTGAGCACGAGGAACAATCTTATCAATTGCACCCTTTTCTAATAAGAACTCAGCTCTCTGGAAACCTTCAGGTAACTTTTCACGAACGGTCTGCTCGATAACTCTAGGACCAGCAAAACCGATTAAAGCATTAGGCTCAGCGATATTGATATCACCTAACATAGCTAATGAAGCACTAACACCACCCATGGTAGGATCGGTCATAACGCTGATAAATGGAAGACCAGCTTTTGCAAGTCTTGCTAAAGCAGATGAAGTTTTAGCCATCTGCATTAAAGAGAATAATGACTCCTGCATACGAGCACCGCCAGATGTAGCAAAGCAGATAAGTGCTCTATGAGTCTTTAAACACTCTTCAACAGCAGCACAGAATCTTGCGCCTACAACTGAACCCATGGAACCTGCCATGAAATCAAACTCGAAAGCACATGCAACTACAGGTAAACCTTTTAAGGTACCTTTAATTACAACTAAAGCATCTTTTTCGCCTGACTTTTTCTGAGCTGCGACAAATCTATCTTTATATTTCTTAAGATCTTTGAACTTTAAGATATCTTTAGGCTCTAGCTCGCCTGCAATTTCAACTCTACCTTCTTTATCTAAGAAAGAATCTAAGCGTACACGTGCGCGAATGTGCATGTGGTGTCCACACTTAGGACATACATTGAGATTACGCTCTAGCTCTGCTCTATAAAGAACCTGATCACATGCAGAACATTTTGTCCATACACCTTCAGGTATTTCGTGCTTAGTAGTGCCGCTGATAGAAGATGTTGTTTTCTGAATTAAATTCTCAAGCCAGCTCATAGATAATCCTGTTACAAAAAACACTCATGCATAAAAACATGAGCTTTTTATGAAAAAAAACTGTGTGCATTTTATCACACATAAGAATATTGTTACAGTTTTTAAGTAACTTAATCTGTTTGAAGCCTTTTTTCTGTAATGAAAAGAAAAACCAAAGGAACAACTTCAGAACCAGTGAATAATAATGAAATGATCTTTTGAATGATTGGTTGATGGAATGTTTGTTTATATAGAAAGGTTGTATAGAACGGTGGTTAAAACTTGTGTGAAAAGAACAGATTTCTCTTCACACAAGTAAATTTCAAAGCACAAGAATAGAAGAATCACTTAGCGAGGAACTTTCCACTCAGAATTATCTTTATAGATCTGATCAGGATTCTCTCTAAAGTGTTTGCTCAAAAGTAAATCTGACTTAATCTCATCGATGATTGACTCTGGAAGACCATCAATTAGGTTCTCTACTTTTTGAGTGTATGCAAATGAGTAAACCTCATAATCACCAAACTTTTGAGGTTTTGAATCGAGTTTAGTGATCTTATCTACAGCAAAATTGCCAATCTTAATTCTAGGTCCCATGATTAAGCTTGCAGACTGAAGATATGGCTTAATCTTATCTGTAAAGGTAATCTGATAACCTGCAACTTTGTATAAAGTACCTTCATCAAAGGAACCTCGTTTTACAAGCTTGTCAAAAACACCTTCTTTTAGCTTCATGTATCCAGCTTTTTCAAAGATCTTTGCAATCTTAAGTTGGTGCTGATACTTAGCTTTATAGTTGTCAGTACCGTAATCGTATTTGTACTGTACATTCAGCATCTTTTCATCCCCTTTAGCTAAAGGATCATCTGATGGTACAGGAATAATAAACACCCAATTATCTTTGGTAGCAGAACTGTCAACCTCACCAGGAATTGGAATTGACACTTCCTGTTTTTGTAAATACTTATTTAAGGCTTTTGTACAATCACTCTCTGATGGACCACCACAGCCAGTCAGGATAACTGTAGCAGCAACGATAGGAGCAAGAACTCTTGATAATTTCATAAATAACCTCTCAAGATAAAATTAACTGGATTTGTTAGATACAGTATATTACATACCTATTTTAAAAGAGCAAGAGAAATTTTCTTTTTCAGATTGTGAAAATATCAAAAAAAGAAAAGGCCACAGAAAACTGCAGCCTCTTAAGAATGAACTTGAGCTAGTTCATAAACCAGATTTTAAACTCTGATTAGAAGAATAAAGAACCTTTTACAAAGAAGTTCCAGTCATTATCTAATCTTGCCTTAGAGATCTTGTGTCCGTCGTGATCGTAGAATCTGATGTCTCTATCAAAGGTGTAACCTACACCAATCTTAGCTGAGAACTGATCTGCTGGAGTTACAACTAAAGAACCTTCAGCTGATGCTGATCTTTCCTCGATATAGCCTTTTCTAGCATATACAGAGTTATCTTTTAACTGATAAGCAGGACCACCATTTAATGCTAACTCGCCGTTTAGTGCAAAGTACTGATTAAATCTGTATGTTGCGGTGTTCTTTGGGAAGCCTAACACAAATGATAAGCCTTCTGCCTTTGGATCAGAGAAGTTAATCTGAACAATAGGATAAGCCTTGCTGTTATACTCATTGATAACACCACCTACACCTAAGGTTAAAGATAACTCATCATCATAATGATAAGTTAAAGCTACATTAGGGTTGATGTTGTAGTTCTCTGATGGGTGGAAATCGTCTTCCCAGTTGAATGAAGCACCTAAATATAAGAAGTAGCTCCAACCACTATCACCTAAAGCATCACCATGATGGATATTGCCATATAAAGACTTTAAGTTATCGATATTCTTTGAGTTTTCAAAGCTGTAATTACGGTTTGAAAAACCTAGGGTAAAGGTATCATTTCCACCTTCTAAACCATAGGTTGTGGTCTTAACATCCTGACCATTCTTAAAATTAGAGTCTGATCCTGAATAGTAAGGATTTAAAAAGAAAGAAGCCTGAGCAGGAAGAGCTAGACCAACTAAGGCTGCAATAGCTAATTTACGCATGATATTTTCCTATAAATTTCTATATAAACAGAATTATGCAGAATGTTAAGTAATAGTAGACAAACAATTTCTGTTTCTGTCTGTAAAAATTGCCACGATAATACTACTAACTTAATTACTACTCAACATATTAGACTAGCGTTGACTTAGCCTTGAATTAGCATTGTATATTTTTATTTACAACAGTCTGTAAAAAGTGACAGTTGATCAATAAGTTATTCTCAACAAATAACGATATATAAGCCTGTTTTGTAATAATTAAACTATCAGTTTAATTATATATCAAAAACAAAAAATATCACACCAAAGAATGATGTGATAAAAAAGTAATATTAAAGTAAAAGCTTTTACATATAAGGATACGTAAAAGATATTAAGGACAACATAACTGCACTATACGTGCATATGCTTTACTCTGTCATGTTCTTCAGCTCGTTTTGCATCATTAAAGCGATCTAAAGTACCTACAAGATAACCTGTTACTCGACGGATTCGTTGAAACTTTACGCCAGTACCAACCATTCCCTGATGATCAGGTCTTAATCTGCAATAATTTTCCATAGAAACCTCCATCAAAACTTGATGAAAGTTTACTACTTTTATTAAGCTATGTGATCGATTTTTATTCTTAATAAGAATTATTCTCAATAAGACAATAGATATGAAAAAAAATTTTAATTTTACAGGCTCCAAAATATTGTTTTGTGCTATATTTTCACGAAATTTACACAAGCCTTGATGGAAATTAATCATGCTTAAAAATAATATAGTTTTAGCTTTATTAATGTCTAGCCAGGTTGCTTTTGCAGCTGATAATTCGGCAGATATGAATGACAAAATCACTCAGATGCGTGGCACAATCGACAGCATCAACGGTGAGCTTACTAATCAGAGAGCAGCAATGAGCGATCTTAGAACTGATATAGAACGTTCTAACAGTAAGCTGAAAAAACAGATTTTTGATGAATTAAAAACAATTCAGAGACAGAATCAATCTTTATATGATTCAATGGTTTCAGAAAAAGAGCGTGACGGAGGCAAAATGAACGTCAAGCCACTTAGAAACTATGATCTTCAGACACCTGACGGCAAGATGATTTTAGGTGGTGAAGAGTACGTTTATGTAAAAGAAGCTAATGCAACTATTGCAGCCCGTATTGATACTGGTGCTTCTCAATCCTCTATTTCAGCATCCGATGTAACTGAGTTTGAACGTAACGGTAAGAAGTGGTTACGATTTAATGTAGTTCACAATGACAGAACCATCGAAGTTGAAGCTCCATTTGTTAAACAAACTAGATTAAGACAGTCTTCAATTGAAGGCTACAGCTATAGACCAATCGTAAGATTAAATGTAAAGATTGGTGATTATTCAACAGCAGCTGAGTTCAACTTAATTGATCGTACTCAGATGCAGTATGCTCTCCTAATTGGTCGTACCCTGCTTACCGATATTGCAGTAGTTGATGTTTCAAGAAAAGACGTTCAGCCAAGAGCTGATAAGAACGGCTTACTTATCATCAGCACTGATGACTACAACGAGAACAAAAAGAACGGTGTAGACG
Organism: uncultured Gammaproteobacteria bacterium; assembly: GCA_900315395.1. GTDB lineage: Bacteria > Pseudomonadota > Gammaproteobacteria > Enterobacterales > Succinivibrionaceae > Succinivibrio. The sequence continues at coordinate 8,338 of OMZC01000030.1, forward strand.
TCAATGAAAAGTACGACAAGATGATTAAGGAAAATGAAGGTGGTCAGAAAGCCATTCCTGCATCTAACGATACTCAGAGCTTAGGTACCAATCCAGAGAGAGCACTTCCTTCTGTAAGCAATAAGATTGAAAAAGAGCAAGGAAGTTTACCTAAAGAGAAACTTGATAAAAAGAAAGCTACTGTTGTCGATGATGATAAAAAAGCAGCTGATAAGAAAGCTGCTGATAAGAGCACTGACAAAAAGAAAGCAGCTAAATCTGACTCTAAGAAAAATAACCACAAGAGTAACTAGTTAAGAAGGAATAATCATGGCTTCCCGCGGTCTGTTTTATTTTGTAACAGCAATTTTATTTTTGGCAGGCATTTTACTGATTGCTTACCAGAGAATTACATTTGATATTCCTTTCGTTCCTAACGTTAAGAACGAAATTTGGACAGTTGAAGCAAAAGTTGAATTTGAGCCTGAGTCTAAGAAAGCATCTGAAGTTGTTTTAGCACTTCCTGCTGTACAGCCCGGCTTTACAGCTTTAAAGCAGAACACTGCAAGTTTAGGCTACGGTGTTAACTACGTTCAAAGAGATGGTTCAAACTACGTTGAGTGGACTAAGCGTGACCCTCAGGGTATGCAGATCTTATATTACAGATCAGATATCCTTGTAGATAAAGATGCTACTGACTCATCAATGATTGTTCCTGCTCTTGAGCAGAACACCGAGCAAGAACCATATGCAACAGCTATGAGCGAGATTGCTCAGACAGCCTTGCAGCGCAGCTCAAGCCCATTCTCATTTGCAACTCAAGTTATTCACGAAATCAACCAGGACAGTGAGATTAACTCTTTATTGTTCTCAAAATACAAAAGAGCTGATCTTTTAGTTCATATTCTTCAGGTTGGTAAAGTTCATGCAAGAACCGTAGGTGTTCTTGAGCTTCGTGATGGCAGACGTAATCAGAAACTAAAGAACTACGTTGCTGTATTTGACGGCTCAACCTATAAGATTTTTGATCCAACCTCAGGTCAGACTGGTCTTAAAAAGAATCAGATGATTTGGACTGATAACGGTAACTCATTACTCGATATCACTGGTGGTCGTAATGCTCGTGTAAGCTTTACCACTTTAAATCACACAGTAAGTGCTATTGAAGCAGGTATGAGAAAAGCTAATGTTAACTTAGCCGCAGGTGAAGAGTTAGTTCCTCTATCACTATCAGCACTTCCTGTTGAAGAGCAGTCACTATTCAAAGGATTATTACTCTTACCAATCGGTGTTGTAATCGTGGTGTTCTTACGTGTCTTAGTTGGTATTAAGACATCAGGTACCTTCATGCCAGTTCTGATTGCTATGTCCTTCTTACAGACCTCTTTAGTTGTAGGTCTGATTGGTTTTGTGGCAATCGTAGGTGTAGGTCTTATCGTAAGATCATGGCTGTCCCACTTGAACTTACTGTTAGTAGCCAGAATCTCTGCGGTGATTATTACAGTTATCGCCCTAATCGGTATGATTTCATTCTTCACCTATAAGATTGGTTTGACTGAAGGCGTAAAGATCACTTTCTTCCCTATGATTATTCTTTCATGGACCATTGAGAGAATGAGTATTCTCTGGGAAGAAGAAGGTTACAAAGAAGTTGTAAAACAGGGCGGTGGCTCACTATTCGTAGCTGTATGCGCTTATGTTGCAATGAACAGCTTCTTCATTCAGCACTTAACCTTCAACTTCTTAGGTTTACAGTTAGTTCTTCTGTCATTAGTTCTAATCATGGGTAACTACACTGGCTTCAGATTAACTGAGATGAAGAGATTTAAGCCTTTAGCTTCTCAGATTAAGAAGTACCAGAACGGTGATCAGACCGTTCATGAGTCTGTTAGACTTAAAGAAGAATTAAAAGAGTTAAAGTCTGATCCTCACAATGTTTACCGTAAGTGGAAACAAGAGGCTCAGAAAAAGATCAACGAAGATGAAAAGAAGGATCATGAATAATGAATCTTCTTAATAAGATTTGTAACTTAAAAAACAGGTACGCATCCCCTTTTGAGATGGCCGAAGACGGCATCATGGGAATGAACCAGAGAAACGTTAACTTCATAGGTCGTTACAACAAGAGAAACCTGTTTCCTCTTGTTGATAACAAGCTTTTAACTAAGCAGATTGCTATGAAGAACCACGTTAAGACTCCTGTTCTTCTAGGTTCTATTCAGAACCAGCATGAAGTATCAGATGTTTTAAACATCATAGGAGATCATACAGAGTTCTGTATTAAGCCAGCTCACGGTTCAGGCGGTAAAGGTATTCTAGTGGTTAAAGATAAGAGTAAGACCACCGGTAACTTTATCAAGACCTCTGGTCAGGAAATTACCGAACATGAGCTTAAAAGACACATTACTAATATCTTAGCGGGTCTGTTCTCATTAGGTGGTAAACAGGATATCGCCTTAATTGAAGATCTTATCCACTTTGATAATGTGTTCTCAGGCTACAGCTATGATGGTGTTCCTGATACACGTGTAATCGTGTTCCAGGGCTTCCCTATCATGTGTATGATGCGTCTTTCTACCTCAGCATCTGATGGTAAGGCAAACTTACATCAGGGCGCTGTAGGTGTAGGTATCTGCGTAAGAACAGGTAGAGCTGTAAGAGCAGTTCAGTTCGGTGAGCCTATTAGTATTCACCCTGATACTGACAAAGTACTTTCAGAGCTTAGAGTGCCACACTGGCATGAAGTATTGGAGCTAGCAGCCTCCTGCTATGACATGTCAGGCTTAGGCTATATCGGTACAGATATTGTGCTTGATAGAGATAAGGGACCTATGCTGCTAGAGCTTAACGCAAGACCTGGTCTTGCAATTCAGATCTGTAACAATGCAGGACTCTTACCTCGTTTAAGACTGATTGAGGCTCTGACAAAGAAGCACAGACTGACAGTTAAAGAGCGTGTAGCTTTCTCAATGGAACACTTCGGTGTCTTTGATGAAGACTAGATTAATTTCTGTGAGTCAGATATAAATTTAGATTAAATAAAGAAGGATCAATTGTTTGATCCTTCTTTATTTATAAATATCTGATATAATTTTTTTATGAGATCTTTAGGGCTACTTTCATTACTATTTTGTAGCATTGTTGCAAATGCCAACAGTGCAGACGGTACTTGTTCTGTAACATACCGTCCTAAAACTAATGAAACTGCCTTTGCTGCTGTCGGCTCCTCCTTAAAAATTGCTGACAGAACCTGTTTGAGCAATGTGCTTATCATTCCATTTGACACTGAATCTGGTGCCGTTACCATTCCTCAGGGAGAGTACCCTAGTATTGGTCAAAAAGATGGAAAAGTTCTATTTTCTGTAAATAACACCTCAGGCATGAAAGCAGACTCCTGTTTCTTTTGTGATCCTATTGAATATCTGTTAATCGACAGAAAACGCCCAAAGACTTTATGCTCATTAAGTAAGCTTAATCTTGAGTCATGTGCTAATGACAATTCAATCAGCTATACTGTGACTCAAAAATCTCATACAGATCTAGGTCAGTGTGCACCATCATTAGTTTATTTTGGTCGTCAGGGAACTGTTTTAAAGTTTGCAGTAAATGATTGCTCGTCAATCAGCAAACCTACCCTTACCTACGATTTATCTTTAGGCAGAGTTATCCGCTTTTTAGATGACCGCTACAGCGTCATCAATGCTGACAACCAAGGTATCTATTACAGACGAATTGATAAGTCTGAATTGAAAAACAATGATGTAGTTCCTGAAACTATAGAGACTGCTAAAAACGAAAACAGCAATAATGCTGTTGAGCTTGCCTCTACCAGTTTACAAGAAGCCAATTTAAAAGAAAAAGTTAACTAGGAAAATTAGTAATGCTAGTAAAGATCATTGAATTTCTACCAGTAATTATCTTTTTTGTGTCATACAAAATGACATCAAATCTGATTTTAGCTACTGCTTTAATTGTAGGTTCATGCGTAGTTGCAACCATAATTGAAGTTATCATTACCAAGAAGATCTCAAGAATGCAGGTATTTTTAGTCTTTGCAGTTCTTATCTTTGGTATTCCTACTATTCTCTTGAAGGATCCTTCAATTATTAAGTGGAAAGTTACTGTCGTAAATATGATCTTAGCCACAGCAATTTTCTTTTTTCAGTTTATCCTTAAAAAGAACCCTTTTGCGCTGTTGTTAGGAAAAGAGTTACCACTTCCAGATAAGGCTTTTGCCACATTAAGTGTTTATTGGATGGTATTTTTCTTTTTCTCAGGGCTGTTAAATATTGTTATTGCCTTCTATCTTCCAGATCTCTTTGGTGTAACTAAAGAATATGCTGAAGAACTATGGGTTGATTACAAAACATTTGGAAATTCCATAATTAACGTTGTTTTTGCTTTGTTCACCGGTATTGTTTTAATTAGAAAATACCCTGAACTACTAAAGAACGATAATTTTAATAATAAAAAATAGAAAAAGAGGTTTATATGCCAGATCAAAATTTTGGTAACATCAAATATGCAGTGATACCAGTTGCAGGACTAGGCACAAGATTATTGCCTGCTACTAAGGCTATTCCAAAGGAAATGATGCCTTTAGTTGACAAGCCACTTATTCAGTACGTGGTAACTGAGGCTGTTAACGCAGGTATTAAGAACATCGTTCTTATCACCCATTCATCAAAGAATGCTATTGAGAACCACTTTGATACTTCATTCGAGTTAGAAGCAACCTTAGAGAAGAGAGTTAAGCGTCAGCTATTAGCTGAGGTTCAGAACATCATTCCTAAGGATGTATCTATTCTTAACGTAAGACAGGGTGAGTCTAAAGGCTTAGCACATGCTATTGAGTGTGCATTCCCTATCGTTGGCAAGAACCCATTTGCAATTCTATTACCAGACGTAATTATTGATGATGCTAAAGCTGATCTTAAGAAAGATAACTTATCTGCTATGATCCGTCGTTTCGAGGAAACTGGCGCACCACAGATCATGGTTGAGAAAGTACCTGATGAGGCTGTAAGCTCATACGGTATCGTAGATATCGGTGGTAAAGAGTTAAAGTCTGGCGAGTCTGAGAAGATCAAGACCATGGTTGAGAAACCAAAGATTGAAGAAGCCCCTTCAAGATATGCAGTTGTAGGTCGTTATGTTCTACCTGCTGAGATTTGGTCACTGTTTAAGAAGACTCCTATTGGTGCTGGCGGTGAGTTCCAGTTAACCGATACTATCGATATGTTAATGCAGATGACAGACATTCAAGCTTACAACATCGTAGGTCAGTCACATGACTGCGGTAACAAGTTAGGTTATGTAGAGACCTTCATTGAGTACGCTTTACGTAACAGCAAGTTATCTGCTGACTTAAAGCCATTCATCAAGAATTTACTTAAATAATTGAAGTTATAAATAACTTTAGTTGTCCATAAGCCTCCTCTTTTGAGGAGGCTTCATTTCTGTTAAAAATTCCTAATCCTTATCTTATCTGTAACTAAAGTTTTTCCTGTATTTAGCTATTTCAAGCCATAACTTTAGACAAGTGTCATTACCTTATATTACTATTTTTTCTCAATATGCTGAATTTTTGGAGAGTCGGTCCTATAATGTTCAAGCTATTGTGAAGGTGAAAGTATGTCTTGGAAAATATTGCTTGCAATGATGGTTACGTTTGCACTCATGATGAGTTCAAGCTACACCATGTTGATCCCATTTCTTCCTATATATATGCAAAAAGAGCTAGGCGCTACAGCTGATAATGTAAGTCTGTGGTCTGGTGTTACTTACGCTATTACCTTTGCTATCAGTGCTTTTGTTTCTCCTATTTGGGGTAAGCTCTCTGACAAAATGGGCAAGAAGCCTATGATTATTAGAGCAAGCTTTTTGCTCGCTATCACTTACTTTTTAGGTGGTATTGTCAGAACTCCATTTGAGCTGTTCTTAGTAAGAGCTTTCCAAGGTATTGCCTCAGGACTGTGGCCTGCCTGTCTTGTAATGATGTCAGCCTGTGTGCCAAAGAACAAGCTAGGTATCAGTATGGGACTGATGCAGAGCGCCAACATTTGTGGCGGTATTATTGGACCTCTGTTAGGAGGTATCTTAGCGACCGCCTTTGGTATGAGAAACTCCTTTTACGTAGGCGCTGTTGCCCTGTCTCTAATTACAGTAACTACTATTCTCTTTATCAAAGAGCCACCTGCAGCTCCTGAAAAGGAAAGCCATAAAGCTCAGAATGTGTCATATCTTAGCTTTATAAAAGATAAGAATATCTTAATTCTGCTCTTGTGCGTCTGCATGACTAATTTGGTTATTCTGCAGATTCAGCCAATTGTATCTTTGTATGTGCAGCAATTAAGTCACAACAGCGACAAAGCTGTGTTACTAACCGGCTTTATCATGTCTTTAGGTGGTATTGCAGGTGCTTTAGCATCACCTCTATGGGGCAGAACCGGTCAGAAGGTAGGCTTTTACAAGACTATTACCCTAGCTTTTATCAGCGCAGGTTTACTCATGAGCTTACAGGGTGTTCCTAACTCATTAGTACTCTTTGGACTGATGCAGTTCTTATGTGGTCTGGGCTTTTCTGGTATCTTCCCATCAGCAAACTCTATCTTAGTGCTGTTAACACCTCCTTCTTCAAGAGGTATGGGATTTGGAAGCTTGTTCTCAGCTCAAATGATTGGTGGCGCCTTAGGACCTGTAATTGGAGGTGTAATCGTCTCCTTCATGAGCTTTAACACTGTTTATGTGATCTCAGGTAGCATTCTCTTTATCATAGGTATCTATCTGAAGTTCTTTGTACCAGAGTCATTTAAGCAAAAGGCAAGCTTAACTAAAGATCACAAGATCGAAAGCAGAAATAAAGAATACTTAAATGACATTAAAAAGAAAGCTCAAGCTGAGCTTCTAGACGAGAACGGTAAAGCTAAAGAGTAAAATCAGAGACTTTTATACCGTTCTTAAAAAAGCGCATTTGACAAATCACAATGCGTTTTTTTATGCGCTTTTTAGCAATACCGTTCTTGATTTTGATAAAAGCATAACCAGCATTCACAAAGATAAAGCTAATATTTTGTAGAAAATTATGCACTTTATAAACGCTGTTTTACCCTTATTTAATGCGCTTTTTTATAAGTTTTTAGTGTAATTTTTTATGTATTTTTAAGTAGCACCGTTCTTTAGCTTACCTTAAAAGATAAGAGCTAAATTTCATCATAATTGATGAATTTTTTAGATCTTATAAAGATGTGTTTATACCTTATTTAATGCGATCTTTATAAATTTTTTGTGTAGTTTTTTATGTAGTTTTTAAGTAATACCGTTCTCATTTATAAGAGCCCTAATTTTCTAGTTTTAAATTTCCTGTAAAGAAATCTTAAGTCTATATACATTCACTCTAAATGCACTTAAGTAAAACATTAAAGCACTTAATTTGAGCAATATTATCTTTAGTACACCTCTTTTAGGGCACAGCCTTAAAACACCTATCTTGGCTTGTATACTGCACTTAAATACAATAATTAAAGGTAGTTTGCTATGGTAGATAAAACAATTGGTGAACGTATAAAACAGACTCTATACGAAAAGAGAATGACCGGTTTTGAATTAGCCTCAAAAGCAAAGATCTCTGAAGGTGGTCTGTCACAGATTATCAATAATAAGATTGTTAATCTTAAAGTTGATACTGCTCTTAGAATTGCTAAAGCTTTAAATGTATCACCTATGTGGCTACTTTTAGGTGATAAGAGTGATGAAACTCTGTTCTCTGAAGAGCATCCTGTCATTGGCAGTGACTACTACCCTGTACCTCGTTATGAGGTTACCTTCGATCCTAACTCCGATACCGAGCCTAAATTTGTTGAATACAAATATGACCGCTTATCTTTATTCCATAAGTCTTATTTTGAGAAGTACGGTATTAGAAGTTGCGCCTTTTGTAAGAGCTTTAAGGTAACTGGCGACAGCATGGAGCCTTTAATCAGAAACGGTGACTATGTAATCGTTGACTGTGATCCTAAATTAAAAATCGTTGATGGCGATATCTATGCCTTCTGCGACACTCAGGGACTGCATGTAAAAAGACTGATTGCACCTTTACGTGGAGGCTTGATCATAAGATCAGACAACAGCCTTTACGAGGATGAGTTTTTATCAAAAGATGAAGTGTCATCAATTAGAGTTATAGGTCACGTGATCGATAGAGCCGGATCTATCATCGGTGCATAATAACTTTTACTTAGCCTTTTGATTTTTAGCATTTTTTAAGTCAAATTTTGTAAATTATTAAGGCAATTGAGCTCTCAATTGCCTATAATTATGTCTTATGAATTTAAGACAGTTAACTTTAATCGTACTTACCCTGAACATGCTGCTTTTAAGCAGCTCTAATACACTGGTAATGCCCTTTTTACCTCTGTATCTTCAGGATGAATTGAACTGTCCTGACGACTACCTTAGCATCTACACTGCTACTGCATATTCCATTACCTTTATTGTCAGCATGTTCGCATCTCCTGTCTGGGGAAAATTTGCTGATATCTACGGTAAAAAGACCATGCTCGTAAGAGTATCGGTTATTTTATGTATTTCATATCTATGCTGTTATCTCTCAACTAATGCTATTGAGCTGTGTTTATCAAGAGCTCTGCAGGGATTAGCCTCTGGTATGACTCCAGCCTTTTTAGGCTTAGTCTCAGAGTTGCAAAGCTCAAATAAGACCGGTAAAGCCATGGGCTTTATTCAAAGTGCTAACCTTACAGGTACCATCATCGGACCTGTTATCGGCGGTGTGATAAGTGAAATTACAGGCGTAAGAGAGTGTTTCTTTATTGTAATGGTTGTAACTGCCATAACCTCACTTTTAAACATCTTTGTAGTAAAAGAGCCTCAAGTAAAAAAAGAAGAGACAGAGGATCAAACTGCAACAGCTGACAACAGCTTTACCCCTTTACTAAAAGATCCTGTAATTCAGTCACTCTCATGCTGTATCTTTATCAACGCTATGTCCATCATGATGGTAGTACCAATGCTGTCAACCTATGTAATCTCACTTACTGAATATAAAGATCCTATCGTAATGTCAGGTCTTGTGTTTGCTCTAAGTGGTATAGCAGGTGCCATTGCCTCTCCTTTATGGGGATCATATGGCAATAAGTACAGCTATCTAAATATCTTAGCTGTAAGCTCATTAGGAGCTGCTATAACCTACCTTGTTCAGACCTTTGTAAAAGACATTTCTATCTTTGCACTGCTACAGTTTAGTTTTGGACTGTGTATCTGTGCTATAGCTCCAGCGGTACACTCAATTACAGCAAAACATGTGGCAAGTAAGAACAAAACCAAAGCCTACTCTCTTATCTACAGCTCACAGCAATTAGGTAACTTATCAGGACCTATCATTTGTGCCGTAATTACGAACGTATTTGCGCAACAGTATGTTTTTTTATGTATTGCAGCAATGTTAGGCTCGCTCTCTTTATATCTTGTGGCCATAAAATTTGTAAGAGAGCATAAGGAAAACTAAACTTAAGCTAGAGAGATACAGCTTATAACAGTCTTTTTTCACACTCCCTATTTACCTCATCAAAAATCATCTAGCTATTGTCAGCACAAAACTTTTAAAGAAAAATAAATTGAGTAGTGCATCGCAAATTTGCGATAGAAACATCAATTTGCAACACGTTTTGTGGATAATTGCACTGTTGATAATTATTATTGATAATAGCAGTAGCTAAAAAACCATAACTATAATATATTTACATACCCAAGACCTTAAGCAATTTTAGCAGAAGGGTTAGGTTGGTTAACGATCTG
>OMZC01000014.1 GCA_900315395.1 uncultured Gammaproteobacteria bacterium
GTCTTGTAAGTAAACCTGTATCTGCTGACTTTTTAGGCAAGATATGACGTCCTATAAAGAACATAAATAATGAGGTAGCTAGAGCTATAGGGCCACCAATTGGCGCAAATTCAAAAAATCCATATGGTTCTAAACCAGCACTGGAGACTTCAGCTACAGCTAACATATTAGGAGGTGTACCTACCATGGTTAAGTTACAGCCTACATTAGCAGCAACAGCAACTGACATTAAAATTGGAGCTGAAGGAATTTTAGCTGAAAGACATACACCAATAATTACTGGCAACAGACATGCCACAGTACCGGTATTAGAAGCAAAGGCAGACAGTACGATGGTCAAAATCATAAAAGCAGGGATTAAAGCATGCTGCGTACCGCCCACTTTACGCACAATAAAGTTACCTATTGTTTGGGCAAGTCCAGACTCAAGCATGGCAGCACCAACTACAAACATGCCCGAGAACAAGATCACATTACTGTTTGAAAATCCAGAAAAAGCTTCTTGAGGTGTTAAGATTCCAAAGAAGACTAAGGCTACTGTCGCGCTTAGAGCAGAGACTGCAACAGGTATTATTTCTGTTAAAAATAACAGAGCTACTATAACTAGAATAATAAGTGTTATTAGAGCCTGATCCATTTTAGTTTCCTCAAAAATTTTGTTTGATTTAATCATTTATGGAGTTTCATCGCTATTGCCTCAATATCAAACTGTGATTTGTGCAAACCTTGACAACGCAAATTGCTACAAGCATCAAAAATCTATAACTTATCAATACACTAAGTAAAAGCTAATCAAGAGAAAATACAATGAAATGTCTTTAACAATAGATTAAACAAGATGATACGAAGTTCCAAAAGTGAGCTAAAAATCTAAAAACTGTGCCTTTGTATATGCTATTATTTAGAACTATGATTAACGTTAAGATTACTAACAGAACTGCAACAGAAGATTATGTGGCCGTTGAAAGAGAGACGGGCGCTATTGCTTTACCTAGCAAACATGTCTTTGCAATTTTTTCTGTTGGAATCATCTCTGTCCTTTTAGCACTCCCCTTTGGACAGTTAATTCCTGAAGATTATTCCCCATTCTCAGCATTAAGTGCTGGTCGTCAGGAACAGAACAGAAGATACGAACAGGCCTACCTTAGAAATGATGAATCGTTTGCAGAAAAGAATCTTGAGATCTCGTCAACAGCAGGTTCTGAAGAAAACTACGATGATGAAGTTATTCCTGAAGCTCTGCTTGCTAATGATTCAAAGGATGATTCATATACAACTCAATCAGCAGTTTCAGATCAGGATACTGAGCGTCAGAAGTTCGTAACTACTGACGATAAGTTAAAGAAAGAAGTTGAAAACTCTGAAAAGTTCATTGCCAACATCATGGAGCCTAAAAACATAACTGATGAGCGCAAGGCTGAAAGTAAACAAGAATCAGATGATGTAACAGCTCTTAAGAATACCGTTGTTAAAAAAGAGTTCAAGTATGACGGTAAGTGGTATGAACAGACCGTTAAGAAAGGTGATTCTCTCTTTAAGATTTTTACTTACTTAAATCTTGATGTGAAGGATTTAAAGAAGATTAGGGCTGCCTCTGGCGATGACAACTTAAACCTCTCTGTTGGCGACAAAATCCAGTTCTTAGTTAATAACAAGAACGTTTTACAAGAAATCGCTATTCCTCTTGCCGGCAAGAAACAATTGAGATTCTCTCGTGATCTTGATGATGGCAGTTTTGCAATGTCTAAAGAAGATAGATTTGCTCAATTTGAAAATAATAAAAAATCAAAGATGGAGCAAGCTACACAGATGCCAGGCTATCTAGAGGCTCAAAAGGAAAAAGAAGCTAAAGAAAAAGAGCTTTTGTTAGCTAAAGAAAAGGCTGAAAAAGAAAAAGCAAAGCTTGATGCCATGACAGCTGCTTTAGATAAGAAAGAAGCTGAAAAAGAAGCAGATGTTGCTCAAGAGAAAGAGTCAAAAGTTAATCTTGCTAACAGACCACGCTTAATCATCGGTTCAATTAGAGCCGGAGAGAACTTTGATAAGGCAGCAGCCCGTTTAGGACTTACCCGTTCTGAGATTGTAAGTATTAAGAATCAGTACTCAGGTAAGATTGACTTTAAGCGTGTTGGTGCTGGTGATAACTTTAGAGTTTTATTCAACGGTATCGGTTCAGGTTCTAGCATGACTGCAATTTCTGTAGATTCAGGCAGATACGGTCAGATTAACCTCTATCGTCACCCACAGAACCATATCTTCTACGAGGAGAATGGTTACCATCCATCTACAGGTACCTTCAGACGTTTCCCATTCATGGGTCAGGTAAAGGTTAATTCTCCATTTAACTTAAACCGTTATCACCCTATTAAGAAGCGCAGAAGACCTCATTATGGTGTGGACTTTAAGTTACCTATCGGTACACCAGTATATGCTCCTGCTGAAGGCACTGTAACCTACGCAGGTTACATGCGTGGTGGTGGATATACCGTAATTATTAACCATAAAGGCGGTTATACCACCGTCTATATGCATCTATCCAAGTTCGATGTAAGAAAGGGACAGGATGTCAGAATCGGTCAGGTTATTGCTAAATCTGGTAATACCGGCTATTCAACAGGTTCTCACTTACATTATGAGGTTCACATCAACGGCAGAGCTGTTGATCCTCTAAAAGTTGACCTTCCTTCAGGAAGTCCAGCTACAGCACAGAGATTACGTGAATCTTTCAAGAACACGGTATATATTTTAAAGACAGAGCTGTATAAGAATGCTCTAGCTGAAAACAAGTAAACAGACAATTTACATTCTGTATAAGTCGACAATATAAAAGTCTTATACATAGACAAAACAATAGACAAAGTAAGATAAGCAAAAGTAAGGATCAATCATGCTAAGTGAAAAAGAGTTTTGTGAAGAAGCCCTAGCCGTATTGAAATGGTTGATTGCTATTCCTAGCATCACTAGAACCTCTGGTGATGAAATCATAAATCACACAATCTATAACACAGTATCTGAGTTTACCTATTTTAAGAGTCATCCTGAGTATTTAAATTTCATTACTCATGATGATCAGAAGAATCACTCTTTTACAGCTTTCGTAAGACGTGACTTAATTACTAAACCTACATTAGTGGTGTTATGTAATACTGATACCTCATCAAATGAAGTTTACGGTACCATCAAGTCATATGCTTTTAAAGCTGATGATTTAAAAATCAAGTTAAAGAACTTGTCTTTAACCGAAAAGCAGTTAAAAGATTTAGAAAACGAAAAGAACATTTATGGCTTAGGAAGCTTTGAGAACAAAGCCCCTATTGCCGGTATGCTGATCTTATTAAAGTACTACACCGAAAGATTATGGGAATTACCTGCTAATCTGTTGTTTGTTTGTACCTCTGAATCTTTAAATGGCCATGAAGGTATCAGAACCTGTTTACCTTACATTCATAATCTAATTAACTATTATGATATTGAGTTATCTTTAGCTTTGAGCTTCAAACCTGAATCTGTTGGTGTTACCGAGAACACTATTAACCTTTACACTGCCAATATGGGTAAGGTAGAAGCAGGTTTCTACATCTTTGGTGAAGGTACAGATACAGAGTTACCATTTAAAGGTTTCTCTCCTACTTTAATTGCTTCAAAAATCATTGAAGATATTGAGTTAAATCCAAAGATCACTAAAGATATTTCTCATTCAGCGATTGCTCCTACTTTTAACTATCTGCATTCATATAACAACCGCTCACCAAATACCCCTGATGCGGTACATTTAAGTTTCAATTTCCCCTTTATTAACTTAAATCTATTAGATTTAGTTGAGAACTTAAAACAGATTGCAGCTACAGCTATTGAGAAGACCGCAGGCTTCATGGAAGACAGAGAGAACTTCTTCTGTAAGATAAATGACACCGAGCCTTTAAATCCATCTAGAGAAGCTGAAGTTTTATCTTTCTCTGATCTTTTCTACAGAGCAAGTCTGCATTATAAAGGCAACTTAAAGTCAGCTATTGAAGGCTTAATTCAGAAGTGCACTAATGAAGATCTTGGAAGTCACGACATTATCAAGACCATTATTGAGCGTTTAAATGAATTAGCTCATTTACCAAGACCATCTGTTGTGATCTTCTTTGGTAATGACTTTATCCCTCAGCAACAGTTACGTAAGAACTTTGCTCTAGATAGAGAGCTTTACATTAAGATCAATCGCGCTGTTGAAGAGTTCAATAAAGATCATGATCATCAAATCAATATCGAAAATGAGTGTCCTGCTAATGACAACTGCTTTATCAGACCAGTAGGTATTGACGTTGCTTTAAAAGCAATGAAAGATGAGTGCCCTATTCCGGTATCAACTTTCTATAACCTGAATGCCCCTGGCATTACCTTTACCTATAAAGGTGGTGAACTTTACAGAGCTTGTGAACACGTAGAGATGAGTATCTTTACTGACATGCTAAGCTTTGTACACAACTTAATGATTGAGATTGGTCCTGACGATTCATCAAGCTTTGAAAAGAAAGCAGAAGATGATGCAATGTCAGCATTAAAGATCGACAAGATCATTAAAAAGAACAATGTAAAGAAAGAAGATGAAGGTAAGATTGAAGAGTCCTCATCAGAGAGTAAGTCTGAAGACTCTGATAAAGATAAGTCAGATGCTACAGAGAATACCGTTGAGAAGATCTAAGACGTTTTAGATTTGCATATAAAAGAGAGCTTTACTGCTCTCTTTTAGTATCTAGTAAACACAATTGCTGAAGTTCCGGAAATTATCTTTTGGTCATTAAAGAGCCAATGATAAGATCACCTCACAATCTGTCTTATCTAACTTCTCATAATTACCAATATTGCCTATCTCAGGGAATCCTGCTTTATACAAGATCCTCTCAATATCAGCTGCATCACCGTTAATCTCTGATAGGCTTGTAGGAAGTCCAAACTTTTTGAACATCTCTTTAATTAGTATCACTGTGTTTTTAGATGTAAACTCAAGATCCTGATAATCTAAAGCGACATTAAATACAGATGAACCAAGTTTTGCTACCTTCTTAGCATGCTTCTTTTGTACAAATTCAAACCAAGCTGGCAGAACGATACTCTCTGCCTGTTCTCTTGAGCAGTCAAATACACTCACAATTGCTCTTGAGAGGATATCTACAGATACATCATCACCAAAAGAGTAGAAAGGCACAACATAAGCTGTAATACTTGCCCACATCAAATTATTGATACATTCAAGATCACCTGGCTTATCCTTTAACTTGTTGTACATTAAAAGCACGGTCTTTAAAGTAGCTTCTGTAATGTTATCTGAAAGCAGTGTTACTTTGTTTTTAGCAAAGTAACGGTGCAACATCAATGAGGTAATAGAGACCACATTGCTCTCTAAAGACATGTCATCATATAAACACAACTCAGGAGAATAAATGATGAACTTTGGATATAAAAGATCTGAAGAGCAACTGTAGAAAGTCAATGAACCATCAGATAAACGGTGAGCTACAGAAGCACTGTCAGAGTTAGCTGCACCTGTACAAATAGTGGTACTGATAATTCCAATTGGCAGAGCCTGTTCGATGTCGTATTCTTTTTTAAAGATATTATAGAAATTGTCATCAAAAGGAGATGCTACAGCAATTAACTTAGAGATGGTAAATTCATTGATACCACCTACTGCTAAAACAAAATCTACATTCTCTTCACGGCAAATTCTAATACCTTTGAAAATGGTATCGATTTTTGGAGTTTTAAGATCGTCTTCTGCTAACTCCACAAAATCAAGACCGGTTAATCTTAACGAACGCTTAATCTTATCTAAGAGGTTATTTAGATTCTTAATATTTCTTGAATAATGTAAAAGAACTCTACTTCCACCTAGGTATTTAATCTGTCTACCAACATCATTTTCTTCATTAGAACCATAGAGTAATTGAGTTCTTGTAAGATTATTGTAATTTTGCATAGTAACCTTTGAAAAAATTACAATTTTTTTAACAAAATCGTAAAAAAAATTTCATATAAAGATCAGATAATTAGACGATTATCTAGACCTAGTTTAAGATAAAAAAAGAATAAATGTCTATGTAACTGAAAATAAATGTTGACTGTTATCACTTTTCATTTAAGATCAGCGAAAAAAAACAACCTTTTTGTTTTTCTCTAGATGGAGATTTACGCGCGTGGAAAATATTAGCGCTCAAAACGCAAAATCAGCAAATAACCAGGTAAAACCTGGTGAAGCAACTTTTAAACAGCAGCACAGACCAGGTGAGTTACCAGGTCAGAAAGCTTCTCCTGTAGAACAGAATAAAAAACCTATTTTGGAGATAAAGTCGCTTACCAAGAACTTTAGTAATTTTACTGCAGTTAACAATGTTGACCTAACCATCTATGAGGGTGAAATTTTTGCTCTTTTAGGATCATCTGGTTGCGGTAAATCTACTCTTTTAAGAATGCTAGCTGGTTTTGAGCATCCTAGCGCAGGTCACATCATCTTAGATGGTGAAGATATTGTTGATCTTCCACCATACAAGAGAACCTTAAATATGATGTTCCAGTCATATGCTTTATTCCCTTATATGACTGTAAGACAGAACATCGCTTTTGGTCTTAAGCAAGAGAAATTACCAAAAGACGTTATCAATGAGCGTGTAGACAAGATGTTAAAGCTTGTTCACATGGAAGATTACGTTGATAGAAAGCCTTACCAGTTATCTGGTGGTCAAAGACAGCGTGTAGCTTTGGCAAGATCACTTGCTAAAGAGCCTCGTTTACTGCTTCTTGATGAGCCTATGGGTGCTTTGGATAAGAAACTGCGTGAGCAGATGAGATTGGAGTTAGTTGACATTATTAACTCTGTAGGTGTTACCTGTCTAATGGTTACCCACGATCAGGAAGAAGCTATGACCATGGCTGACAGAATTGCCATCATGGATAGAGGTGAGTTCGTTCAGATCGGTGGTCCTCGTGAAATCTACGAGAACCCTAACTGCCGTTTCTCAGCTGAGTTCATCGGTTCTGTTAACATGTTTGATTGTACCTTAACCACATCAAACGCTAACGGTTCATTCATTGCTTGCAATGACTTCCCTCGTCCAATTGAATTACAGCACGATATTGATATTGCCGACGGTATGCCTTTGTCAATTGCAATGCGTCCTGAAAAGATTTACATCTCTCATGAAGAGCCTCAAGAGGAAACCAACTGGTGTTCAGGTATCGTAGAGAATATTGCTTATTTAGGTGATATTTCTATTTACTACGTAAGATTGCCATCAGGTAGAATCATTACCTCTACACTGCCTAATGTTGACAGATTCAAGGTTGGTCTGCCTACATGGGATGATAAGGTTTACCTAAGCTGGGATCCTGAGTCCTGCATTGCATTAACATTCTAAGAGGCAAATTATGGCAGTTGTAAGCATTGGTTCTTCAAAGAGACCAAGCTCCAAGGGACACAGACCACCACCTAGATTTGTCCCTGGTAAAAAGATTTCATGGAGAGAAAGAGCAATCATATTCGTACCATATGTATGGATGATCCTGTTCTTCCTGATCCCATTTTTAATTATTTTCAAGATTTCTTTTTCTATTACAGAAATCTCTATTCCACCTTATTCTCCAATTATTACTTTTGAAGAAGGTGCAATGCAGATCATTCTGCATCTTGAAAATTACACCAATATCTTTACAGATCCTGACGGTACTTATTTGAGATCATACCTAAAGTCAATTCAGGTAGCTGCTTTCTCAACTCTGTTCTGTCTAATCATTGGTTACCCTATTGCCTGGGCTTTATCCTCAGCAAAGAGTACCACCAGAAACATTCTCTTTATCTTAATCATCATGCCAAGCTGGACCTCTTTTGTGGTTCGTATTTACGCTTGGATGACTATCTTAAAGAGGGACGGTCTAATCAATGATATCTTAATGACCTTAGGTATCATCGATCACCCAATGCACATGTTGCAGACAGATTTTGCTGTTTACGTAGGTATCGTTTACTGTTACTTACCTTATATGGTTTTACCTCTTTTCTCTGCTTTAATGAAGGTTGACTACAGCTTAATTGAAGCTGCTCAGGACTTAGGTTGCAAACCTGTAAAGACTTTCTTCCAGGCTTTAGTACCACAGACTAAGAGCGGTATTATCGCAGGCTCTATGCTGGTATTTATTCCAGCAATCGGTGAGTACGTAATTCCTGAACTGTTAGGCGGTAAGGATTCAATTCTTATCGGTAGAATTCTCTGGCAGGAATTCTTTAACAACAGAGATTGGCCTTTAGCTTCAGCTGTTGCTATTACCATGTTAACTATCATGGCAATTCCTATTATCTGGTTCTTTAAGGCACAGCGTAAGAAGGGAGACTACTAAAATGATATTAAAAAAACAGACTAAAAGTCTTATTATCAGAGTAATCATCCTGGCTTTAGCACTGACTTTCTTATACTTACCAATCATGACCTTGATTGTTTATTCATTCAACGAGTCAAAGATGGTAACTGTATGGACTCAGTTCTCATTAAAGTGGTACAAGGCTTTATTCAACAACTCAGCTATCATTACAGCTGTTGGAATTTCACTTACCATTGCTTTTATGTCAGCTATTGCCTCCGTTGTCATTGGTACCTTAGCTGCTTTTGTTATGGTAAGAGTTCATAAGTTCCACGGTGAAAGTGCTTTCTTACTGTTTATGACAGCACCTATGATCTTACCTGAGGTGATCTCAGGTCTTGCACTGTTACTTTTATTCGTAACCTTAGGTGATATCATTCCTGTATTCTCTGACAGAGGCATGATCACTATTTGGATTGCCCACGTAACTTTCTGCTCTGCTTATGCAACTGTAGTTATCCGCTCAAGATTTGTTGAGCTTGATGTTTCAATTGAAGAGGCTGCAAAAGATCTAGGAGCAGGTCCTTTGAAAGTATTCTTTGTGATTATTCTGCCAGCTATTATGCCTGCAGAAGTTGCAGCATTCTTACTTTCATTTACCATGTCAATGGATGATCTGGTTATCACAAGTTTCGTAGCAGGTCCTAACTCAACTACATTACCAATGCTGATCTTCTCAAGCGTAAGACGTGGTCTGTCACCCGAGATCAACGCATTAGCATCTGTAATTGTGCTCGTTGTATCCTGCTTTGCTTTTGGTTCTTGGGTACTTACCGTAAGAAAACAAAAGCGTAAAGAAAAGAATCAGGCTTTAATTGAAGCTGCACTTCGTAAAGAAACAGCTCGCCATACAGCTTAATTTTTAAGAGCCTCAATTTAGTATCAGAAAAATTGAGGCTCTCATGTTTTAAAACACAATAAAACCAATTCAAAATGATTTTTTTCTGACCTTCGTCAAAATTTTGTATATAATACGCTCACGTTCTTCAATCACTAATCGAGATATTTATGTCTGATTTAAAACTCTTCTCTGGTAATGCTACACCAGAACTTGCAAATGAAATTGCAAAATGTCTATACACTAACCTATCTGATGCAACCGTAGACACCTTCTCTGATGGTGAAGTACATGTTCAGATCAATGAATGTGTTCGTGGTTGTGATACCTTCGTAATTCAGTCAACTTGCGCTCCAACAAATGATAATTTGATGGAGCTTTTAGTAATGATTGACGCATTACGCCGTGCATCAGCAGGCAGAATCACTGCTGTAATTCCTTACTTTGGTTATGCTCGTCAGGACAGACGTGTTCGTTCTGCTCGTGTACCTATCACTGCAAAGGTTGTAGCTGATTTATTATCATCAGTTGGTGTAGATAGAGTTTTAACAGTTGATCTTCATGCAGAGCAGATCCAGGGCTTCTTCGATGTTCCTGTGGATAACTGCTATTCTTCAAAGTTATTCGTTGAAGATATGAAGTCATTAGACTTAAAGAACCCTTGCATCGTCTCACCTGATATGGGTGGTGTGGTTCGTGCAAGAGCAATCTCAAAGTTATTAAATGATGCAGATATCGCTATTATCGATAAGCGTCGTCCACGTCCTAACGTTTCAGAGGTTATGAACCTAATCGGTGAAGTTAAGGACAGAGAGTGCATCATCGTTGATGATATGATTGATACCGGTGGTACCTTATGTAAAGCAGCTGCAGCTCTAAAGGCTCGTGGCGCTAAAAAGGTTATCGCTTACGGTACTCACCCTGTTCTATCAGGTTCTGCTTATGAGAACATCAAGAACAGCGTGATCGATACTATCGTTGTAACCAACTCAATTCCTGCAACCGAGCAGTTCAAGGCTACAGGTAAGTTCAGATATGTATCATTAGCACCTACCTTAGCTGAAGCAATTCGTCGTATCAACAACGATGAATCAATTTCAGTTATGTTCAACGATGCTGTTTAATCACATCTAAAACAGAATACTATATAAAAGCTCTGCTCTGTCTGAGCTTTTTCATTTGTACTCCTGCAAACATAAAAACTAAGACTCGTCTACTTCAAACTACCTAATCCAATTCAAAATACCTAGTCCAAAATATTTTTTCAGATCACTTCTTTTTTCAAAATACAAAGTGCTATCATTCACGAAAATTCTTTTGATTTTCAGATGAATAATAAAATGAGCAAACAAATTTCACCTACTAATATTACTCATACAAGTACACTGTCTAATATCTCTAAGTATTTTCCACTCATCGTACTTTCTGTGTGCGGATTTACCTTTAATACCTCTGAGTTTATACCAATTGGACTGCTCTCTGACATTGCTCATGATTTTTCAATTACAGAGTCTCAGGCAGGTATGCTTATCACTGTGTACGCTTGGGTGGTAATGGTTGCATCACTGCCTTTGATGATGATTGCCTCAAAGTTTGCCCTAAAGAAGTTACTGTTAACAGTTGTAGGACTATTTGTGTTAAGCCATGTCTTATCAACTGTATCTACAACCTTTGCTACTTTAATGACCTCAAGAATTGGTGTTGCCTGTGCTCATGCTATCTTTTGGTCAATAGCTTCACCTTTAGCGGTAAAGATTGCTCCAGATGGTAAGAAATCATTAGGTTTGAGTATGATGATAGCAGCAACCTCTGTTGCGATGGTAGTAGGTTTACCATTAGGTCGTATCGTTGGTCTGTATGTAGGTTGGAGAACAACCTTCTTATGTATAGCAGTGATCTCAGCTATTTTATTTATTCTCTTAACTATTGTCTTCCCTAAATTACCAGCTTCAGGATCTTTAAAGATCTCAGAGTTGCCAAAACTCATGACCGATCCTGTTTTAGGTGGAATTTTCCTGATGACCGCAATTGCTATCATCGGTCACTATTCAGCCTACAGCTATATTGAGCCTTATTTAGGACAGGTAGCAAAGCTCTCACCTAATGCTGTAACCATTGCCTTAACAGTATTTGGCGGTATTGGTATTATCGGAAGCTTTATCTTTTCAAAGCTCTTTAGTAAGTACCACTATTTCTTCAACCTCTTTGCAGTCTTTGGTATTGCCCTGTTCATCTTATTATTAAAGTTTGCATCAGGCAATCTAGTAACCTTATACATCGTACTGATTGGCTGGGGTCTTGCAATCACAGCATACAACCTTGTATATCAGTACGAGATCATCAAGTTTGCTCCAAACACTACAGCGATTGCGATGTCTATTTATTCAGGCATCTACAATTTAGGCATCGGTGGTGGCGCTATGGTAGGTGGGCTTGTAATTGATAACCTGTCCATTGCCTACATTGGTTTTATAGGTTGTGTCTTCCTCATCATTGCAGGTATCTACCTGTATACAAAGCTACTACCAAGACTAAAGTCTGTTGCAGACTGATTGTCATCAAAAGTGCTGTCAAATCTTAATGACAGCACTTTAGCTTCATTTCTCTTACTATTTCTACTCCATTCAATTTCAAGAATAAAATTGCGCTCAATAAAATGGACAGATTTTGTCATAAAATGACAGGAACACTTCTATAGCAATTTTTAGAATACAGTCATTGGCAGATATTAGAGGATCTTATGGATTGGTTAAGATGCATTAACAAGACTCTTACTTTGATTGAAGATAAACTTCAACAAGGCGATGACAATTCAAAAAGCTCATGTGATATAGATAGTATCGATATTGCAAACATTGATCTTGCAAAAATTGATCTTGCAAAAGAAGTTGGTGTTTCATCAATGTATTTACAAAAGGCATTTCCTTTGATGACAGGATATACCATTGCTGAATACGTAAGAAACAGAAAACTCTATCTAGCTGCTCTTGATATCATCTCAAATCGTATGAAGGTCATTGATGTAGCATATAAATACGGCTACACCACACCTGAGAGTTTTACCAAAGCTTTTATTCGCTTCCATGAGATATCACCTCTAAAACTTAAAGCTGATCCTTCAAAGCTAAAAGTCTTTCTGCCGATGCATGTAAAAATTGATATCAGAGGTGGAGACAATATGGATTACACAATTGTAAAAGAAAATGAGTTAAAGCTAATTGGCTATTGCTATAACGTATCTTACGACGAAGCTTATAAGTTAATTCCTAAGTTATGGGATGATTACGATCAAAAGTATCTAAATCCACTTTTACTGCACAAGAGTAAAGCTCCTTCAACTATTGAAGATAAAGCTGTTGTAGACAACAGAATTGGTGAATTTGGCATCTGCTTTGATGATAATGGAGATAACAAGACCTTTACCTACATGATAGGAGGCATCTATAAAGGAGGAGAGGTACCTTCAAGCATGCAGATAATGACAATTGAGCCATTAACTTATGCAAAGTTTGCCATAAGAGGTCCTATGCCTGGCGCACTTCAGGCAACTAATAAAAAGATCTTTAATGAATGGTTGCCTGGTAACGAGAAATATGAATTGTCAAAAGGCATTTCAATTGAATGGTACAGCTGTGGAGATATTCAAAACACAGATTACAGATCAGAGATCTGGGTGCCTGTAAAAGAGATAAAACAGTAACTGTCTATTTTGGGTTTGAACCTCTATTTTCACTTTTGCCTGTTAGTAAGCCGACAGGCAAACCTCTAATAAATTCAGTTCAGCACAGAAAATTGCGAAACCACATAGAGGTTCATTCCTATTCTCACCGGTAGCTAAGAAAATAATTTAATAACGCAGTTAACAAAGATGCCTAGAATTTAGTTAAGAGAAATTTTGTTAAGGTACAATCTGATGCTCTGTAAAAGCTCTTACCTTAGGATCTGCATTAAAGACTGCGGCTATTCTTAACAGCTCATTCTTTTTAGGTAAGATATTGCCATAGTCTCGTGTTTTAATCTGCTCGACAGCTTCATTAAGCATTGCCTTAGCTTCAGTCTCATTTTTTGCGTACTTAAATTCAAAGACAATTCTTTTAACATCAGTGTTAACTATTAAATCAGCTCTGCCCTTTGATTCATGAACTTCTGATAGAACTTCCTGATGTGCACCTATCAAGTAAAGCTTTAACATATTCTGTACTGATGATTCTGACACTATTGGATAATCGTCATAGGAGACAGTGTTTAAAGCACTGTTAAAGAGTTTGATGATGTCATCAACAGAACCGTCTTCTAATAAGTTCTTACCTTGCTCGTCAGTAACATCAGCTTTCCCTTTAAAGATATTGTTTGCTAGTAACCTGTTTAAAGCTTTATAGATTTCTCCATTTGGAATTCCTAATAATACTGTAGAGCTTTTTTTAAGATCAGATCTTAAAGTTAGGTATCCTGTCTGACACATCAGTACATTCTGATTCATTGAGGTTAAAGCTGTTGGGTTCTTAAAATCATCACATGATACTTTTAAGAACTTATCTTTGTCTAAGTATTCAAAAATATTTAGTTCATGAGTTTTTAAATAGTTAACTAAGATAGGTGGCAAACCACCGTTGTCGTACCAATATTCATCGAAATATACAAATTCATTGTTTACTACACTTTGAAAAAATTTATTTACAGACCAGGTACTGAAAACTTTCTTTTTATAGAATTCATCAAAGCAGTAACCATCATAGTTCTGAGCCATCATATCTAACATTGATTCTAGCTGAGCATCGGTTACTTCATCTACGCTACAGTTATTCTCATATGATGCAGCAAGCTTTAAATGATCAATGTAGTACTTTTTAATTTCTTCTCGAGTAAAGCCAATTAACTGTGAAAAAGCACTTTCATTAGTGATATCGTTGATATCAGAACCAATAGAAAAGATTTCTACATCTTTTAATCTGGTAACACCGGTAATTCCTAAGAATTTAATTGCCCATTTGTTTTTGATGTTGGCATAAAATCTTTTTATTTTATGTTGGAATTGTTTATAGAGGTCGTCATTATTGATGTTCGATGTCAGCTGATAGTCATACTCATCAATTAAGATCACGATTTGACGCTTCTCTTCTCTTAGTCTCTCAAGCAGACCTTCAATTGAATTTTCTGGTTCAGATTTTTCAACATAACCTTTTACACTGATTTTGTTTGCAAAATCAGTTATCTTTGAATTTAGTTCGCTTTTAAATTCATCTAATGAGAAATTATCTAAATTTAAGAAGCTCAATCTGAATACAGGATAGGTAGGCTCTGTCCATTTATCATAAATCCAGGTACCTTTAAAGTAAGGCTCTACACCTGATTCAAATAAAGTGGCAATAGTATCTAAGGTAAGAGATTTACCAAAACGACGAGGACGAGAGATAAAAACACGCTTTAATTTGACAAGTTGTGGAAGATATTCAGTTTTATCTACATAGACAAAATTCTCTAAAGTAAAATCCACAAATGAGCCTGTTGAACTGATATCTTTCATATGTAATTATCTCCAAACCTACTTTAAAGATTATAGCTTGAAAAGCTCTTGTTTTGCCCTAATTAGGGATAATTATTGACAAATTAGAGATGATTCAAAAAAGAGTTATCTATAATTACACAATGAGTTCTCAATGCCATCTTGAATTTGCGGATCTTCTATTAAGACTGCTGTCAGTACTTAGTACTATCTGTTGCAAATAAAGATTATTAGCTTTCTCTTTTGCTGAGTATTAGTTCGCCTCAAGATATGACTTTTGTGGCGCTAAAGATATAAAAGAATTGATAGCAATCCATAATTAACATTCCACTAATCATTGTAAGATACAAATTCATTATTTACTTCACTTGATAAAAATGTGGTTTAGTTCAGAAAAAATACTTTAAAATTTCCTAAAGTTCAGATCTATACTTACCGTTAACAAAGATAACCTAGTGGAGTATCTTATGTCTTTAGTTAACACAACCTATAGCTTTATTGAAGGCTCTGAAGTTCAATCATTTCAGAACCATAATATCGCTGTATCTGCTGTTGGCAACAGACAGGATGATGAAAAGAAACAGAATACTCTGCAGGATGACTGTGTTACCCTCTCTCAAGGTGTACAGTCACAAAACAAAGATACTTACTCACACAATCGTAGCAAAGCTTTAAAAGCTTACCTGTCTAATTCCTTTGGTTCTACAAATCAGAATCAGTCTTTGTCTGATACTGTAACCTCAATAAGAGAGGCTCTAGGAGAAAAAGATCCTCTTGTAAATGACGACTCTCAGAATGAAAACAGTGATGAGAATGGTGTTGATTTAATAAGATCAGATGAAAAGTCTGAAGCTATTGATGATACAGGTGTTGTTGATGACAACGACAGTCAGGACAAGAGCATTGTAAAGAAGTCATCTGCTGACAAAGCAAAAGAGAAAGAGCAAAAGGAAGCAGCTCAAAACCACAACGGTAAAAAGCAGAATGGTGAGTACCTAACCGATGATGAACAATCTGAGGTTGAACAGTTAAAAGCACGTGACACTGAGGTTAGAACTCACGAGCAGGCTCATCAGTCAGCTGGTGGTTCATACGCAGGATCTCCACAATATGAATATAAGACAGGACCTGATGGAAACAAATACATAACTGACGGTCATGTAAATATTGATATTGGTAAAGAATCAACACCTGAAAAGACCATAGAAAAGATGCGTACTGTAATCAGTGCAGCTCATGCTCCAGCAGAACCATCAGGTCAAGATCTGAAAGTTGCAGCTGAAGCTCAGCAAAAGATGTCTGAGGCTCAGCAAGAGCTCTCTGAGGAAAACACCAAAGAAAATAATCAAAAGATGAACAAGCATGAGTCATCAGGTAATTCTGTTTCAAATAACTCAAGCTCTAATGATTCAGGCTCAAATAATGCCTCATCACAGGACACAAAGACTGTCTCTGAAAGTGCCTAAATACCTTCCATAAACTCTCATTTTCACCATTTAAGAGCATATTCAGTTTAACTTCAATTTAGTTGTATAATTACAGTGCATAATTTCTACTATTTTTGGAGTACTTATGGATCCAGTATCAGTTGGAGTTTTATCCATTCTCCCTCCTGTAATTGCCGTTGTATTAGCGTTAATTACTAAGGAAGTATTTTCATCACTAATCGTGGGTATCTTATCAGGAACCCTGATTTATACTTTAAAAACTGATGGTAATATCATTCTAGGACCTGTTGAAAGTGCCTTATCAGTAATGGGCAACAAGTTCGATCTGAACATTGTGCTCTTCTGTTCACTTTTAGGCGCTCTAGTTTATGTTATCTATATGGCCGGAGCTTCTAAAGCTTATGGAAATTGGGCTACTGCTAAAATCAAAGGCAGACGTTCAGCACTTCTATCTACATCAGCTTTAGGTGCTTTTATCTTTATCGACGATTACTTTAACTGCTTAACCGTTGGTACTGTGATGAGACCTATTACCGACAAGTATAAGATCTCAAGAGAAAAGTTAGCCTATATCATCGATTCAACCGCAGCTCCAATCTGCATTATCGCACCTGTATCATCATGGGCTGCAGCTGTAGGTTCAAACTTAAAAGCTACTAACGCTTTTGATTCTGATATCGCTGCATTCTGCGCAACCATTCCATGGAACTTCTACGCTTTACTCTGCATCCTTTTAGTTGTTTTGGTTTGTTGCTTTAATGTTGACTTTGGACCTATGTACAAAGCTGAAAAAGAAGCTTATGAGTCAACTAAGGCTGCTAAAGCTGATGATGTAAATGAGACTGACGACAGCATCGAAGTTAAAGGCAACGGTACTGTTCTAGACATGGTAGTACCTATCATTTCTTTAATTATCTTTGCAGTTCTTGCAATGCTGTATTTAGGCGGTTACTGGGGTGAAGATACAAAGTACCACACCTTAGGTGCTGCTTTTGGTAACACAGATTCATCACAGGCTTTAGTACTAAGCTCATTTGGTGCATTAGTTGTAGCCTTCTTAATGATGGTTCCAAGAAAACTCTTATCCTTAAAAGAGTATATGGATGGTGTTCTGCGTGGTGTTCAGGCTATGATCCCAGCTAACATGATCTTAACCTTTGCTTGGACCATTTCAGGTGTTACCCGTGACCTGCTACAGGCTCCAGAGTTCATCTCATCAATCGTACAGAATGATATTGGCTTTGTAGGTGTAGTTCTACCAGCTGTGATCTTTGTGATTGCAGGCTTCCTATCATTCTCCACAGGTACTGCTTGGGGTACCTTTGGTATCTTAATTCCTATCGTGGTGATCGTAGCTCAGGCTGTTGATCCAAACTCAATGGAATTGACCATCATTGCCCTATCAGCAACTCTAGCAGGCTCTGTATTTGGTGATCACTGTTCACCTATTTCAGATACTACTGTTTTGTCATCAGCAGGTTCTGGTTGTGTTCATATCGAGCACGTTTACACTCAGTTGCCTTACTCTTTAACAGTAGCTGTAAGTGCTTTAATTGGTTATGCAATTGCAGGTGTTACAAGAAGCTTACCACTGAGCTTAGGAGCTTCAGTAATTATCATGGTAGTGTTAATTACCTTTATGCACAAAAGACAGTTAAGAATAGCTAAGTCTCAAGTTAATGCATAGAAGCACAATTAAAGATATTCTTATTTGGTAGCAGCATTTGTAAGTATTTATGACATAGAAATCTGCCACCTTTCTATAAGTCCGATAAAAAGTATCGGACTTTTTAGTTACGAAAAATTCCCTTACAATAATATCTTTCGAAAGAGGAAATTAAAATGATAAAGATATTAGCAGCATTAGTGTCAATTATGGGAATAATACATATTGGAGCCACTTTTTCACCGTTGATTGTAGGCAAATTGGAAAGCTTAGACCATAGAACTTATAACGCTGTGCTCTATATGAGCCTTATGTGTGGTTGTTTTCTTATTATTCTCGGTACCTATCTAGTATGGGCTGTCGATAAAATACAAAGATATCCTATATTAAAAAATTCATTTAAAACTGCGAATTATGTCTTATTAGTTAACGGTGTATCTGCCATATATTTCATGCCTTATAATCCATTTGCATGGGTAACTTTTTTTCTCTGTATAAGCACGTGTACAATAATCATTCTTAAGAAATTTTAATTTTATACCTCTCAAATATGACTATATAAGCAAACTGTTAGACCTCCTAAATTGACAAAACAAATTAATCTCTAAGGACTTTTCCATACATAGAGATAATTAGTGCTAATGCAGCTCTTTGTACTAAAGCCTAAAAATAAGGCTCTACACTTTCGAGTATAGAGCTTATTTAAATTTATGATTGCTTTTTACTAATCTTTCTTTGTTCGCTCATCGATAATACGCTTTGACTTATGCTCTGAACGAGTGTTCAAGCCACCATCCTTATGAACTACAACAGTGTATGGTTTAACACCGATACGAGCCTTTAAGGACTTGCTTACAATCTCAGCTACCTGCTCGTCTGAATCCTTGTTATCAAACTTCTTCTCAACTTCAACTGAGTACTTGCAGGTAAAGTCTTTCTCAAAGATTCTGATTAAGTATTCACCGGTGATACCTGAGATTGAACGAATACCAGCCTCAACGTCACTTGGGAATACGTTAACAGCAGATACGATGAACATATCATCCTTTCTACCTAAAACGTGGATACGACCGTGGGTACGACCGCACTTGCACTTAGTGTTATCAATCCAACCGATATCACCAGTACGGAAACGGATCAATGGACGAGCATGCTTTCTTAAGGTAGTAAATACGAACTCACCCTTTTCACCTGGAGGTAATACTTTACCAGTATTAGGATCAACAGTCTCAACTAAGATATGGTTCTCAGCGATGTGTAGACCATCTTTGTACTCACACATTGCAGCACAAGCACCAAAGATATCAGACAGACCGTAGAAGTCGTAAACCTGTGCGCCCCACAAATCTTCGATTGCCTTACGAGTAGCATCAATAGAACCACCTAACTCACCTGCTACGATGATGGTCTTGATGTTTAAATCCTTCTTAGGATCAATGCCACTCTTTAAAGCCTTTTCACCTAACTGCCATGCGTATGAAGGTGAGGTCCAGATTACGGTTGGCTGATAGGTCTTTAGAACCCATAGTAAACGCTCTGAAGGTAAGGTACCGCCCCAAATACATAGAGCACCTGTCTTCTGAGCACCAATTACGTCAGGACCACCTACGTATAGAGAGAAGTTTAAAGCATGAACGTAACGATCATTAGGTCTTACGCCAACCTGCCAGAACCAGCGAGCCTCAGTATCCTGGAACTCATCGAAATCCTTCTGAGTAAATGGGCTGATGGTTGGAACACCAGTTGAACCTGATGATGTTGAAATAAATACAACGTCGTCTTCAGGAACTGCGCATAACTCACCTAAGAATGAACCTACGCCCTGAGTATCACGCTGAGTCTTCTTATTGATGAATGGGAACTTCTCGATATCTTTTAAAGTTTTGATATCTGATGGCTTTACGCCTGCCTCATCAAATGATCTCTTGTAATAAGGAGAATTATCGTATGCAAACTTTACGATCTCCTGAAGATCTTTTAACTGATTTGCTTCTAAGACTTCACGAGGAGCTGTTTCTAATGCCTCATCCCAGAATTTTGATTTATTGATAGCCATGTAAACCTCTAATTAAAATGCTTGTTAATAAAATTCCATTTTGCGTCACGACCTGCGATGATGGCTTGAATATCGTTATCATCCAAGTGTTTAAAACGGCCCTGACGTTTGATGTAGTCAGCTACATCTGTAAACTCTTTTGGTTTACGGTTAATATGGAACTCACCGTTTTCAAATTCAGCTAAATACCATAAACCGCAATCAACTACCTCTTTAGCTACCTCGATACAATCCTCTGTTTTAATACCCCAACCAGTTGGACATGGAGCAATTACGTGGATGTACTTAGTACCTCTAATGGAAGCTGCCTTTTCAACTTTCTTCATGAAATCTGGAAGGTAACCTACACTAGCGGTTGCTGCATAAGAGATCCCGTGAGCTGCAACAATTTCAAACATATTTTTCTTGTTTGAAAGATTTCCATGCAGATTTTTTCCTGCAGGAGTAGTGCTTGTTCTAGCTCCAAATGGTGTCAGCGAACTTTTCTGAATACCTGTATTCATGTAAGCTTCGTTGTCATAGCAGATGTATAAAACATCATCATTTCTGTCTATGGCACCTGAAAGCGCCTGAATACCGATATCAGCAGTACCGCCGTCACCTGCAAAACCTACTACATTAAAATCAGTTTTGCCTAAAGCCTTTAAGCCAGCCTGAATACCTGTCATCATGGATGCAGTACCGGCAAAGGTAGAAATAATTGCGTTATTTGCAAAGCACAGCTGTGGGAAGTTAAAACCTACAGCTGACATACAGCCTGCTGGAATTACCGCAACTGATCTTTTGCCTAAAACTTTTAGAGCAATTCGAACAGCAAGAGATCCACCGCAACCTGCGCATGCTTTGTGGCCATAGAAGAACTCATCGTCTGTTAGTGTTTTTACATTGACTGCCATGACTATTCCTCCTTTAGACCTACAAATACAATTTCGTTATTTAATGACTGAAGTCTTGTAAAAATGTCTTCAATCTGGTGTTTTTCGATATTTCTGCCACCAAGACCTGCAATATAATTTGATGAAACCACATCAAGTTTTGCTTTATGCAGAGCTGAATTTACATTGGTATACACAGTGCCTTCATTACCAAATGAAATATCTTTTTCTAAAACACCAATGGCTTTGACGTTCTTTAGAGCTTCTACAATTTCCTCATTTGGAAATGGTCTTAGATAGCGAATTCTTAATAAACCTACCTTTTGACCTTTGTCTCTTAAATCATCGACAACTTCTTTTACTAAACCTGCGATAGTACCTAAAGTTACAATCACAAAATCAGCATCATCTGTCTTATAAGTCTCAATTAAGCCTGAGTACTTGCGTTTGAAGATCTTAAAGAACTTATCCTCGCACTCTTTGATAACTTTACGTGCGTTTAAAATGCCTAAATGCTCTTTGTACTTAAACTCAGTATTAGTATCAGGTCCTGCTGAGAAACCTAAGTTTTTAGGATCTTCAAATGAGATCTTATTGTCAGTCTCATATGGAGGTAAAAACTCATCAGCCTTTTCTGCCTCTGGAACATCTACTACTTCATAAGTATGAGTTAGAGTAAAGCCATCTAAATTAGCCATAAATGGAGTTGCAACATCTTTATGCTCAGCAATGTAAAAACTCATCAAAGCTAAATCTAAAGCCTCTTGAGCATCCTCAGCGTATGCCTGGATCCAGCCATGATCTAATAAAGATAATGAATCTCTCTGATCTCCGTAGATATTCCAAGGTAACGCAGTTGATCTGTTAGCATTCATCATTACGATTGGAAAGCGTCCACCTGAGGCATAAGTCAAACACTCAGCCATATATAAAAGGCCTTGTGATGAGGTAGCTGTAAAGGTTCTAGCACCAACAGCTGATGCACCAATAGCAGCAGACAGTGCTGAATGCTCAGACTCTACATGAATGAACTCAGACTTTAACTTTCCAGACTCAACTAACTCTGATAACTTTTCTACTACAGTTGTCTGTGGTGTAATTGGGTATGCTGAAATCACATGAGGTTTAGCAAGACATACACCTAACGCAAATGCTTCATTGCCTGATAAAAATTTCTTAGTCATTATTTTTCAGACTCCATAGTAATTGCGCCATGTTTACAGATCTTTTGGCAGATGCCACAACCTTTACAAAAGTCATAATCGATTTCTACTTTGTCACCGTGTTTTGAAATCACACCATCTGGACAATACAGGTAGCAAAGAAAACAGCCATTGCACTTTTCTTTATCACATACTGGCTTTTCATTTCTCCAGCCTGAGTTTTTAGTAACTAAGCCTGGTTTATAGCTTGGTGCAAAGGGAATGTTTGCAGTTGTAAACTTAACGTTTTCTTTTAATTCAACTTTCATGACATCCTCCTAAGCCTTTACAGCATCAAATGCTGCTTTAACAACTTCAATATTTCTTTGCTGAAGTTTTGGAGGCATGTTCTGCTCAATAGCAAACTTAAGATCATCTACTGTAACCTCATCAAAGACAGCAGCAATTGCGCCTAGAATTACAGTATTGGTAATTGGTAAGTGCAGAATTTTCTCTGCAATAGACACACCATCGATGGTGATAATTTTTGAATTTGTGAATATCTTCTTGGTGCAGAGAATGATTTTGCCATTCTCTTTTAATTCTGAAAAAGCTTCATCATTAAATAAGGTATCATCAAGATATACAGCAAAGTCAGCTTTCTCAATTTCAGCTCTGTTACCAACCTTTTTAGTATCAAGTTTGGTGAAAGCTCTAATTGGTGCACCTCTGCGCTCTGGACCGAAAGATGGGAATGCTAAAGCATAATTGCCATCTTTCTTTAAAGAGTAGGCTGCGCCTAAAAGACGGGCTGCTGTAAATGCGCCTTGACCGCCTCGACCATGCCATAGAAACTCGTACATTATTCTTACCTTTTTGTATGTGATCTATTCTTAAAATTTAGAATTTTGTTATTAAATTTGGTGAATAAAGTATCCCAAATTTTCCATAATATTGTCTAATACTAATTACAAATAGTCAGTTATAGCTATTTTGTATAACATATTGTAAATTCTAAGGATACACTAGACTTTAATCAGGATGATTTGGCTTATATAAGCGTAAAACTGAAAGGAAGAGCTATAGAAAGAGAAATTGAAAAGGAAGTGAAACGAGCAAAAATTACAAAGGAGCAACCAAAGTCACTCCTTTAAAATTCTTAAAATTGAAGTTTATCTTTTTAAGATCCTAGTGGTTGCCCCAAAAAGTTCTAAAACGAAGCAAAATAAGCTTAATCAGCTAGCCCATAACGACGGAAGTAGTTCTTAATCTCTTCGATGTACAAAGTACCCATCTGACTTAAGATCTGATTCTTTTTAACAATATAGCCAATGCTCATATTGTCATCCTCATCGCCCTCATCAGGTTTAAAAGGAACAGCTACATAATCATCACCGTTTAACTCCTGACAGATGATACCTGAGCACAGTGTAAAGCCGTTTAGACCACGCATTAGGTTCAGCATAGAGGCTCTATCATTTACTTTTACAGTTCTTAAGTACTCTTTAGTTGAATAGATTTCCTCGGCAAAGTAGAAAGAGCTGTTATCGCCTTGCTCGAATGACAAGCTTGGGAAATCAGCTAGATCTGAGAAATGAATTTCTTTGTAAGTTGCTAATGGATGCTCTTTGTAAAGGTATACATAAACCTGGCAGTTAATCAGATGATGGAATTCTAACTCTGCTGAGTTTAAGAGCTTTAAGATCATATTACGGTTGAAGTTTGATAAGTACAAAATACCAATCTCACTCTTTAATGAGCTTACATCATCGATAACTTCACGAGTTTTGGTCTCACGGATAGCAAAGTCATACTCTGCGGTATTAAATTTCTTAACCATCTCCACGAAAGACTTAGTTGCAAAAGAATAGTGCTGAGTTGAAACACCGAACTTCTTTTTTAAAGTGCCGTTCTTACCAAACTTATCTAGTAAAGACTCATACTGATGATAAACCTGTCTTGCGTAGGTAATGAACTCAACACCTTCATTGGTGAGGCTGACACCACGACCTGATCTGTGGAAGATAGAGATTGAGAATTCATCTTCAAGATCATGGATTGCATTTGAAAGACTTGGCTGAGAAACATATAAGATCTGAGCTGCCTTATTAAATGATCCGGTTTCTGAAATTGTTATTGCATAATGAAGTTGGGTTAAGGTCATAATTGCCTCTATATTTGCCGGTTCTGATACGTTATTCACATTGTAATATTTTTTTCACTCTTTAAAAATACCATAAATCCTAGTAAAATGATAAGTATTAAGAGTTAAAGGAAAGATCACATGAAAATTTCGACCAAAGGAAGATATGCCATTCGCATGATGCTTGATTTGGCAGAACACCGTAACAACGGCTTTATTACTTTAAAAGATATCGCTCAAAGACAGAATATTTCTAAAAAATATTTAGAGCAGATCATTCCCGTATTAAACAGATCTAACTTTTTAAAAACCTCTCGCGGTTATCAGGGTGGCTATCAGTTAGCTAAAGAGCCATCTGAATATACCTTAGGTGCAATTTTACGTTTAACCGAAGGTAATTTAGCTCCTGTAGCCTGTTTAGAGTGTGATCCTGTCAATTGTGACAGAAGTGCTAACTGTGTAACTTTACCTGTATGGCAAGGTTTATATAAACTCATTACCGACTATTTAGATTCAATTACCCTGCAGGATCTTTTAGACAAGCAAATTGAGATGTACTCAAACGACTACATGATTTAGAAGCTTAAGATTAGTGCTCTTAACTACAACACGTTAAGAGTACATAAGATGGTATCAAATGATACATGTCTTGCGTTGATAAAGCTTACATGTCTTGAAGTACGATTCTGTTTTACAGTGATGGTACATACAAAGTTGGTATCAACTTTGTAGATCTTTTCAATATCAAAGGACATCAGCTTCTGTCCTTTAGAAATTCTCTGACCTTCAACAACGTTTAATTTAAAGAAATCTTTTTTGTACTTCTCAAACTCCAAGCCTACGTTGATGATTAAATGTGCATTGCCTACCTTTAAGAGCATGGCATTGCCCACAGGAGATATTCTCTCAACGATACAGGCACATGGAGAATGAACTTCATTCTCAACTGGCTGGATACCTAAAGAATTGCCAAAGACATCACGTGAGATATTAGACTCAGCAATCATATCAGAAGGCACGATATTGCCATCAAATGGTGACAAGATCTTATGATATCCACTATCCTTAAATAAATTTAAGAATATAGATACGTACCTTAATACTGAAATAACGATTTTTTTCTGTCTGTTCATAATTGCTTTGTCTTAATAAAACCTCTCACAGTATATAGCTATAACTTTTTAAAACAAAATAAAAAGACTTAAATTAGCCATGATTAAGTGAGATTTTCAACGCATATCAAATTATGAGTACCAGTTAAAAAGTGATTTTCCAGTATCAAGTGTCTCAATCTTTTTAAGATCACTTTCATCTAAATTAAAGTCAAAGATCTCAAGGTTCTCTTTCATTCTCGATGCTGTAGATGACTTTGGTATTACCGCTATACCATTTTGCACTAAATATCTTAAGGCTATTTGAGCAGAGCTTTTGTGATGTTTTAGCCCTAACTCAACTAATACAGGCTCTTTGAAGATTTCTTTTCTGCCTTCTGTAAAAGAGCCCCACGACTGCATTATGGTGCCGTACTCTTTTAAA
This sequence comes from uncultured Gammaproteobacteria bacterium, assembly GCA_900315395.1. Classification (GTDB taxonomy): domain Bacteria; phylum Pseudomonadota; class Gammaproteobacteria; order Enterobacterales; family Succinivibrionaceae; genus Succinivibrio. The sequence goes on from OMZC01000014.1 coordinate 25,605, forward strand.
CACTCATTCAACTTTAACTGTGGATAGTAGACATGTGATTCAACCTGATTTACTGAAGGTATTACCTTTGCCTCTTTTATGAAGTTTAAATAATACTCTTTACTAAAATTAGAAACACCTAAAGCTTTAACAAGCCCCTTGTTATAAGCATCAATCATTGCTTCATACATATCAGTACTGTTCTTATAAGGCTCATGTATGAGGATAAGGTCAAGATAGTCGGTCTGAAGCTCATTTAAAGAGCGTTCTATACTCATATAAGCTGATTTATAGCTAGTATCAGGTCTGTAGATTTTTGAGGTTATAAAGAGCTCCTGACGAGGTATTTGAGATTCTTTTATAGCCTTGCCTACAATATTCTCGTTCTGATACATAGTTGCTGTATCTATAAGTCTGTAGCCACACTCAAGCGCTTTTAAAAGTGTTTTCCTGCCAATGTCATTACGTACATTCCAAGTACCGAAGCCCACTACAGGCAACATCAGACCATTATTGAGTTTTTTAAATTCCATAAGAGATATCGTATTAGATTAGTTAGCACGCTATGATTATAACTGTAAATTTTAAGTAAACGATGATGATTAGAAAATGATGGACAGAAAATAAAGTTAGGCTGTTAAAAAGAGCCTGCAAAAGAGATTTGCAGGCAAAAGCACATATTGTAATCGGATGTACTGTTAAGTATTAAATTGAGGTAGATAAACTATTTTTAAGAATTCTAAGTTACAGAATTCCTGTCTTAAGCATACAGATGCTTTGAGAAGTATCTGTCGCCTCTGTCTGGCGCGATAAAGACGATATTGCCCTTTACGTGATGCTCATAGATTAGCTTTAAAGCTGCACTAAAGGCTGCACCTGTAGATGATCCACCTAAGATACCCTCATGGCGAGCTAAAGCTCTGGCACCATCAAAAGCCTGAGTATCGTTAATCTTGATGACCTTATCAACTAATGACATATCCATGGTATCTGCAATAAAGTCATTGCCAATACCTTCAATGTCATAATCAGCATGCTCACCACCGCCCATAGTTGAACCTACAGGATCAGCTAGAATACCTTTAATGTTGCTGTTCTTTTCTTTTAAGAACTTCACTACGCCTGAATAGGTACCACCAGAGCCAGCACCTGCTACTAAATAGTCAATTTTTCCATCAAGATCCTGATAAATCTCAGGGCCTGTAGTCTCGTAGTGAGCTTTTGGATTTGACATATTCTTAAACTGCTGCAGAGAAATTGAGTCTTTAATTTCTGAGAGTAACTCTTGAGCTTTAGTAGCAGCTCCTAACATACCGTCTTCACGTTTGGTATGGATAATGTCTGCTCCTAAGGCTTTCATCAGGATTTGTTTTTCCTCAGAGAACTTTTCAGGTACCACAAAAATTACATGAAAGCCCTGATTTAAGGCTGCAAAAGCTACACCTAAACCGGTGTTACCTGCTGTTGCCTCAACAATGGTAGAACCACGTTTTAGTCTGCCATCTTTAATGGCATCTTCAACCATATAAAGACCAGTTCTGTCTTTTACAGATCCTGATGGATTGTAGTACTCTAATTTTGCAAACAGGTTTACACCTTCTACCTGTTCAAAAGCATAGTTAATCTTTACTAATGGAGTATGACCGATTAGGTCGCGCATGGAATTATAGTAATGCATGATTATTTCTCCGAAGCCTTGATTGCTACATCAAGATCATTTTTAAGATCTTCAAAGTTTTCAATACCTACTGATAATCTGATGAGGTTATCGGTAATACCTACTTTTGCTCTTACCTCTGCTGGGATTGCAGCATGAGTCATGGTAGCAGGATGGCATACTAAGCTCTCAACACCACCTAAACTTTCAGCTAATGAAATCAGATTTAAAGATTTAAAGAACTTGTTTACATCATGATTTTCCTTTAGCTCAAAAGAAATCATGGCACCACCGTTACGAGCCTGCTTTTTGTTGATCTCATAACCTTTGTGATCTTCAAGACCTGGATAGTAAACCTTTGAAACTTCACTGTGTGACTTTAAGAATTTTGCTAGCTTTAGAGCATTATCTGTATGTCTGTCTAATCTTACAGATAAGGTCTTGATACCTCTTATGAGTAGGAATGAATCAAATGGTCCTAAAACAGCACCTACTGAGTTCTGTAAGAAAGCAATCTTTTTAGCAAGATCTTCAGAATTTACGACAACTAAACCTGCAACCAAATCTGAGTGACCACCTAAATACTTAGTAGCTGAGTGAATAACAATATCCACACCAAACTTAATTGGTTGCTGTAAATATGGGCTCATGAAGGTGTTATCGGCAATGGTAAGTAAATTGTATTTCTTACCTAATTTAGCAACTCCTTCAAGATCAGTAATATCAAGTAGTGGATTAGATGGAGTTTCAATATAAAGAGCTTTTACATCAGGGGTGATCTTGCTTTCAATTAAAGCTAAATCACTAGTATCAATACTCTCAAAGTTAATGTTAAAGTTCTTAAAAACTTTATCTAAAACTCTGTAGGTACCGCCATATACATTTGATGAGATTAAGATCTTATCACCAGATTTAAAGAGGCTTAACACAGTAGATACCGCAGCCATACCTGAAGCAAAGGCAAAACCTGCAACACCAGCTTCTAACTCAGCAATTAAAGCTTCTAAAGCTGCACGAGTAGGATTACCAGTACGTGCATACTCCCACTTTGGATTTAAACCGATACCTTCCTGTCTGAAAGTTGAGGTCTGATAAATTGGTACATTTACAGACTTGGTATAAGGATCAGTGCTGATACCACCGTGAATTACTGCTGAATCGATAAATTTGTAATCTGCCATAGTTAATACTTCCTCTATTTTTCTATTATTCCTTTGACTAAATGCACGTTTGCATAGGCTTGCATGCCATCATGTCGATTTTGAAAATACTTTTGATTGATGTCCTCTGGTGTCAAATGCTCTAAAACTCTGCCTTTGTAGTTTTTAAAACACTTTTCAATTTCTCTAAATTTATAACCATGAACCATCTTTTCACCTAAGAGCTCGGTCATTTGATGCAACAGGGTTACATCAGAGTTCTCATCAGAGGTAAAAGTAGTGTCATCAGGATAATCAAAAACAATCACTGATTCATTTTGGGTAATAGATGACAAAGTCTCAATGGTCTTTGAGAACACCTCTAAACTTAAATAATAGGTAACACCTAAGATTGAAAAAAAAGTCCTTTTATTAGGATCAAAGCTTGAGTTTGACAGTACCTCTTCAATGCTTTGTGTATTAAAATCAATTGGCACAAAATGCACATTCTTAGGCACTACCCATTCAAGCGATTTAATCTTTTCTTTCTTGTAATAGCCTGTATCAGGATGATCTAATTCATAGATCTCAATATTCAAATTGGTATTTCTAAAAGCAAAGGTATCAAGACCTGCACCTAAGAGCACATACTGTACAGGACCTTCCTTTGCATACGCATTAAGGCTGTCTTCAGTGTATCTGATGCGTGATAAAGGTATAGGACTTAAGAACTTGTTTACCGTGTCATCGATTAGAGCGCGGTTGAATACATAGTTCTCGTCATACTTTTCTACATCAAAATTATGCTCAATTAACTGACCTACTTTTAAATACTCATGCTGACTTAATAAGTCATAAGCTAGTGAGTCATCAAAAATCTTTTCATGTGAATAGATTGAATGATAGGCTCTTACAAATGAGCAAATCTTTGCAGTAATTGATTCGTGTTTATCTATCATTTTTAGTACTCTTGCTTTACTTTAGAAAAACCGGAGTTGATAGATAACGCTCACCGGTATCAGGGAGCACCACGACAATGTTTTTATCAAAAAACTCTACTCTTTTAGCAATATTAGTTGCTGCAAATACAGCAGCTCCTGAGGAGGCACCAGCTAGTACTCCGTCAAACTTTGCTAGATCCTGAGCAGTCTTAAAAGCATCTGTATCATCAACATCTATGATTTCATCGATGAGCTTTACATCCAAATTGTTAGAGATAAACTCTGAACCTATGCCCTGAATTTTATGGGCTCCTGTATATCCTTTTGATAAGAAAGGAGAGCGCGCAGGCTCTACAGCTATTATCTTTAAATCAGGATTTTTCTCTTTTAGGTATTTGCCTGTACCTGAGATAGTGCCTCCGGTACCAACGCCTGCAACTAAAACATCTACCTTACCTTCAGTGTCCTCAAAAATTTCAGGACCTGTAGTTAAGTAATGAATGTTCTTATTCTCCTGATTGTCAAACTGTGATGGAATAAAAGAGTTCTCATTGGACAAATGTAATTCCTGAGCTCTTTTAATCGCACCTTTCATACCTAAAGAGCCTTGTGTAAGTTCTAGAGTTACACCATAAGCTCGCAACAGATTACGTCTTTCTAGTGACATACTGTCTGGCATTACAATCACAAGTTTTAAGCCATAGGAAGCTGCAACTAATGCTAAACCAATACCTGTATTGCCTGAGGTAGGTTCGATTATCAAGGTATCTTTATTTACCTTGTTCTGTGCAATAGCTGCCTTTAGCATGGCTAAAGCGATTCTGTCTTTTACAGATCCGCCTGGATTAAAAGACTCTAACTTAGCAGTAATTGGATTATTTAATCCTATAGCTTTTGAATACCCTTTTAATCTTAGTAATGGTGTTCTGCCAATCATGTCTGTAATGCTGTCGTAAATTTTCACTTTTATCTTTCCTTTGGTTGTGAAATTAAGTTGGTCTTAAAAAGACCTATTCAAAGCTCCATTCCAAGAGAGCAAATTGAAAACTATCTACAACAGTACAAAAGAAGATTAAACATAAGCACCTTTTACCACTACATTGGCTAGTTACATTTCATTGTTTACATAACCTATATGTTATGTAGGTATTAAAACTCAAAATAATTAACTATACAAGCAGTTTTTTAAAATATTTGATTTTTTATATATTTTTCAAAAAGATATTTTTGTTAAATTCAGGATTAATAAATAGCATTGCGCTATTTTGGAGAGAGTTTTAATAAAATTAGATAATTCTAAGATCACTAAACCATTCTTAAGTTTGATTAAGCTTAACTAGAACTATTATTGTGCACTTTAAGAATTTTCAAAAAAATTAACTTTTGTAAAGTTATCTTTAAAAGAGTAAACACACCTTTAATTACCTTTCATAATCTTATGCAGAGCGCTTTTTTAAGCCATTGTTATTTTATTAAACAAGTAAAATTTAAGCTTCAAGTTCAATGAAATATACAAAAAAACCTCTAATAACATTCTGAATTATCGTTATTTTTTAACCTTATGCACCATTTTTAACATCTTGTATATGCGCATGATCCAATATTTACCAGCATAAGTTTGCACATATTTTTCTCCTTATAGTAGTGAAAAAGTTTTTTACAAACGTTTAGTCATAACGTTCTATCAAACAACATTTTTCAGAAATAAATATTTTTCAGAAATAAATATTCAGACATAAATAGTCAGAAAGGATCACGGAGAAATAATATGGAGACTGAACAAAAAGGCATTGGTCAGGAGCTGTCTGTTGTAAACGTATCTAAGTATTACGGCACCTTCAGAGCTTTGACCGATATTAACCTTGTCTGTAAGCCAGGTGAATTTGTCTCAATTCTAGGTTCATCAGGATCTGGTAAGACTACCTTATTAAAGGTTATCGCAGGTTTCGAGCGTTGCTCCGATGGTAAGATCTTTATTAACGGTAAAGATGTTGCCACCGTACCTTGTTTTAAGCGTAACATCGGCATGCTCTTCCAGAACTACGCACTATTCCCTCATTTAACCGTTGCTCAGAACATCGCATATCCATTAAAGCTCCGTAAGTTAAAGAAAGATGAGATTGATAAGAAAGTAAAGCACATGATTGAACTTATCAAGCTTACAGGACTTGAAGACAGATATCCTCGTCAGCTTTCAGGTGGTCAGCAACAACGTGTCGCCTTAGCTCGCGCTATTATCTACAACCCACCATTACTGTTGTTAGATGAGCCTTTAGGTGCGTTAGATAAAAACTTAAGACATGACATGCAGTTTGAGATCAAAAGAATTACTCATAAGCTTGGCATGACAACTATCTCTGTTACACATGATCAGGAAGAAGCTTTCTCAATGTCTGACAAGATCTGCATTGTTTCAGGCGGTCAGATACAGCAGTTTGATACTCCTGAAAATATCTATGAAAAGCCTGCTAACCGCTTTGTAGCAGAGTTTATGGGTACTACTAACATTATTCCTATGAACGATGTTACCTATGAGGCAAACGGAGACAAGACCACTGTTACTGGTACTTCTCCTTTAACTGAAGGTAAATGCGTTTTAAGTACTGATTCTAAGACTGTTAAAGCAACTGATAAAAATCCATTCTTTGCCTTACGTCCTGAGGATATCCACTTAAAGACCGAGTCAAACGCTCATGAGAACACCTTTAAGGCTAAGTTAGTAGAGAGCATCTATTTAGGTCAGTATGTAAAAGCTAAAGCTCAAGTAGGCAACATGTCTTTGAACGTAACCCTCGATGTTCGTGAATTTAGAAATTTAAATCCTGATATGTCTTGTGAATTCTCATTCTCACCAGAACACACAGCAATTATCTATAACTAGGAGTTTCATTATGAAAAGCAAATTTGTTAAAACTTTACTCGTTTCATCTTTAGTTGCAGCTATAGCTACAGGTTGCGGTGATGAAAAAGACAATAATAAAGCTACAGACACTCAGGCAAAAGATGCTGGCTCTTTAGTCTTTGTTGACTGGGGTGGAACTAATACAGATGCCCGTATTGAAAAGAACATCAAACCATTTGAAGAAAAGACTGGCATTAAGGTTACTGTGGTTACCCCATCAGATTATGCCAAGTTAATTGCCATGGTTGAAAACGGCACCACCGAGTGGGACGTTATGAACTGTGATGCTTACTGGGGTGTTTATGCAGGTAAGAAAGGCTATTTAGAGCCAATCGATTACAAGACAGTAACTGAAAAGTTAGATAAGGCTGTAGAGCTTGAGCACGTTGTAGGTGCTGAGGTGTATGACTCAGTTATCTCTTATAACACTGATAAATATACAGCTGACACTGCTCCTAAATCATGGGCTGACTTTTATGATTTACAGAAGTTCCCAGGTAAAAGAGCTGTCTGGCAGTACCCTGTAACAGTTTTAGAATCAGCACTGTTAGCAGATGGTGTACCAATGGATAAACTCTACCCACTAGATCTTGATAGAGCATTTGCAAAACTTGATACTATTAAAGATTCAATTGTGTGGTGGACTAAAGGCGCACAGCCAGCTCAGATGCTGTCAACCGGCGAAGCCGATATCGCGCTTGCTTGGTCTGGTCGTATCATGAACGCAAAAGACGAGGGTTCTCCTTTAGGTCTTACCTACAACGAAGGTATGCGTATTGCAGCAGGCTGGGTAGTTCCAAAGGGAGCTCCTAACAAAGAAAACGCTATGAAGTTTATCAACTTCATTTCATCAGCTGAGCAACAGGCTGCTTTCTCCTCACAAATTCCTTACGGTTCAACCAATCCTGAAGCTGTAAAGCTGTTAAGTGCTGAACAGATTGAACGTATCGGTCAGACTCCAGAGCAGGTAGCTCACGAATTCTATATCGATAACGACTATTGGGCAGATCACTTAACTGAAGTGGTTGAGCGTTTCAATGCTTGGTTATTAAAGAAATAAGCACATAGAGCTTCTGCATCAACTTTAGTTAATTGATTCACACAAACATATACACAAACAAAGCATTCAAAAAGAGGGGGCTTCCCCCTCTTGTAAGGATTTTAATATGACTGCCAAAACTCAATTTAAGTTCAGCTCATATGAAAGTGCCAAGTGGCTGTTGCTTGCCATTCCTCTTTTATATGTAGTCCTGACCATGGGATATCCTTTAGTGGATATCATTTTAAAGAGCTTTAGAGGCAAAGATGGTTTTACCTTTGATTTCTATCTAAAAGCTTTTACTGATCCTCTGTATATCTCAGTTTTAATCAGCACTGTAAAGATTGCGCTTATCGTAACTTTAGTTTGCCTAGTATTAGCTTATCCTATGGCATATCTGAGTGTTAGTGCTAAAAGCCGTAAGGTAAGAACTTTAATTACAGCAGGTGTACTTATTCCTTACTGGGTAAGTATGTTAGTTAGAATTTTCGCTTGGCAGATTATTTTACAAAACAACGGTATCGTTAATCAGGCTCTGATGTTCATAGGTTTTGTAAAGGAACCGGCTAAACTTTTGTACACAGATCTTGCTGTTACCATTTCTCTTGTACACATTCTGATCCCTTTCATGTTCTTGAGCTTACAAAACTCTATGAAGCAAATTGATCCTAACTTACTGTTAGCTTCAAACATCATGGGTGGTACCAAGTTCTATGGCTTTATCCATGTGTTCTTACCTCTATCAAAAGCTGGTATGTTATCAGGCTCAATCATGGTTTTCGTGTTATCCCTAGGCTTCTATATTGCTCCAGCACTATTAGGTGGTCCCGACAACATGATGTTATCTAACTTGATTGAAATCAGTATGAATAACTTCAACTGGGGTCTTGCTTCTGCTCTGTCAGTAGAACTGTTGGTATTAGTTTATCTAATCATTGCAGTTGCCTTTAAATTCACCGGAAACATCTTTATTAAAGATATCTAGTCAGGAGTAAATCATGCTGTACTTTTTCGTATTCTTATTACTGGTGATAATTATCGCTCCTGCTCTGGTAATTATTCCTCAGTCATTTACCTCATTGAACTACTTCATCTACCCTATTAAGAGCTTCTCTTTAAAGTGGTATGACAAGTTCTTTATGAACGAGCAATGGATAACTTCATTAGAGAGAAGCTTGTTCATCGCAATCTGTGTAGCTGTTTTTGCAACTATCATTGGTACATTAGCAGCTTTAGCAGTTAACAAATTAAAGTTCAAAGGCAAGAACCTCTTTTTGAACCTGATGTTAACTCCAATGATTGTGCCTGTAGTTATCACTGGTGTTGCTTTGTATGCAAGCTTTGCTAAAGTCGGTCTTAATAACACCATTCCAGGTCTTATCATGGCCCACTCCTTACTTGCAATCCCTATGGTATTTCTAACCATGTCAGCTGCCTTTGCTAGATTTGACGCAAATTTAGAGTTAGCTGCCATGTCTATGGGATCAACTCCTGTAGGAGCCTTCTTTAAGGTTACCTTGCCTGGAGTTAAAAACTCTGTAGTTACAGGTGCTCTGCTCTCATTTGTAACCTCACTAGATGAGGTTGTAGTAACCATTTTCGTATCAGGCGCTAATACCAAGACTCTACCTATGATGATGTGGGAGAACTTAAGAGCAACTATCGATCCTACCATCGCAGTTGCAGCAACCTTCTTAATCATTCTGACATTAGGTATGTACGTAATTAAAGAATTCATCGAATCAAGATCTAAGGATTAAAAATGACAGTTACAGTTTATAAAAACGCACAACTGCAAGGTTGTGACAAAACCACTGACATCGCTGTTGTTGATGGTAAATTTGCAAAGATTGGCGGTGATTTATCAGATTATGAGAAAAATGGTAACACTGTAGATTTAAAAGGTAATCTTGTGATACCTCCATTTGCAGATGCTCATATCCATTTGGATTATATCTATACAGCATCATTGCCAACCCATGAGACTACCTCCGGTACCTTATTTGAGGCTATTGATAACTGGTCTGATTCTAAAGCTTCTCTTACAGCTGACATCATCAAAGAGAGAGCTTTAAAAGGTGTAAAGATGCAGATAAGCCACGGTGTGCAGTACGTCCGTTCACATGTGGATGTAACCGATCCTAAGCTAACTGCTCTAAAAGCCTTGTTAGAGCTAAAAGAGGAGCTAAAAGACTACATTGACTTACAGATAGTAGCTTTCCCTCAGGAAGGTTACTTTGCCTACAAAGGCGGTGCAGAGTTAGTTGAAGAAGCTTTAAAGATGGGCGCTGATGTTGTAGGTGGTATTCCTCACTTTGAGTTTACCCGTGAAGACGGTGTACGCTCTGTTGAAAAAGGCTTTGAACTTGCTATGAAATATGACAAGTTACTAGACTTCCACTGTGATGAGACCGATGACGATCAATCACGCTTTGTAGAGTCTATTGCAGCCTATACCTACTTTAACTCAATGCAAGGTCGTACTGCAGCCTCTCATACCTGTGCTATGGGCTCATATAACAATGCTTATGCTTTCAAGATGATGAGTAAGTTTAAGAAGGCTCAGTTAAACTTCATTGTCTGCCCAACTGAGAACTGCTATTTACAGGGGCGTTATGACTCATATCCAAAGCGTCGTGGTATCTCACGTGTAGATGAGTTAACACAGAATGGACTTAACGTCTCCTTTGCTCAAGACTCGATTTCAGATCCATGGTATCCACTTGGCAATGGCAACTTGATGCATCAGTTAGATTTTGGTTTGCATTTATCTCACATGATGAGTGTTGATGAAATTAAAAACTCATTAAAGTTTGTGACCGAAAACGGAGCTAAGACCATGTGCATTAAAGACTATGGTATTAAAGAAGGCAATAGCGCTAACTTTGTAGTCTTAGATGAAAAGAATGTCTTTGATGCTGTAAGAAATACAGCTTCAACCATTTTAAGTGTAAGAAACGGTAAGGTTATTATGGAAAAACAGCCTGAAAAAATTCTTACAACCTACAACTTTTAGGAGCGTATATGAAGATCATGCATCATATGACCAGAGCTGATTTTGAAAAGGCTCAGGATAATGTAGTAGTACTACCAGTAGGTTCAACAGAACAACACGGTCCACACTTACCTTTAGGTGTTGACTCTTATATTGCTCGTGGCATCAGTGAGATCTTATCAGAACGTACCGGTGCTATCGTAGCTCCTACTCTTACTTATGGTTATAAATCAAAACCTCTATCAGGTGGTGGTCCTTTATTTAAAGGTACCATTGATCTGAACGGTAAGACTTTAATCGACCTTGTATATGACATTCTCTGTGAGTTTGCCCGTGACGGTTATAACAAGATCTTTATTAACAATGCTCATTTTGAAAACCAGGCTTTTATTGAAGAAGCTATGGATTTGGCTTGTCAGGCTTTTCCTAAATTAAAGGTTGTTCAGTCAAACTGGTGGGATGTTCTAGATAACGACACTGTAAATAAGGTCTTTTCAGATGTACCTTTCCCAGGTTGGGCTTTTGAGCATGCTGCTATTACCGAAACCTCTCTCATGCTCTTTTTAAAGCCTGAATTAGTAAGAAAGAACCTAATTCCTGAGGACGTTAAAGCAAAAGCCCTACCTTACTCTGTATATCCTGCTCGCAAAGAGATGGTACCTGAGTGTGGTGCATTAGCTCCTTCTAAGGGATCATCAGCTGAAAAAGGCAAGCTCATTGTAGATAAGGCCATCGAAGGCTTTTTAAAGATCTTTAAAGATGAGTTTAATGTCTAGGAGGCAACATGGATAACTTTGTAATCACTGTTTCAAGACAGTTTGGTAGTTTAGGTAGACCTATTGCCCAAAAGATTGCGCACAAACTTAATATTGAGTATTACGACAGAGATCTGATTGAAAAGGCAGCTTCTATCATGAACGAGGATATGAGAACCGTATCTCCTTTAGATGAGAGCATCAAGCTTCCTTTTGCAAATGCCCTGTTTCCTTTAGGTTTAGGCACAGGTTCATCGCACAGACGTTTATTTAAAGTTCAAGAAAGTCTTATCCGTGAGTGTGTAGCAAAGAGCAACTGCCTAATTGTAGGACGTTGCGCTGACTACATCTTAAAAGACTATAAACGCAGATTCTCAGTCATGATCTACGCTCCTTTAGAAGAGCGTATTAAAAACTCTGTCAACGAACTTAGAATTCCAGAGTATGAGGTAACTGACTATGTAAAGGAAATTGATAGAGCAAGAGACTCCTATCATAAGTTCTTTACAGATGAGAAGTTAGATACCATTAAATACAGAGACATGTTAATTGATTCATCTACTATGTCACAAGACGAGATAGCAGATTGCATCATTGAAGCTGCTAAAAGAAAATTGCACTTCTAATGAAGGAATAGAGTTCTTTGATTTAATAGATAAAATCTAGGTTTAAGGCAGTCGCATTTTGGTGTGACTGCCTTTTTTTAAGCTCTTTTATAAGATCAGAGCCAGAAGAGGAATTGAAAGTACTGATAACAGAGTGGTTAAGAAAGTACCTTCTGACATGGTGCTACCATCAATATTATTCTTTAAGCACAGCATTGTACCGATTGAAGCTACAGGCATACCAAATAGAACTACTAATACCTGAGTGTATTTGTAATCTAATGGGCTTAATCTGAATAAACCGTATAGAACAACAGGAATTGCTAATAGCTTAATTGCAGTAAGAATATACATTCTTACATTGCCTAACATTCTCAATACAGGAATACCGGCAAGAGTAGAACCAATAATTAGTAATGAACCTGGTACAGTCATGCTACCTACTAAAGAGCAAGCCTCTGATACTTCTTTTGGCATCTTAGCCTGCAGGCATACGATCACGATAGTGATGTAAGTTGCACACAGACATGGTGAGAATAGAGTTCTCCACTTAAACTCAAACTTACCTTTACCAGAGGTAATAATAGGCACACCAAACATAAAGATTAAGATGTTAAATGGAATAGTTACAACCGCTGCATAGAAAATTGCAGTTGAACCAAATAAAGCATCTAATACAGGGAAACCAATGTAGTTGATATTTCCAAAGATCAGCATGAATCTGTATGAACCTAGCTGATCAGGATTTTTACAGATTAACTTTGATACAGTAAAAGCAATGATAAATAAGAAAGCATAAGACAAAAGACCTGCAGTTAATACAGGAGGAATATCCTCTGGCTTTGGTAATACCTCACCCATTACTGAAGATAAGATTAAGAAAGGTGCAGTAATATTTAAAATCAGAGATGAGAACTTACGATTAAAGTCGACATCCATGTATCTTAGCTTGTTACAGCAAAAACCAATGATAACAAGCAGAAACAGAGCCCCCATCTGGGTCAGTGTGTCTAAAAAGCTCATTTTTGCTCCATGTCACAAAATTAAAAATAAGTGCGCACATGATATGCCTATTTTGTGACGAATAGTAGAGATTTTTTTAAATCACAATTATTGAACACTGGTATTAAAATTGGTTATACATCCTTATTTTCTTGATATTTATGCTGTTGGATAAAAGCTGTAAAAGCTACAAATTATTTATGGACTACAACTAGATTTTTTTATAATGTATTGTTAAATAAACAGTGTTAGCTTTCTACTTTTCCCATCCTTCAGAATATAAATTTTTAAATGAACAACTTATTGAACATAAGCAAAAGCTACATCAATAAATGTGGAGATATCATCGGTAAAGGTGACAAAGAAAGCTTTGAGTATGTTCAGGCTTTAAAGGCCATTTCAAATTGGAGATCTTTACATTTAGATCCTTTAAATAAGGTCAGAGCCATCGTAAAACGTAGATTAGAGAGCTCTGGAATTAAATATCTTTTAGCTCAACGCTTAAAGAGAATGCCATCTATCATTGAAAAGGTAAATCGATATGATGGACTTGAACTTTCAAGAATGCAGGATATCGGTGGTCTTAGAATAGTAGTACCTACAATAGATGATATTAAAAAAGTTCATGACAGATTACTTTACAAAACTTCTACTTTGTCTTTGTCAAACGAAAAAGACTACATAAACACAGATGGACCAAAGGCTGATGGTTACAGAAGTGTCCACATGATCTTCAAGTACAAAAGTAAAAAACATCCTGAACTTGCTCAATACAATATCGAAATTCAAATAAGAACTCAGCTTCAGCACTGTTGGGGAACAACAGTTGAAACATTAGGTATGATTGATAAGGAATCATACAAGACAGGTAAAGGAGAGTTCAAAACAAAACGTTTCTTACTTCTTGTAAGTGCTCTTTTTGCTTTAAAAGAAAAGACAAAGATACCTGATGCACTAGCAAAAGTATCACCTCTTGAAATAGCAAAAGAAATTGAGGACATTGATAACGAACTTAATATCACAAGAAAGTTGCAAGGTGTAGTTGTAAGTATCAAAGAGAAAAAAGTAAATTCTGATGATAACTACTATGTATTAGAGCTTACTGTTAAAGATGATGGCAAAAGTAATATCAAAATCATGTCATTTAAAGTCGGTACAGATAGTTTAGCAGAGGATTTCTATAGATTTAGAGAGCAAGAAACTCAAAACCTAAAAAATGTATCAGTTCTTATGATTAGATCAGATAAATTTATCAATATTAAGAGCGAATATCCAAACTACTTCTTAGATACTCAGAAATTCATTAAAGAACTGACAAAAGTAAGCTCTATTAATAGATAACTGCAAACATTCATTTATATACACATTTTAACATTGTGTTTTGATATAAATTCCAAAAGATCCTATACTTACTTGAGGTGAACAATTATTTACGTAGTCGTTTATGCTTATTGATGGTAACTTTCCCAAGACCCAGCTGAGATAAAAAAATAAAAGTTCGAAAATGACCTC
>OMZC01000015.1 GCA_900315395.1 uncultured Gammaproteobacteria bacterium
CTCTGATTTTGTAGAAAAGTATGCCATAACAAAATGTAAAAAAGTATAAAATCGGTCAAATAAGCAAGGGAAAGCCGTTTTAGGACTTTCCCTTTCTTTTTGTCTGTGATATACTATCTCATAATTATATGAGATAGTTAAAGGTGATGTTATGCCACAAATTCCAGTTCCTACACTCCCATGCGCTAAACTCGGTATTGTTAACGCTAAGAGTGGTACTTACTACTATGTACAGACTTATACTCACCATTACGATAAAGAGAAAAAGCGTTCTGTCAGAGATAGTCAAAAGACTATTGGTACTGTTACTGGTGGCGATAAATATGGTGTAATTAAGTTCAAGCAGTTCTTTTTAGATGAACATCCTGAACTTGAGAACTTTATTGTCTCTTGGACAAAGGATGGATTCAGCTTTAAGTTAGCTGATGAAGAGGAATTCTCCACCATTATCGAAAGACCTATTGAAAAGAAGCTTGCTGGTGCTTCATGGGCTTTACAGAAACTGATGGGAGATTGTGGTATTGGTGACGCTCTAAGAGAAACCTTTAGCAAATATAAACGTCATCTAAAGTTATTATCACTTGTGATCTACATGGTGATTAAAAGAACCAATGCCATGCATCACTATGAGCCTTTCTCTAAAGTTACTTGGCTTCCTTGGTCTAGAACCATGAATGACGGACAAATCACCAGACTCTTTCAATCTATTACCTATGACGAGGTTATACGTTTCTTTAATGCTCTTAACAGAAACTACTGTCAAAAGTACGGTAAAGACTTTTATAAGAGAGTCTTTGTTGCTCTGGACTCTACTTCCATATCTACCTATTCAAATAACCTCTCTTTGGCTGAATATGGTCATAACAAAGATGGTGATGATATTCCTCAGATTAACTACATGCTTGTCTGTGATGAGATTAGCGGCTTACCTATCTATGCAAAAGTTTATAAAGGCAACGTTGTTGATGTTACTACAGTTAAGAACTTACTTGCTGAACTTAAAATCATGCATTCACGAGTTACATCCAGTAATGACAAGGAGGAGTTTGTCCCTACCTTAATCTTTGTTACTGATCGTGGTTATGATTCTGAAGACAACCTGCAGTATTACCTTATTCATGGCTACAGCTTTGTCATCCGCTCCATGTTACGTTCTAAATGGGTTCTAGATGTTCTCTTAGAAAACTATGCAAAGCTTATGGATGATAATTCTCTTGATACTTACACTTCCCAACATATGTGCACTGCTCAGGTTGAGTACAAGTATGACGATTATCCTGTAGATAAAAGAAATAAGAACAATAAGACTACTGCTAATGTCTATGTTCACATGTACTTTGATGAAAGGATCCGAGCTAACAGCAGAGCTACCATTAAGGCTAATACTGCTGTATCTAGAGATGAATACAATAAGCTTGTTGATAAGCTTTATGAGGAGAATGAAACTGTTACTCCTGAGATGCTATCTAAGCTTAAACTGGAGAGTTCAAGTAAACAGAATTTCGTTGACCACTACTGTGTCTTTGATGCTAATGGATATGCCAAAATCTCTGCTGATAAGATTGATGAGAAACTCAAGTTAACCGGTATCATGGTGCTCTTGAGTGATACCATCACTGATGCTAAAGAAGCTCACTTTGCTTACGAAAGACGTGGTACTGTTGAATCTAATTTCCAGGTATTCAAAGATCATTTAAACTTTGACCGTATCTATTCATCATCTGACCGTACCTTCCAGGGTAAGTTCCTCTGTCAGCTTATTGCTGCTTCTCTAATGATGATCTTAAATACCCGCATTAGAGATTATGAAAAGACTACTGAAGCTTCTAAAGATGGTCTTAAGTTCTCTGGTAGGTCTCTATCAAGAATACTCGAAGATCTAGATACGATTATGCTCTCTGTATACAAAGGTGGTTATTACTTTGATGAAATTGCAGGTATCTACAAAACCATGTACAAAGCTATTGGTATTCCTTTACCTGAAGCTAAACACAAATACGAGCCAGATCAGGATGACAATTTGACTGATGAAGAGCTTAATGCTGAATATGAAAAGAAGGATGAAGATCTAATTGAGATTGAAAAAGAGATGTAACAAAAAGTCCGACTTTTGAAATCGGACTTTTGT
>OMZC01000025.1 GCA_900315395.1 uncultured Gammaproteobacteria bacterium
ATATCACCTTAGGCTTTATAATCAAAAATCATATTTTAAAGAGCAAAGTCGGTGCAGGACCGCTTATATTTAACGTTTTAACTCAATTTTTGAAATGCAAAAGTTGAGTAAAATAGCCTTATTACAGTAAGTTATTAACAGAAAGTTAAAATTGCGTAGTGAACATCTGATAGTTACTACTTTTAGAAGACTCTTCAATTAAGTAAAGTAACTTAAACAGACCTGTACTTATACAGTCATATAAAGTCTTCTTGCACTTACTTAAAAGTAAAAAGTGCGCTATAACTATCAGACCTTAATAAAACAAGAACATATGCTATGACGACATTAAGACTTGGTATTGATATTGGTTCTACCACCATCAAGTTCGTAGTGCTTGATGAGAATGCAAAGATTATTTACAAAAATTACGAAAGACACTTTTCTGAAACAGGCAATGCTTTTAAAAGAAACCTTGAAAAGGTTGCTCCTGTTTTAGGTGATAATCCTTTCTATATTACCCTCTCAGGCTCATCAGGTATGGGTGTAGCCTCAAGATTAAACCTACCTTTTGAGCAGGAAGTGCTCTCTTGTACCAGTGCGATTAACTTACTTGCTAAAGAGACAGATACTGCTATTGAATTAGGTGGTGAGGATGCAAAGATCACCTATTTAAGAGGTTCACTTGAACAGCGTATGAATGGTGCTTGCGCAGGCGGTACTGGCGCTTTTATCGATCAGATGGCAAACCTCTTAAATACCGATGCAAAAGGTCTTAATGATTTAGCTAAAAAAGGAACCAAACTTTATACCATCGCCTCCCGTTGTGGCGTGTTTGCCAAAACCGATATCCAGGCACTTATCAATGATGGTGCTCAAAAAGAGGATCTAGCACTCTCAATCTTCCAGGCTGTTGTCAATCAGACTGTAGGTACTCTAGCTCAAGGTCGTGCTATTGAAGGCAAGACCGCCTTCTTAGGTGGACCATTAACTTTCTTATCTGAGTTAAAAGCTAGATTTATTAAGACCTTAAAGCTTGAAGATGAGGATGTAGTATCAACACCTGATGCCTGCTACTTTGTAGCCATAGGTGCTGCTATTTGCGATGAAGCAAAATTAACTACCTTAAAAGAATTAACTGAACTTTCAAAAACAGCACTCAATGCTGTTACTGAGACAAAAAATCACAGTGAGCCTCTTTTTGCTTCACGTGATGAGTATGATGCCTTTGTTAAAAGACACAGTGAGGATATTGTTAAAAGAACCTCTTTTGACAACTATCATGGACCTGTCTACGTTGGTATAGACGCAGGTTCTACCACTTCAAAAATTGCAGCTGTAACTGACAAAAACGAGCTTTTATATACTATCTATGGCTCTAATCAGGGCTCTCCTTTGAACACAGTAGACAATGAGTTAAAAGAACTCTATGAGCATATACCAGAGGATTGCTATATAGCAGGTGTAACTACTACAGGCTATGGTGAATCTTTAATTAAAGCAGCACTGCATGCTGACTTTGGTGAGGTTGAAACCTTTGCTCACTTGCGTGCAGCTAAAGAGTTCTGCCCTGAAGTATCCTTTATCATGGATATTGGTGGACAGGATATGAAGTGCTTCTTTGTAAAAGACGGCACTATAGGTAACATCACCTTAAATGAAGCCTGTTCTGCAGGTTGCGGCTCCTTTATTGAGACTTTTGCAAAAGGCTTAAAATTAAGTGCAGCAGAGTTTGCTGACAAAGCGGTAGATTCAAAAGCTCCAGTTGATCTTGGAACAAGATGTACCGTCTTTATGAACTCTAAGGTAAAACAGGCTCAAAAAGATGGTGCATCAGTAGGCGACATCTCAGCTGGTATCTCAATTTCAGTAATTAAAAACGCGCTCTTTAAAGTAATGCAGTTAAAGGATGTGGACTCATTAGGAGATCACATCGTCGTTCAAGGCGGTACATTCCTGAACAATGCTGTTTTACGCGCAATGGAAAAATTACTGAATAAAAAGGTAATTCGCCCTGATATCTCAGGTCACATGGGTGCTTATGGTGCTGCCATACTAGCTCATGAGTCAGCTGTTGCTAAACAACAAGATGGTAAGCCTTATGTTTCAACCATTCTAAAACATGAAGAGCTAGATTCATTTACCTATAAAACCAGATCTTACAGATGTCATAAGTGTGGAAATAACTGCATGATCACCATGCAGATCTTCCCAGACAACTCTCGACACTTTACTGGTAACCGCTGTGAAAAAGGTATTGGCGGTAAGGTTGCAAACACTGTAGAGAACACTAATAATCTTTACCGTTATAAGTATCAGAGAGTCTTTGACTACAAACCTCTAGATGACGATAAAGCACCTCGTGGCGTTATCGGTATTCCTCGTTGCTTGAATATGTACGAGGACTTCCCATTCTGGTTTACCTTATTAACTAAATTAGGCTATAAGGTTGTCTTGTCTGAAGAATCATCAGCTGCCCTGTATGCAAAAGGTCTTGCTACTATTCCATCTGATTCATTGTGTTATCCAGCAAAACTAGTTCATGGACACATCATGAGTCTTATTGAAAATGGCATTAAAAAGATCTTCTACCCATGTCTGCCATTTAATCTTGTGGATAAGGCTCATCCTAATGACAACCACTACAACTGCCCTGTTGTAGCCTCCTATGCTGAGAATATTCGTGGCAACATGGATATTCTAAAAGCAGAGAATGTCACCTTCTTACAGCCTTTCTTACCTATTAACAACGAAAAGCGTTTATGTAAGCGCCTTATTGAAGAGTTCAAGGGCGAAAAGCTTACTAAAAAAGAAGTAGAAGCTGCCTGTAACGCAGCTTACGCCGAGCTTGAACACTACAAACAGGATGTAAGAGATTTTGCTAAAAACGTAATTCAAAAGGCACGTAGTGAGAATCGCCACATCATTATGTTAGTAGGTCGCCCATACCATATTGATCCTGAGATCAACCATGGTATTGCCGATATGATTGAATCTTATGGTCTAGCGGTCATCTCTGAGGATAGCGTCTACCATCAAAAAATCAAGGCTAACAAAGTAGGTCTTATCAATCAGTGGAGCTATCACGCAAGACTGTATCATGCAGCTGAATTTGCTGTAGAGAACAAAGATGTAACTCTAATTCAGTTAAGCTCATTTGGCTGTGGTCTGGATGCTATTACTACAGATCAGGTAAAAGAGATCTTAGAAGAGCATCAGCGCATCTATACTTTAATTAAGTTAGATGAAGTTTCTAACTTAGGTGCTGCAAGGATCAGATTGCGTTCACTGTTAGCAGCCTTAGCTCGTAAATCAGTACCTGTATTTACCCCAATTCCATTTATTGATAGGCCTCACTTTACTAAAGAGTGTGTCAGAAAACATACTATTCTGGCTCCTCAAATGGCTCCAATCCACTTTGAGCTCTTCAAGACGGTTTTATCAAAGTTTGGATATAACGTAGTAATTCCAGCACTGCCTGATAAATCATCCATTGATTTAGGTTTACGCTATGTAAACAACGACATGTGCTACCCTGCTATTGTAGTTATTGGTCAAATGTTAGAGGCTTTAAAGTCAGGTTTATATGATCCTGATAATACCTCTATCATGCTCTTCCAGACCTGTGGTGCATGTCGTGCTACCAACTACATTGCCGTGTTGCGTAAAGCTTTAAAATACGCAGGCTTCCCACAGGTACCTGTCTTTGCTGTCTACGGTCTTGAAACTGATGAATTCAAGATGCCTACAGCTATGTTCAAAGATGCAATTAAAGCTGCTGTCTACGGCGATCTGTTAATGAAATTAACCAATCGTGTAAGACCTTATGAAGTAAACAAAGGTGAGACTCAAAAGTACTTTGAAAAGTGGCTTAATAACTGTAAGCAAGAGCTATTAGACGGTTCTAATAAACAGTACAAGCACAATATTTTTGATATGGTAAAAGACTTTGAGAACATTGAGATTAACCATATTGAAAAGCCTAAGGTAGGTATCGTAGGTGAGATCTTAGTTAAGTATCATCCTGTAGCTAACAACTATCTTGAAAAAGAGCTCTTTGATGAGGGCGCTGAAGTTGTAATGCCTGACTTTGTAGATTTCTTCTTGTACTTAGCAGGCGATCCTATCATTGAGCATAACCTTCTAGAAGGTAAACTTTTAAACAAGTTCTTTGCGCTCACTTTCATACGCTTAGTTGAGCACTACAGAAAATATGTTTATAAAGCTCTGAAAAATTCAAAGAGATTTACCCCTCCTTTGAACATCTTTACAACAGCAAAGCTTGCCGGCAAGTTCGTTTCTTTGGGCAATATGGCAGGTGAAGGCTGGTTCTTAACCGGTGAGATGGTAAAACTCATTGAAAACGGTGTACCTAACATTGTGTGCCTGCAACCTTTTGGCTGTCTGCCAAATCACATCACCGGTAAAGGTGTAGTGCACTCCTTACGTCAAAGCTATGAAGAGGCTAATATCGTCTCTATTGACTGTGATGCTGGTGCCTCTGAGGTAAATCAGTTAAACCGTGTAAAACTGATGCTAGGTGTTGCTAAAGCTAACCTTAAAAAGAAACAGGACTCATAGAGTCCTGATAAAACTCAAAGACTATATGCTCTCATATAGTCTGAGTTTTATACCTCATTTTTAATACCTTCTGACAGAACAGACTCTGACAAACTAACTTCTGACATATCAACTCTGACAAAACAGATCTTTACAGCACTCTTCACACGGCTTTATTTCCCGAAAAATCAATAGCTTTGTATTTTTCCTTTGACATCTTTTGCTTTTGGCTAAATAATTAAACTGTAAGTTTAATTATTTAAAGAGGAGAAATGATGTTTGCTACTTTAAAAAGACTCCTGTTTCCTGTAATTCCTGTTTTTATCAGTGCTTGCTCACTTGAGGTTAATACCAATAAGGACGTGCCTAATCTTGAAAAGGGGTTATCTGAGGTCTTTTATATGGCTTCTTTAGCTCCTAGTGCGCACAACACTCAAATGTATAAAGTTACAGTTAATCCTGACTTAAAAAAGGTGCAAATAAGCCTTGATAACTCACGCCTGCTTAAGGTTACCGATCCTTTAAAAAGAGAATCTTTAATCTCATTAGGAGCTTATGTAAGAGCACTGGAGCTTGCCTATCTTGCTTATGGCTATAAGACAGAAACTGATGTGAATAAAGATTATGTTGCGATTTACTACTCTCAAAGTGAAAGCGCTGACATTAAAGTTCCTGACAACAAACTGCTTACACTTATGCTAAAGCGTCATACTGACAAACGAGACTTTAAAACAGATAAGATTGCACCTAATGTCTTAAATGAGATTAGTCTTACTATCAAAAACACAGAGTACTTAGCAAGACAAAGTCATAACTTTACCTTTTTTAAAGACACCTTTATGAAAGCTTTTAAACAGCAGTCTTTTGATAAGGCTACAGCTAAAGAACTCTCAAACTGGATGAGATTTTCGGATAAAGAGACACTTACACATAAAGATGGACTGTCAGCTGAGCTTTTAGGTATTACTGGTGTAAAAAAGTTCTTTTATTACACCTTTATGGATCATGACAGTGTCTTAAAAGACAGTTTTGCTACAAAGAGTCTTGAGATAGCCAAAGCACAGGCTAACAATTGCGCAGGTTATCTTACTCTTAAGTCAAAGTCAGACAGTTTTTACGATCTTATAAACACAGGGAAAAGCTTATATGATCTTATGCTCTATCTTACTGACAAGGATATTGCTATACAGCCTTTGAGTGCTCCACTTGAAGATCCTGCATACCGAGCTTTATTGTCAGACAAACTTCATACAAAAGATAAGCTGCAAATGATCTTGCGCATTGGATATGTTGATGATTATGGCAAAAACAACAAATTAAGACGCGATCTCAAAGATTACATTCAAGTAGAGTCTTCACACTAAGCTTAGCTACTGTTACACTCATGGTATAACCATAAGGATCCACCAACATGGCAAGACGTAAAAAAGAACCTCAAAGCGTGCATCGTAAGGCTATAGCTTTAGTTGCTCAAGAACTGTTTTTACAAAAAGGAATTGAGCACACTAGCATGGACGATATAGCCAAAAGCTCTGGCTATAGTAAAGCTACCTTGTATGTGTACTTTACCAGTAAAGACATCTTAGTGTCATACTTAGTACTGCAAAGCATGCAGATACTGTATGATTTCACACAAAAATCTCTGCAGGATAACGGCACCTACAAAGAAAGATTCTTTGGCATTTGCAACTCTTTATATGAGTACAAAAAACTCTACCCTCTGTATTTCTCTTTAGTACTTAAGACCATCAGATTTGACGAGCACTGTGATAACTTTCTGCCAGAAGAGAAGGAAACCTTTGAAGTAGGTGAAAAGATTAACGCTATGATCTACAAGTTTATTGAATCAGGCATTAAAGAAGGTGAATTTAGATCTGATCTTAAGATCATGCCTAGCATACTCTCGATGTGGGCTATGATTTCAGGACTTATAGAACTTGCATCAAATAAAGAAGAATACCTGCAAACCATCATAAAAGTTGATAAAAATGAATTCTTACAAAATGGCTTTGCGCTTTTGTATGAATCAATTAAAGCAAAATAGCAGACTAGACCTTTAACGTTACCGCACTTCATACAAACAAAGTGCCTGAGCACTATAAATCTCACTCTTTCTTTACGCGCGCAAGACAAAAAATGGGAGGCTTACGCCTCCCTATAGATGATTATCAAACAAGTTAGTTTATATAAAGTTGTTCACTACTCTGTTACCACCAAGCTTCAGCCTGGATACCGAACATGTAGTTATCCTGGTAGTACTTGTCACCGTCATGGTTACGAATACCCTTAGTCCAGTTAGCATCTGATCTGTCCCAATCGCTTGCATGTAAGTAAGTTACATAGAAACGTAACTCAGGACGAGAGAAGATATCAGCAGTTGGTGCAATAGCATAAGCTAAGGTGTACTTCTGCTGTCTCTCTAAAACCTTATCCTGACCTGCGTACTTGGTGTGATTCCAGTAAGCACCTACTTCAGCTAATAATCTGGTGTACTTGGTTAACTGGTAGCTAGGACGTACAACAACTCTGAAGCTGTCCTGACGGTCGATTGGGGTATAGCCGTTCTCTGAAGCTTTAGTTAACTTAGAAGATACATCACCTTTCTGACCATAGAATGAAGTGGTGTAGTAGTCCTCAGATACGTGGTTCTCAAAGCCGTATGCTACAACGTGTAATACGCTTAAGTTCTCACAGATTGAAGTTACACCAGTGTTGATGATGTTAAGACCTTTAGCATTGTCTGAATTGTGCCAGAAATCCATCCATGAATCGCCAATGTCGATTGCATGGTGAGCTAAACCGCCGGTTGTATACTGAACGATAGTCTTATTCCAGCCACCGTTGAAGCTCTGAGATAACTGAGCAGTTGCCATGTAAGCATCGCCTAGATTGAACTGGCCGTTATAACCTTCGTAGAAAGAAACTTTGCCGTTACGATCGTCTGCTTCACCCTTCTTAGGCATTGCATAGGTAAAACCAAACTCGGTCCAAGCACCATCCCATGGAGCCCAGCCAGCATAACGAGCATCTAAATAATTAACATTGATTGACTTGCTCTTCTCATAGAGTTTGTAGCCACGATTTGACTCATCAACCCAGCCCCACTCGTTCCAGTTCTGATCATTGTATCTGTACTGGAAGCCATCAGCATCATTACGTGTCCATGCTAAAGATAACTGACCTGGGCCTAACTGTAAGTACTCAAGACCGCCACCTAAGCCTGATACGTTGTAGTACTTCTTATCAATCATGTGGATGTCTTCACGCTGATAGTGACGCTTACCGCCCCAAACTACAGCGTTCTTATCGCTAGGAATTAAACCTTTGATTTGTAAGTTTAACTGCTCTAAATCGGTATTAGTCTTTTCACCACGTGAGGTACCGTCATTTGATAAAGCAAACATGGTCTCAGCACGAATTGACAGATCGTCAGTTTCTAAAACATTAGCACCTAAGCCGATATCAGCATAGGTATCTGACTCGTTACCTAAACGACCTAAAAGATCTTTGTTCTGAGTGAAATGTGCACCATCACGGGATGAACCTAAACCTGAACGGAAATAGGTACCAGAGAAGTCTACAGTAGGAGCAGCAAAAGCAACTGATGAAGATAAAGTTGCAACTGCTACGCAGGCTGCAAGCATAGTTAATTTTTTCATAAATTTTTTCCTAAGTTATGTTTGACTAATAATGTGAATGTTTTTGTTATACGTTAACATTGACATAAATCATAGGTTATTAATATTTTGTTTTAAAGAATACATTCATTAAAATTCGATCAATATCAAAATATTTTTAATATTTTAAACATAGAAATGTGAACGTATTTCTTTTAAAATATGTCCTCATTCCTTTGTTTATAAGGAAGTTTTAGCTTTTTGTGAGATATGTAAGTTTTTTGATATGTTTGTTGAATTTTTAATACAAGTCGATGAATATTGTATAAAAACGCTCATACAAAATGGGCTATACTAGACATACGAACGATAAAGCCCAACACTAAGAACAACTATTACAAATTAAATAGCAAATTAAATTACAAAATAAACTGGATAATAAATATAAAAATGGATACTAAGAACAGAAAAGTCACCATGAAAGACGTGGCTGAAAAAGCTGGTGTGTCATATCAAACCGTTTCAAGAGTATTAAATAACTCATGTAACGTATCATCTGCTACCAAAGATAAGATTGAAAATGCCATTGCTGAATTAAAATATGTACCAAATCTATTAGCTCAGCAGTTAGCCAAAAAAGAAGTTAATGCTCTAGGTATCATCAGTACCGCTTTACTCTCACAAGCATCCGTGGATGTAGCTTCTCTAGTACGTAAGTACGCTCTTGAAAAAGGCTATTCCATCGCGATTAACCTTATTGGTAAAAATGACTATGAGAGTGTTGAAGCTTCAATTTTAGAGCTTAAAAGTCAACTCGTTTCAAAGGTAGTTATCAACGTACCTATGGATTCTCAGGATGCGATTAACTTAACTCAAAACAATCCTGATATGCAGATCCTCTTTGTCGACGTTGATCCATATTGTCCTGTCTTTAATGTTACCTTTAACCCTGCTGACGGTACCCTCTTCTCTGTATCTCATCTAAGAGAGTTAGGTCATAAAAAGATTGCGCTATTAGCAGGTCCTGAGGGTGTATCCTCAGCAGACTCACGTCTAAAGTGTTGGAGAGAAGGTATAAAGATCAATAATCTTGAGGAAGTATGCCTTGAAAGAGGTGACTGGACTGCTCAAAGCGGTTACATTGCAACTGTAAAGATGCTGCGTGACCACCATGACTTTACAGCAATTTTAGTAGGTAATGATCAGATGGCTTTAGGTGCTATCAGTGCACTTACTCAAAATCATAAGAATGTACCAGATGACATCTCAGTTATCGGTTATGACGATTATGTTGACAGTGCTTACTACCTACCACCTTTAACCTCAGTTCATCTAGATAGAGATCTGCAGTGTCGCCTGGCTGTCGAAAAGTTAACAAATCCTGATGAGCCAAAGGTCTCCTCAGTACTGCCTACTACTTTGATTGTCAGAAAATCATCAGGCAAAGTAAGAGAATCAAAACAGGATCTAAAGACCTTAGCTAACAAGTTACGTGAAGTAGCTTCAGCACTTGAGCAAAGTGAAAACGCTGAATAACTGAATTTTGGAATTGCTAAGCTGAATAGCTAATTTCTGAATCATACCCAAGACCTTAAGCAATTTTAGCAGAAGGGTTAGGTTGGTTAACGATCTG
>OMZC01000039.1 GCA_900315395.1 uncultured Gammaproteobacteria bacterium
TGTCGATTTCATTTCATCTTGTAAGAGAGTATTGTCATTATCCTCTACTTTCTTGTCTGAAACTCCATACTCTGCAGACAGCCTTTCTTTAAGCTTTAGAGATTTTTCTAAAACACTTTGAGCTAATTCATTAAAAGATTCCATAAGAAGATCCTTTATCGCAAACTTACAAAAATCTACATAATTTTCATTTTAAATATACACTAAATAAACAATTAAATAAACTATAAATCAACATGTTTAATTATTTTTTTATTTTATTGAAATATATATAAAAAAAGAAAAAGGACTGTTCTTCAAAATTTGAAAAACAGACCTTTGGTTAATTTAGTGGGAATTTGAATGTGTATTTAAACAGCTACTATAGCGATATAAGCTGCAGCTACTGCTAGTAATACCACGACTGATAATGACATCTTGGCAATTGCAGCTACTAAGGCTACAGCAGTTCCAATGTATGCTGCGTACTGATTGTTATCTATACAGTAGAACACTCCTGGGAATACCAGTGCTGTTAATGCTGTATATGGCACAAGATCCAAAAAACGCTGCCAGTATGGAGACAACTCTAACTTAGAAATAAAAAGAGCTGGAATACTTCTTATTGGATATGTCATTAAAAATGACATAAGCACAATTGAAATGTAATACTTGCTATCCATTAGTTTGCTCCTTTCTCATCTGCTTTTTCTATAGCATTTTCATTGGTTGTATTCTCATCTTTATTTGGTTTGTTATCAGAAAAAAAAGCGCCAATTAAAGAGCAGATAACAATGGTAGACAGAATTGCCCAGCAGCTGTCCATTACCTGAGATAAGGCAATATTTAAGATTGCGGCACAAATAACAATGACTAACAGCTTGTTATTGCTCTTAACAGTAGGAACTACAATTGCAATAAACAATGCATATAAAGCAATGTTCATTGCTTGAATTAAGTTAAAAGGCAAGTAATTGGTTGCAAAAGCACCAATGACAGCACCTGATACCCAGGCACACCAAGAGACTAAGAAAAGTCCTGCAAAGTATGAGGAACTAATCAGTTCTTTTTTAGCTGTAGTAAAGATTGCAAAAGGCTCATCGGTAATAAAGTGTGAAAAGAAAGCTCTTCTTACATTACTCAATTTATCAAAACGTGCAAAAACACAGGTACTCATAATGAAGTATCTGAAGTTTAAAATAATAAGACCGATACAGATAGCGACTAAACTGGCACTGTCTTTTGCTGAGGTTACAGCAAAGAACTGACCAGATCCGCTATAGCAGATCATAGACATTAAAATGGTTTCAAAATCAGAATAACCTGCCTGTTTTGCCATTACAGCATACGCAGTACCAACAGACAGGTAACCCAAACAAATTGGAATTGAATGACGGGCTCCTAACAGAAATAAATTCTTATTTAACACTTTTCTTACCAGATTAATTTTTCAAAAAGCTATATAAAGCTCAATAAAACTTCATTAAAAAGTCTCTATAAACAGTTTTTAAGAAATAGCATTTGATTAATTTGCATAAGGCAAACTAACAAAATTTACAGCATGTGTTTATGAGATTACAGAACCTTTTGCATATACTTATATGCGCAACCTTTTCTAGGTTGTAGAAGGTATTTGTTTTTAGAGAATGCACAATTATGCACCAAATTAGGCTAAAAGTATATTAGAATTGCCAGAAGTATTTTGTACTCATATCATAATGTTTCAACTTTCGTTTTTAATTTTTGGATTTTGTATTTATTAAAATGGAAAATTTAGATATAGCTAAATTCGGCGGTACTTCTGTTGGTAACTTTGATGCAATGACATCAAGCTACAATGTAGTTGTCGGCAATAAGAACTCACGTATTGTAGTGATCTCAGCCTGCTCAGGCGTTACAAATCTGTTAGTAGAACTAGCATCAGGCAAATGCAGCGATTCAAAAATTAACGAAATTATTGAAAAACTGCGTGATATCCACGAGCAGATCATTATTCATTTAGAGAATCAGCATGAGCTTCGTAACTACATTGAAGGTCATTTAAAAGAGATCAAAGAGCAGACACTTTTAGCAAATAAAGGTACTAACGATCAGTTAACTGACAGCATTGTATCTCACGGAGAGTTAATGTCATCATACCTGTTCGTAGCTTTATTCAAGCACTACGGTACCGATGCTCAGTGGTTTGATGTTCGTTCAGTAATGCGTACAGACTCTAAGTTCAGCTGCGCAAAACCTATTTGTGAAGAAATCAAAGTATTAGCTCATGATAAGTTATTACCTCTTATCAATGACAAGACCATCATCATTACACAGGGCTTTATCGGTTCTAACACCTTAGGAGAGACTACAACCTTAGGTCGAGGTGGTTCAGACTACACTGCAGCTTTATTAGGTGAAGCTTTAGGTGTAGCAACAATTTCAATCTGGACTGACGTAGCAGGTGTATTTACTACCGATCCTCGTGTTGTAAAAACAGCAAAACCAATTCCAGAGTTAACCTATATTGAAGCTGCTGAAATGGCAAACTTCGGAGCTAAGGTTTTACACCCATCAACCATGATCCCTGCTGTAAGACAGGAGATCCCTATTTTTGTTGGTTCTTCTAAAGAGCCTGAGAAGGGTGGTACCTGGGTTCGTCCAGTAACTAAGTCAGAGCCAAACTTCAGAGCTTTAGCTTTACGTAAAAACCAGACCTTAATCGTTTTATCATCACCTGTTATGGTAGGTGCTACTGGTTTCTTAGCAAACGTATTCTCTGTATTTGCAAAATACAATCACTCAATTGATCTTGTATCAACCTCTGAGATTTCTATTGCAGTTACCATCGATGCTGGTACTACCACTTCTGGTAAGGCTGAAATCAGCGAGAATATGTTAAATGAGCTTCGTCAGTTCTGTCATGTAAAGGTTGAAACTGGTCTGCCACTTATTGCCATTATCGGCAACAGAATGTCAGAGAATTCTGGTGTTATTACCAAGGCTTTTGATGCAATCAACAAGTTCTCTGTAAGAATGATCTGCTACGGTGCATCACGTCACAATCTATGCTTCCTTTTAAAGGATGGCGATACTACTGAAGCTTTAAATGAGCTACATAAGCAGTTATTAGAAGACTAATTCAATAACTGGCACATCAATTGCATCTCTCACTATCTAAAGTGAGAGATGTATTCTTAAATATTCAAAGTTTTCTCTCTAAAGATTAAAGTTACTCTCACCTGTGCCGTTATATGGTTATAGAGGTGGGCGTTTAGCCTATAATAAATGTAGGTTAATTTAGAGGTTCAAAATGTCATCATCAACAATTACTAGTTCTGGTGTAGGTTCAGGCACAGACTTTGAGAGCATTATTTCTGCGTCAGTATCTGCCAAGAGACAGCAGTACGAGAAACGTACTACTACACGTAAGGGTGAAGCTGAGATCGAAAGAGACGGTCTTAATACCTTAAAGAGTGCTATGAGCACCTTTAAGGATGCTTGTGATAAGCTGACCAAAAAGAATTCGATGAATACTCATGCTATCACTACCACACAGAATAAAGACAATACCTGTTTTACCGTGACAGGTGAATCTGACTGCTCTAATACTAACTTTGATTTAGCTGTAACACAGCTTGCCAAAGCTGAATCTGTGACTCAGCAGTTCAAGACTGCTGACGGTTTTAAGAACAGCTTCTCAGCAGGTAAAATCACCATCGATTTAGGTTCTGAGACCTATAAAGATGATGATGGTATTGAACAGACACGTGAGAGAACCTTCTCTGTGGATATTCAGGAAGGCGATACCTTAGAATTAATTCGTAAGCGCTTAAATCAGAACGATTATGATTTAAACGTTGGTTTAATTAAGACTGAAGACGGTTATTCTTTATCAATCACCTCAGGCTCAACCGGTAAAGATACCTCTAA
The DNA here is from genome assembly GCA_900315395.1 of uncultured Gammaproteobacteria bacterium. Taxonomy (GTDB): domain Bacteria; phylum Pseudomonadota; class Gammaproteobacteria; order Enterobacterales; family Succinivibrionaceae; genus Succinivibrio. Next base: position 3,892 of record OMZC01000039.1, read on the forward strand.
TCTTAAGATCACTACAGAGTCTACAGATACAGCTGATCATGACTCATTAAACGTATTTAATTTCGATCCTAGTGCAGAAACTACTACCGAAACTGATGACAAAGGCATGGAACACAAGGTATCAGCGTCTGGCTCTAAGTGGTCTTATCAGGAAGGTAAAGATGCCTGGATTGAAGTTGATGGTCATAAGATTACAAGCCATACCAACAAGTTTGATGACAATCAGGTATCAGGCTTAAACATCACTGTAAATCAGTTAACTAAGGACTCTAACGGTAACTTTACAACCTACAATGTTGATGTTTCAACTGATGAAGACGCTGCTAAGAATAAGATGCAGGAATTCGTTAATGCATACAATACTTTGATGTCATCAATGGATAAGCTGTATAAGAGAAACTCTTATTCTGATGGCGAGAATCAGTACGATGGTGGTGACTTGGCTGGTGACTCACAGTTAAAGTCAGTTCAGAATACTCTGCAGACCATGGTTGTAAGATTTACTAAAGAGAATACCGGTAAATCAATCTTTGACTGCGGTCTTGAGTACAACAAGGATGGTACCCTGTCTCTTGATTCTGATGCTTTCAAGAAGTCAATTGATAACTCCTTCAACTCAGTCGTAAGCTTGTTTACAGATGAGGATGATGGTTTAATCAAGCAGTTATCAGACTATGTAAAAGAATATACTCAGACAGGTGGTATCTTATCAGAGCGTATCGAGAACGTAGAAAGCGAGATCGATGATTGGGAGCAAAAGATCAGTGATAATGAAGAGAAGCTGGAAAAGTATGAAGCATCTTTGCGTACCAAGTACGGTAATCTTGACTCGCTGATGTCAAGCTACAATACTTCTCTGTCATACATTTCATCAATTCTTTCAGGAAGCAAAAGCAAATAGTTTTTCCTGAAGTCTTTTAAAGGCAGCCTATACAAAAGGCTGCTTTTTTTATCTTAGCTGAAATAAAAATCAGTTCAGTCACAAAAAAGCCCCGCATTGCGGGGCTTTATTAAACTTTATCTAACATAAGTTAGAAAGAGTTAATTAGAAATTCTTATCTAAAGAACCTGCTGAACCTAAACGGTCAAAAGCTTCCTGTAGACGAGCGATCATAGACTCCTGACCCTTACGTAACCAAACACGTGGGTCGTAGAACTTCTTGTTAGGAACATCTGGATCGGTACCGTCGCCTAACTGAGCCTGTAAACGGTTCTCGTTAGCCTTGTAGTACTGTAAGATACCATCCCAAGTTGCCCACTGAGTATCGGTATCGATGTTCATCTTGATAACACCGTATGATACTGACTCACGGATCTCCTGCTCGGTTGAGCCTGAACCACCGTGGAATACTAGGTTGATTGGCTTGTCGGTAGGAGTGTTGAACTTCTCGTGAACGTACTTCTGTGAATCACGTAAGATGGTAGGCTTTAACTTAACGTTACCTGGCTTGTAAACACCGTGTACGTTACCGAATGAAGCAGCGATTGTGAAGTTTGGAGAAATCTTTGATAACTCCTCGTATGCATATGCTACGTCTTCTGGCTGAGTATATAATGCTGACTCGTCCTTATCTGAGTTATCAACACCATCTTCCTCACCACCGGTGCAGCCTAACTCTAACTCTAGAGTCATGCCAATCTTTGACATACGCTCTAAGTACTTGCAGCATAGAGCTACGTTATCCTTTAATGACTCTTCTGATAAGTCGATCATGTGTGATGAGAATAATGGCTCACCGTGCTCTGCGTAGTACTTCTCACCAGCGTCTAATAGACCGTCGATCCATGGAAGTAACTTCTTAGCGCAGTGGTCAGTGTGAACTACTACAGGAACACCGTAGTACTCAGCAACGTTACGTGCGTGTAAAGCGCCTGAAATAGCACCTAAAATAGCTGCGCCCTGTGGACGGTCAACTTTGATGCCCTTACCAGCGATGAATGATGCACCACCGTTTGAGAACTGTACCATAACTGGTGACTTAGCCTTTGCACCTGCTTCGATAACAGCATTGATTGAATCAGTACCAACACAGTTTACTGAAGGGAATGCGAAACCATTCTCACGAGCAAAAGCGAATAACTTCTGTAAATTCTCACCGGTAACAACACCTGGCTTTACAATATCAAGAATCTTAGTCATAAGATTATCTACCTGTAAATTAAAATATGAATTAAAAAAATCTAAATTTAAATGCCAGCAACTAATGGCTGGCATTTATGAGCAATTATTCTGCTGCTCTCTTCTCTAGGATCTCAACAGCTGGTAACTTCTTACCCTCAACGAACTCAAGGAAAGCACCACCACCAGTAGAGATGTAAGAAATCTTGTCAGTTACACCGAACTTCTGGATTGAGTTGATGGTATCACCACCACCTGCAACTGAGAAAGCATCTGAGTTAGCAATAGCATCAGCCATTGACTTGGTACCAGCAGCGAACTGATCGAACTCGAATACACCAACTGGGCCATTCCATAGGATGGTCTTTGCGTTCTTGATAACTTCGTTGATGTTAGCCATTGACTTAGGACCTAAATCGAAGATCATATCGTCGTCTGCAACATCCTTTAAGTCCTTAGTAACAGCTGGGGTCTTCTCATCGAACTCTTTACCAACTACTACGTCAACGAACTCAGGAATGTGAGTCTTTGAAGCTAATTCTTTAGCAGTATCGATTAAGTCATTCTCGCATAGTGAATTACCAACTTTGTGACCTGCAGCTGCGATGAAGGTGTTAGCAATACCACCACCAACGATTAACTGATCGCAAACCTTTAATAGGCTGTTTAATACAGGTAACTTGGTTGAAACCTTAGAACCACCAACGATAGCAACCATAGGACGAGCTGGATTATCCATTGCCTTACCTAAAGCTTCTAACTCAGCAGCTAATAGAGGACCTGCACATGCTACTGGAGCAAACTGAGCTACACCGTAGGTTGTAGCCTGTGCACGGTGAGCAGTACCGAAAGCATCCATTACGAATACGTCGCATAATGCAGCGTATTTCTTTGATAGGTCTTCAGCGTTCTTCTTTTCACCCTTGTTGAAACGGCAGTTCTCAAGAACAACTACTTCACCTTCGTTAACTTCAACGCCGTTTAAGTAATCTTTCTCTAAACGAACTTTTACACCATTAAGCTTGGTTGCAATGTAATCTGCAACAGGCTTTAATGAGAACTCCTCAGCATAAACGCCTTCCTCTGGACGGCCTAAGTGAGAAATTACCATTACCTTAGCGCCCTTCTCAAGAGCTAACTTAATTGTAGGTAATGTAGCCATAATACGCTTGTCTGATGCAACCTTGCCATCCTTTAAAGGTACGTTAAGATCTGCACGAATAAGTACACGCTTGCCCTTTAAATCAAGGTCGGCCATCTTTAAAATTGCCATAGTTCGTTTTCCTCTTATAAAATCGTCTTTGTTAGACTTAAACTAAGCTTTTAACAACTCATAATTTTATCACATGTTTAAAACTTTTCAATTTTTACAGTCGATTTTTGGTAATTTTGAAACATATTTTCAACATGTGATTTTAAGGTACATTTTATGATTGTGCCTTATGTCAAAAGTAAACCTCAGCTGTGCAAAAATTAAAGCCTTTTTAGGTTAAATTTTGGGCACTAAAAAGGCTGGACCGCTTTTGCAGTTACCAGCCTTAATTAAACTATTTAGCTTTTAATACTAGTTAGCTTTTAAACTAATCAGCTTTTAAAAGTTTCAAGCTATTACTTGATAACTTTCTTAGCAGCAGCTACTACGTTCTCTACAGTGAAGCCGTACTTCTTGAATAGCTGAGCAGCTGGAGCTGATGCACCGTAGTGGTCTAAGCATACGGTTGTACCATCTAAGCCAACATACTTGAACCAAGTTGTTGACATAGCAGCTTCAACAGCAACACGAGCACGAACTGCCTTTGGAAGAACTGACTCTTTGTACTCTTCTGACTGACGGTCGAATACGTCGGTGCTTGGCATTGAAACAACACGTGCCTTCTTGCCTTCCTTTGCTAACTCTTCAGCTGCATGGAATGCTAAAGCAACCTCAGAACCTGTTGCCATTAAGATTACATCAGGAGTGCCATCGCAATCCTTTAATACGTAACCGCCCTTAGAGATGTTATCAACCTGCTCCTGAGTACGTGGCATCTGCTCTAGGGTCTGACGTGACAGAATGATTGCGCTAGGACCATCCTGACGCTCAATCATATTTGCCCATGCAGCACCTGACTCAACCATATCACATGGACGCCACTCATCGAAGTTAGGTAGAACACGTAATGAAGCGATCTGCTCGATAGGCTCGTGGGTAGGACCATCCTCACCAACACCGATAGAATCGTGGGTGAATACGAATAATGTAGGGATCTTCATTAAAGCAGCCATACGCAGAGCATTCTTTGCGTAGTCTGAGAAGATTAAGAAGGTACCACCATATGGACGGAAGCCACCATGTAATAGCATACCGTTCATAGCAGCGCACATTGCGAACTCACGAACACCCCAGTGGATGTAGTTACCATCTAAGTGACCTGGTAAGATTTCCTTAGATTCTTTGTTCATGGTTAAGTTTGAAGGAGCTAAGTCAGCTGAACCGCCAACTAACTCTGGTAATAATGAACCGAAGAAGTCTAGAGCAATCTGACCTGCCTTACGAGTTGCAACCTTAGGATCTTCATTATGCTGTAATGAATCAACCCAAGCCTTTGCCTTTGCCTTGAAGTCAACTGGTAACTTACCTGAAATACGACGCTCGAACTCTGAAGCTAACTCTGGGTACTGAGCCTTGTATTTAGCAAATAATGAATTCCAGTCGCCTTCTAACTTAGCGCCCTTCTCGGTAGCATCCCACTCTTTGTAGATCTCTGAAGGGATCTCAAATGGACCATACTTCCAACCTAAAGCAGCCTTGGTAGCAGCGATTTCTTCATCACCTAAAGGAGCACCGTGTGATGCTGCAGTACCAGCTTTCTTAGGAGAACCAAAGCCGATGGTGGTAGGACAAATAATGATTGATGGACGATCAGTATCAGCCTTAGCTAATTCGATAGCAGCACGAACCTGCTCACCGTCGTTACCATTCTTAACTTCGATTACCTGCCAGCCGTAGCCTTCAAAACGCTTCTTGGTATCATCAGCGAACCAGCCCTTTACAGAACCGTCAATTGAAATACCGTTTGAATCGTATAAAGCAATCAGTTTGCCTAAACCTAAAGTACCAGCTAATGAGCATGCCTCATGAGAAATACCTTCCATTAAGCAGCCATCGCCCATGAATACATAGGTGTAGTGGTCAACGATATCAAAACCATCACGGTTGAATTCGCCAGCTAACATACGCTCAGCCATTGCCATACCAACAGCGTTAGCTAAACCCATGCCTAGAGGACCTGTAGTAGTCTCAACACCTGGAACCTCACCGTGCTCTGGGTGACCTGGAGTCTTTGAACCTAACTGACGGAAGTTCTTTAAATCGTCAATTGATAAATCATAGCCAGTTAAGTGAAGCAGAGAATAGATAAGCATTGAAGCGTGACCGTTTGATAGAACGAAACGATCGCGGTTTGCCCAGTTAGGGTTCTTTGGATTATGGTGTAAGAAACCTCTCCATAATGCCTCTGCCATATCAGCCATACCCATAGGTGCACCAGGGTGACCTGACTTAGCCTTCTGAACACCGTCCATGCTTAATGCACGTAGAGCATTAGCTAACTCTCTGTAATTTGCCATAAAAACTCCTCAGAAATAAGAAATCAAAAAACTTGTCCACTAAAAATAAGCTTGCCCTTGTCGATGGTAATTTCTGTTACTAGAGAATCCTTATCCTCGCCTAACATTCTGCCACCTACTTTTTTGACAAACTCATAACCAAAGTCATTCATATGGTCAAACTTGACATCAAATTTACCTTTAACTGATGCCAAATTCTTAGATATACCATCTTCAGACTTTAGAGCTAAAATCTCACCCTTTGCAGTGGCTCTGTAAATTAACTTGCCACTTTCGGTATCCTGATTGACATTAAACGAAGAGTCAATAACTGTTGCCTGTAAATAGTCTTTATTAGTAAAGCTATTTAAAGAGCTGGGATTCAACACCACGTCAGTCCAGGATTTCAGTTTCTTCGCCATCAGGTAAGAACTTAAATTCTTAATTTTTCCCTTCACCATGCCAACACCTGATCTAGTATCAGCAATGGAGACTAAATCAATATCAAAGTCTCCTGTAGAGCGGACTTTTGGAACCTTAAGTTCTACATCAAAACTTTTTAACTGCCCTAAAAACTCATCATCAATTACAAGACCACTTGCATATAATCTTGCGTTCTTAGGGATCTGAAATCTGTCACCTTCTGTATAAGAGCTTAAAAAGAAAATCTTATCAGCGCTCAAGCCGGGGATGTACAGATTTCTGCATTCAACTGCTAACAGAAGCTGTCGTAAAAAATTGCGACTGAATAAAAAGTGCACATCAAGATCTGGTGTCATGCCATGAATATCTTTTAGAACACCTATATCCTTTACGTATTTTGTGTACTTACCTTTTACATCAGCTTCTAAGCTAATTGCAAAAGGTAACAGACGCACATGCATTCTACCTTTTGCGGTACTTTTTTCATCTAAGATCATCTTTCTTACAAAAAGACGCTCGATGACCTTATTTAAATCAAAATCAGCATCCATGGTTAAAAAGCCATGATCGATTTTTACAGGAACATCATAAACTTTATCTGTTCCGGCAAAATTTATTTCTACAAAACCTCTCTGTGAAAACAGATCCGTTTGTTTTGGTATATATCTTAGGGAAATTTTGTAGAGAAAAACTCCAGACTGGAATTTACTGTACAGAAGTTTATTACACCGTCGCAGTGCCACTTCCATACCTGTTTGAGAGTACGAAGAAACAATCGCTACACCTGATATCCAAACTCCGAGGATAAAAGCCATCAGAGCTAAACAACATGCCGCAAACTTTTTCTTCATTAATAAAAGCCTAAATTATTCATTGTGGGCTTAATTTTACCCAACAAGCAGACTTAAAACAACAAAAAAGGCAACAAAAAATGTCGACCTTGCGGTCGACACTTTGTTTAATTAACCAAACACTTTCTTATAGTCAGCCTGAAATTTAGCGATACCCTGATCGGTTAATGGATGGTGGATCATAGTTTCGATAACCTTGTAAGGAACAGTTGCAATATCAGCACCTGCTAGAGCGCACTGTAATACATGGATTGGGTTACGTACAGAAGCGCAGATGATCTGTGCATCGATGTTGTTGATTGAAAACATGTCAGAAATAGTACGGATTAAGTCTAAGCCGTCTTCTGAAATATCGTCTAAACGACCGATAAATGGTGAAACGTAAGTAGCACCTGCACGTGCAGCTAATAAAGCCTGGTTAGCTGAGAAGATTAAGGTGATGTTGGTCTTAATACCTTCTTTCTTACACTGATGGCAAGCCTTTAAGCCTTCAGCTGTCATAGGGATCTTTACAACCATGTTTGGATGGATTGCAGCAATCTCACGAGCTTCTTTCATCATACCTTCAAAGTCTAAGGTTGTAGGCTTAACTTCACCTGAGATAGGACCATCAACAATTGAAGTAATTTCCTTGATAACCTCTTTGAAATCCAAGCCTTCTTTAGCAATTAAAGATGGATTGGTGGTTACACCACAAATAACACCTAAGTCATTAGCCTTGCGAATATCTTCTACATTTGCTGTGTCAATAAAAAAGCGCATGGTATCTCCTTTGCAGATTTTATCTATTACGTGAAAACTTTTTATGTTTTAATTGTAGCTCAAAACCACTTCGCAAACGTTTACAATAGTTTAATTCTGTGACGTCATTCTATATTTTTCTAATATTTCTTTGTTTTATAAGTTTTTTATTTTTAAGTTTATAAAAGCGAACTAAATCTTACTAAATAATTTTGCAGAGATTTTCGTAATTTATTTTAAATAATATTAATCCCACTTTTTTATTTATAATTAATCCCATATTCATTCAATTATATTATCTTATATTTCAATATATTACATAAAAAATCAAAAATAATTGTTTCTTAGAAGTTTTAATTTATTTTTTAAAGTATATAATCATCCTCAGTTAATTTAATTTTAGAGGACAGACTTTATGTCAAGATTATTTACCTCAGAGTCCGTATCAGAAGGACATCCAGACAAAATCTGTGACCAGGTGTCAGACGCAATCTTAGATGCAATCTTAGCTCAGGATAAAGATGCTCACGTAGCTTGCGAAACTTTAGTAAAAACCGGTTTAATTTTAGTTGCAGGTGAAGTTACAACTTCTGCAAACGTGGACTTTGAAGCTATTGCACGTAAAACTGTCTGCGATATTGGTTATGACAATTCAGAGGTTGGTTTTGATGGTCATTACTGCGCATTTTTAAATGGTTTAGGTAAGCAGTCTCCTGATATCAATCAAGGTGTTTCAAGAGCTTTACCTGAAGATCAGGGCGCGGGCGACCAGGGCTTAATGTTCGGCTTTGCAACTAACGAAACTGAACACTTAATGCCTGCTGCTATTACCTATGCTCATGAGCTTGTAAAGAAACAGGCTACCTTACGTCGTAACGGTTCAATCTCATGGTTACGTCCTGATGCTAAGAGCCAGGTTACAATCGCTTACAATGATGACGGCTCAGTTGATCATATTGATACTATTGTCTTATCAACACAGCATGATCCTGATGTAACTCAGGAAACTGTTCATGAAGCAGTTTATGAAGAGATCATCAAGAAAGTAATTCCTGCAAACCTGTTACGTAAAGACACCAAGATCTTTATTAACCCAACAGGTCGTTTCGTTATCGGTGGTCCTGTAGGTGATGCTGGTGTTACCGGTAGAAAGATCATTGTTGATACTTACGGTGGTGCCGCTCGTCACGGTGGTGGTGCTTTCTCTGGTAAAGATCCTTCAAAGGTAGACAGATCAGCTGCTTACGCTGCTCGTTATGTAGCAAAGAACATTGTTGCAGCAGGTTTAGCAAAGAAAGCTGAGGTTCAGGTATCTTACGCTATTGGTGTTGCTCAGCCTGTTTCAGTATCAGTTAATACCTTTGGTACTGGAAAGATTGATGATGAGAAGATCGCAAGAGCAATTCCTCAGGTTTTCGACCTGCGCCCTTACGGCTTAATCAAGCAGTTAGATCTGTTAAGACCTATCTACTTAAAGACTGCAACCTATGGTCACTTTGGTCGTCCAAGCTTCAGTTGGGAACAGACTAATAAGGTTGATGACTTATTACAGGCTATTAAGTAATCCTGATTAAGTTTTGATAAGAAAGGCTCCGTACGGAGCCTTTCATGTTTTTATGAAGCTTGACTTATGAGGTTATAGCTCAACTTTCTGAGCTAATACGCTTACAGCTTCATCATTTAATGAGTTGTTCTCAACACCTTTGATGATGTCTTCTTTTGAGTATTTATCCTCAGGATAGACAACTACAACAGCTAGATCACCATCCTGTAAGAAGTTCTTCTCTCCATACTCGGTATAACGGGTAGCACCTACAGATACCATTACTTTTTCAGGATAACCTGATTCTTTTAAATACTCACAGATAGGCTCAGCAGGACCTTCATCCTTCTGAGAGTTGAATTTCTCAATTAACCAGTCAATTAAGGTGCCGTAGATGTAGCTGTAGTCACGAACAGCACTGTCCTCACCGTAAGGATTTACTTTGCCGTCACGTACTAAGAAACTTGCAATACGATAACGATTTAATATGCCCTTTTCATCAAATGAATCAATTGCAATAGCATTATCAGAAAAGCCTTTTGATGCTTTGCCCCAGTTCTTCTTCTGACTTATTTTTTTAGCGCCTTCTTTTCTGATTGAGCAATCATTTGAAGCTCCGAAGACTACAGGTTCTAAAGCTACTACTTTGCCTTCTTTCCAGGTTACATTACATACAATTGCGCACTCAGGCTCAATCTGTAATTTCTGCTCACCATGAGGGAAGATAATGGTGTTGCTGTTAAATGGGAATACACCTAAAAATCTTGGGGTTACAGCCTCATTACCTTCTTTTAAATTAGGAATAAAGGTTGGAAAGACAGCTTTTGGAGCTTTTGCTTCTTTGGTTTTTACATTTGTAAAATCTACAGCTTCACCTGCCTGCTCTAAGTGCCCTGTGAAGTTACCTGCTACACCAAAGGTAGCCATCTTGCTTAAATCGATTTTCATAAAAGATCCTTTATCCCCATGATTTTGTAAACAAGAGCATTTTAACAGGAAACATGACCTAACTTAATATGTTCATTGCATCCACTTATTCTTTGTCATTGATTTCTATATCATTGAATTGCTTTGTACACTTGATTTAAAGGAAGCTTTAGACTTTACAGATTACTTATATATGTCTCAAATTTGAGCTTAAATCTTGTTAAAATAGCAATCTTAGGAGAGTTACCATGAACTTAAAAACACTCTTGTTAAATACGCTTGCACTACCTTGTGTAGTGTTGGCTCTTACCTGTTTTAACAGCGCATCAGCACAAAGACTGAATTTAAACTTCAATTCAGCTAAAGGTTATTTATACAAAATAACCTCTAAGCTTGATTCTCCTAAGACAGTCTACTGTGGCTGTGACATTACTATTACTAAAAAGTGGTACTACCCTAATCTTGAGAGCTGTGGATACATCATTCAGTACTCAAATCCAAAGCGTGCTAAAAGGATTGAAGCTGAACACATCGTACCAGCTTCATATTTTGGTAAAACAAGAGAGTGCTGGCTTAGAAAGTCAGGCAGACATAATTGTGAGAAAACCGATAAGTACTTTAACTTAATCGAATCAGATCTGCACAATCTTTACCCTTCAGTTGGTGAAGTAAACAACGAAAGACAGAATTTTGCCTTTTCTGATTCAATTAAAAAGACCTCTCCTTTTGGTCAATGCCAAATGTTAATTGACAGAAAAAGACAGAGAGTTGCTCCTCCTGAACGCGCTCGTGGTGTGATCGCTCGAGCTTACCTGTACATGTCCATGATGTATGGCATTGAACTTGATGCTGAGCATGTAAACTTATTCAATCGCTGGAATAAAGAATACAAGCCAGATCAGAATGAATGCAAGCGCAACCTTTTAATTAAAGAAATTCAAGGTAACGAGAATCCTTTTATTTCTCAAAAATGTAAATACGGAAATGATAAATAATGAGAACAGTTAGAATTTGCCAGCTCAAAGCCCCTTTAAATTTAACTGATGAATTTACCTTAGATGATGACGGCTACGGACATTTAATCAGAGTGTTACGTTTTAAAGAAAATGATGAGTTCGTAGTTTTTGACGGCATTGGTCATGAGTATGAAGCTGTACTTACAAAAGTAGGTAAAAGCGCTAATTACAAATGCACAAAGGTAATCGAACGCAATGTTGAATCTCCTGTAAGAGTAGAGTTAGGTCAGGTTATCAGCCGTGGCGATAGAATGGAATTTACCATTCAAAAGGCTGTCGAACTGGGTATTTATAAAATTACTCCCCTGTACTCATCACGCTGTGGTGTCAAGCTAGATGAAAAGCGTCAGCAAAAGAAGATTGAACAATGGCAAAAGATTGCTATCTCAGCCTGTGAGCAGTGTGGCCGTAATGAAGTTCCTGTAGTTGAGAATATCGTCAATATAGAATCATGGTATGCAAGAAGTCCTGAAGCACTAAGCCTTACCCTTGATCCAAAAGCTGACAAAAAGTTAACAGAACTTGAACCTACTGGTGATATAAGATTACTCATTGGTCCTGAAGGCGGTCTTGATGATAATGAAATTCAAAAGGCAGCTGAACACAATTTTGTGGGTGTAACTTTGGGGCCTAGAATTTTAAGAACAGAAACAGCAGCTCTTGCGGCTTTATGCATCTTAGGTTGCAAATACGGAGATTTATAATGGATAACAATGAAAGCAAAGCTCCTGAGGTATCTTCAGGCATGAGCAACCTTGTTTTAGGTAAAAATACTACCTACGATAATGAGTACGCACCATCACGACTGCAAAGAATTGAAAGACAGCTAGGTCGTAGCCATATTGAAAGATTACAAAAGTTTGTAGGTTATGATATTTGGCGTCTTTATGAGATGACCTATTTAAACTTAAATGGTCTGCCTAAAGTTTGCATGGGGATTATGAGAGTACCTGCTGACAGTAAATACATTGTTGAGTCTAAATCATTAAAACTCTATGAACTGTCATTTACCATGACCAAGTTTAAAGATTTAAAAGAGGTTGAAAGCGTGTTTGAGCACGATCTTTCAACACTTTTAGAGAGCAATGTGAAGGTTAGTTTATTCGAACTTGATAATGAGGAGTTCTCTACACGTGCCGTAAAAGGTACTTGTTTAGAAGAGTTAGATTGCTGTAAAGATTTATCTTTTAAAGGTTATGAATACTCCCCTTCTTTATTAACTTTTGATAAAGAAGAGAAAACCATTAAAAAGACTTATTACACCAATCTTTTCAGATCACTCTGTCCTGTAACCTCACAGCCTGATCATGCTGTTATAAGAATCGATTATGAAGGTAAGAAACCTGATCTTAAAGGACTGCTATCTTACTTAGTTACTTTACGTAACCATCAGGGATTCCATGAGCAGTGTGTAGAGCTTATCTATTCAGACTTAATGTATTACTTAAAGCCATCAAAACTTACAGTATCAGCTTATTTTACCCGTCGTGGAGGTATTGATATCAATCCTGTCAGATCATCTGCTAAGTTAAACAGCAGTGAATCTGTAAGAACAATCAGACAGTAAGGAACTCTACTTATGACAGTTTTATCTTTAGTTATGAAACTGTCATTTGACACAAAAATTTAAATTTGGAACATCTGTTCAAAATTTCATTAAAAATTAAAAAGTTATATCAAAATAATAACCTATAATGAAAGAGTGATAGGAAGTTCAATACAAAAAAAATTAAAAAATCACAAAAACAAAACACATTACAAAAATAATAAAAGGAGCATTTATGAGCGTTGTAGACGTTTGGCCAGTAGGCTCCATGTCACTTTTAACCCAGTATGAAGCAGATTCATTATCTTTATCCAGTCAGGGTGAGCTCTATGATCTGTACAGAAACTGCTCATTAGCAGTCTTAAACAGTGGCAATATCACTGATAACTCAAAAGAACTTTTAGATAACTTCAAATCTTTTGAAATCAACATCATTAGAAATGAGCGAGGTCTAAAACTTGAGCTTATCAATCCACCAAAATCATCTCTAGTTGAAGGACAGGTCATCAAGAAACTGCGCAAACACCTGTATGCAGTTTTACGCGATATTGTGCAAATTCACCTGTTTTCTGAGTTCTATAACGAGAGTCTTAAAAAGAAATATAAGACTGAATCTGATTACATCACTAACCTTATCTTTATCATTTTAAGAAATGCCAGTGTCCTAAAGGCAGGGATGAAACCAAACCTCGCTGTCTGCTGGGGCGGACACTCAATCTCCCAAGAAGAATATGATTATGCCTATCAGGTAGGTCTTGAATTAGGCTTACGCAAGATTGATATCTGCACAGGTTGCGGACCTGGTGTTATGGAAGCTCCTATGAAAGGATCTTTGCAGGGATATTCTGAGCAGTGCGAGCAGGAAAAATGCCGTATGATTGGTCTTACAGAGCCATCTATCATTGCAGCAGAACCACCCAACGCCATGGTAACAGATCTTGTGATCATGCCTGATATAGAAAAGAGACTTGAGGCCTTTGTACGTCTTGGTCATACTCTTTTAATCTTCCCAGGTGGTCCAGGTACCGCTGAAGAGCTACTCTATATTCTGAGCATCAAATTAAGTAAGGAGAACAAACACAACTTCTTACCTTTAATCTTAACGGGTACAAAATCAGCTAAAGGCTACTTTGATGAATTACAGAACTTCTTAATTGAATGCTTTGGTAAAGAGATCACCCGTTACTATGATCTTATTATCGATGATCCAATTGCTGTAGCTCAAAAGGTAAAGCAATACAATGACTCAGTACTTGATCATAGAACCATTACTCATGATTCTTATTGCTTTAACTGGACTTTACATATTCCTCATGAATTACAGATTGCATCTCCAATTACTCATGAGTTCATGGCAAATCTTGATTTGAGACGTGATCAAGAGCCATGGAAATTAGCATGCAACTTACGTTCTGCTTTCTCAGGAATTGTAACTGGTAATGTTAAAGAGAATGGTATCAAGCTAGTAGCTCAAAAAGGTCCATTTAAATTACATGGTGATAAAGACATCATCAAATCCATGGATGGTCTATTAAGAAGCTATATTGATCAAGGTCGTGTGCTTTTATCTCAGAAAGAATATGTACCTTGCTATGAGCTTGTTGAAGAGTAAAATTGCTAAAAAGCCCTAAAACTTGTTGGTATTAGGGCTTATTCTCATCTTATCGAGTCAGGATTTCCTCCATATCCTGTTTGAATTCTTTTCCCCTATTTTCTTTTTTTCCATTGAAATTAGTAAAATGGAAGCCCCATATCTTGTAGTGAGAATTCTCAGATAACAACGAAGGATCTTCATTTGTCTTTTCTTTAATTTCTAACAAGAAATCTTCCTTCCATTTGTCTTGTTTTAATAAGTTTTCACCTTTAGGTTCGATAAAGATCTGCATTTGCTCAAAATCTTTACCATCCCATTTTTGTAAAAACAGCACAAAATCAGGTTCAAACCTATTGCCATCTTTAAAAGAATAAATGGATAGTTGCTGCTCGTTTCTTACGAGATACAACTTAGAGTAGACTTTTCTCAACTTTTCTAGGTACATTCTAAATTGATGAACTAGAGCTTTTTCTTCATCTGTTCCGTAATTGTCGTTATAGACATACCAATCCTCAGATGATAAATCTAGTGGGTAGTTTAATGAATTTTTCTGAGAAATACCTTTACCACCTGTTGATACTGAAGCTTTAGCTACAGATATGGTCTTGTCAGTAAATACATTTCTAAATTTCTTTGGTTTAAATTTAATTGAACCTTCATATATCGACTCATTGAAGCCAATCTTTTTAGCAATTTCTGCAAAGTTTCTTACCAAAGCCTTCAATATTGTGGATTGAGATACATCTTTACCAAAATAATGAATTTGAATTTCAATATTGCCTAAGTATTCTTCTTTAAAGATAAAATCAGACATTGACTTTAAATCTTTGAAATGTTTCTTTAGGTTATCAAAATTAAATTCTCTAAATTGTCTAAGAGCTTTATGGACGACAGAGTAATTATCTTTAGCCTTCTCCTTAATTTTAAAATGATATACTTTATCTTTTAAGACAGAAGATTTGTTTTCGTCGCTGCCGAATAAATCCTCCAATTCAGATGCTCCTGATTGCTCTGTATAAGAGTATATTTTTGAAATTAACTTATCATCAAGACTTAAAAGATCCTTTGATTCCTTTTTGACTCGCTCGTTCAAGAAAACAAGACCTGAATTAAATAAGTCTGTGTTTTTGAAATCGTCTTTTAGCTTGTAAGAGCATCTAATCACATCTTTATCAAGATCTAAACCTTCATGTCTTAAAGCTTCTTTTAATTCAGAAATATACCTTTCTTCATCAAAGCAGTGGTATAAAAGAGTTTCACAAAGCCTTAACTCATTGTCTTCGTCAGAATCATATTTTCTCTTATACAGATCATCATCTTCATTTATCTTAAAAGGACAATATCTTGCACCTCTTCCGATTAACTGAGCTTCTGATATCGTAGTTTTAGATATTTCTCTTTTTCCATTTTTAGTGTGACCAGCCTGACGAGTATCGTACATACGAACTATGTCAAATAAATTTAGGACATCCCAGCCTTCATCAAGTATTTTGATTTCAAAAATCGCTCTTATTCGATTTGAATCATCTTCTAAAGAATTTAAAAGCAATTGAGATTTTTCGTTTAAATTTGTATTATCAACTAATAAACAGTGCTCTTCAGAAAAATCAAACTTGATTTCTTGAACTAAAGATTCAAGAGAAATTTCTTGACTAGTCAAAAAATCACGTATTTTTTTTAAGATTTCATTTTGAGAATTCAGAACAATTTCTAGTTTTTTCACTGTTAAATTTGAAATTACTGTCTGAAATAATTTGTAACTTTTTTCATTGTTCTTTGTTGAATTGGCAGATTTAAATAAAATAACAGGTTTAATGCTTAATCCGTGCTTACTAAATAATTTTAACCTGTACTGACTTAGCACAACTGCTTGTATAATTCTATTTTCTAAATCCAAGTCAGATCTCAAACTCTTGATATCTTTTGAATATCCATCCATGTAGAACTGCTTTAACTCATAATCATATATAAGCTTATTAATGTACTTACTTCTTACAGATTCATTGGTCAAACCTGCTGTCGCTGTAAACTCTAATAAAATATTTTGGTTATTAAATGACAATATATTATCAACAGTGCTTTCCCAAGATGCGTTATCAGCTCTGTCTGATTCATCACTTTTTTTTGTGCCAGCATTTAAATGGTGAGCTTCATCAGAAATCAAAATAACAGGGCTTTCACAAAAGTCGTCGTAAGTAATGCAATTTTCTTTTACAACATTCAAATCATCATGCAATTTTTGAATAGTTGAAAAGCAAATATTTATCGCATCAGGATCGGTATCTTGAAAATTGTTAACTTCATTTATTTCAACTTTCTTACCATCAATTTGTATATTTTCTGCAAAAAGAAACTTTGATGACAATTGATTTAAAAAGTTATCTTTAGTCTTATAAATGATGTTATTAGTGTTGACAAAGAACAAAAAGTTTCTAAAACCTTGTTTATACAGATACAAGATCAAACCTGCCATTAACAGTGTTTTTCCACTTCCTGTTGCCATCTGAAACAAGACATGGGTAGGACTTGTTTTTAAAGAAGGATCTTCATAAAAACTAATAAAATTGCGAATTGCATTGCGCTGATAGCCTCGCAATTGAAATTCTCTTCTAAGGTTGCTTGCAATATAATCAGGAATAGATTTATACCATGATGTATCTGCAATAATCTTCTTCTCAATTTTTTGATATAGATATTCTTGCTTTTCAGACATAGTGACTAATCTCCATAGAAACTTCTGTTAAAAGATTTATCACCGGCTGATACCTGATATTCTTCATCATCAATGTCAGAGTAATTTACATATAACATATTCAAATCTAGCAATTGAATTAGCAATTTTCTCTTACTTTCAGTTGAAAGAGATTCAAAATCACTTACATTACTTTCTATATTGCTTGGTTTGACTTTGCTATTTATGAACTTTGATTTAGAAATTTTATTATATAGCTCAATTAACTGAGGGTCTGATCCTGCATTCTGGATTTGTTTTATATAAGTTTGATTTAAATCTTTTAGTTCGCAGTAAACAAAAGAACCTCCTCCGGTCCAATTTACTGAATTAGAAATACCACAACCATCGCCTTGAATTACATTTCTTAACCTTCTACTCATAATGTCAAGCTGTACATCAAGTTGCTCGCATATGATAAATTTTCTGTTAAGTTTCATACATACAGCGGCTGTTGTTCCGCTTCCACCAAAGAAATCAAGAACAAGATCATTAGGTTCAGTATGAGCCTCAACAATTCTTTTAATAAGTTTTTCTGATTTTTGTCCCTTAACAACATCATCTGAATTTAATTGTTTTGATACGGTTTCTTTTGCGAATGAAGTTATCGCTATACTATTTAGTACATCATACTCACTGCTATTCCAAACATCTTCAATTGGATACCTTTCTACCGAAGAATCAGCGTTTTCTTTAAAATCTTTCTTATCGATGTACTTTTTATTAAATTTCACTTCTTGATTTGATTTTGAATAGTAGAGAATAGTGTCATGATTCCTTATCCAGTTATTTTCTTTTGTTTTATATCCTGAAAGCCAACCTATTCTCCAAATAATTTCTCTTTGAAAATTTTCTACACCAAAAATCTCATCACATAATACTTTTAAATAATGTGACTCATGGTAATCAACTTGTATATATATTGCTCCTTCTTTTGACAACAATTTTTTACATAATTCAAGCCTAGTTTTCATGAAAGTAAGCCAAGTTGAATGATTAAAAGAATCGTTATACCTAAAATCATCGCTTCCAGTGTTGTATGGAGGATCAATGTATATTAGCTTTACCTTTCCTGAATACTTTTTTAACATTGAACTCAAAATTAATAAGTTGTTACCTTTAATCATCAAGTTATCATTTTCAGAAATTGAACTAACTTTTTCTTCACCAGCCTTTGTGTACTTTTTAATGTTCGTAAAAACTTTTGGTGCTAATAAGCAATCTACATCTTCTGGTGCTAGAGTTTCGTTGAAAAAGATTTCACTTCTCTTCTGATCTTCCTTTGTTTGACCACCTTCTAAAACGCAATTTTTATAAGGGAAAGACAAAACAACATCGTTGTTCGAAGATATAAATCTCTCATTTGAGTCTATGAGACCGATCTTTTGTTTGAAACGGGTGTATGAATCTGGTAAGAATTCCTTGTTTTCGATAGTCCATGTAAACTTGTTTTTGTCGAAAACTAAGACACCATCGACGTCAGTAAAGAAATTATTTTTTAATTTAGGATTGCTAAGAAGGATATGAAGTAGCTCCTTGTTCATGTTCAGAGCATCTTCAATTACAACATTTCTTAATAGCTTAGGATTTTCTGTATTTTGTTCTGAGTATTTACTATTTTTAAGAAGGGTATTCTTTAATTCATCAAATAAATTAAGGTTACCCCCCGATAGAATTAAAAGTAGACATATAATTATTCCTTGAAAAGATATTGAAATTCAGTCATTAACGTATATAAATCAAAAAAGTTGCTAACAAAATACCCTCAATCTGGATCAGAGTAAATAAGTTTGATGATATTCTTTGATTGTTAGCAAAATTTACAAGATCCCATCACAACTCATTCCTACTAAGGAACATGCTGTATTGAATACAGCATTAAAGTTATGTGTAAAGTTACTCATAAAGGCATTTAATGACAGGAAGAGGACACACAATCCTACAATCATTGTTACGGCAAAGCCTAAAGAAAAGATATTTAACTGAGGAGCAGCTTTTGTCATTACACCTAAAGTAAAGTTAACCACGAGCATAGTACAAATCGCGCTCATGGACATGGCAAGACCTGCTTTGAACATGGAGCCTGAGAATATGACAAACTCTCTTATACCATACAATGGTAAAGCCTCACCCATAGGCAGAGCTTTAAAGCTCTCTAGCAATAATCTTAAAAAGATTAAATGACCATCAACACTGAAAAAGACTAAGGTACACAGTACTGTAAAGAACTGACCTACCACAGGAGAGTTAGTACCTGATACAGGATCAACTAAGGATGCAAAACCTAAACCTGTCTGCATCGCTACAGCCTGACCTGCAATAATAAAAGCCTGTGAGATAAATAGCGTGCATAAACCTAAAGCTAATCCAATTAAACACTCTTTTATAGTTACGATAATGCCATATACAGTAAAAGGATCAGTGTTAGGTGCCAGATTGGGAATAGATGGCAGCATACAGACTGTAATTGTCAGAGCCAATAGGGCTCGTGTCATCGTAGGAAAAGAGTTTCCAGAGACAGCGAACATTGTTGCTAAAAAGGCACTGATACGACACAGTGGCCAGACAAACTGAGCTACTGCTGTAAGAGTGATTGGCTCTAGTACGTCCATTAACCTACAGCCTGTGGGATTAAATCAATAATGGTCTTGAAAAAGGACATGAGCTTTTCAAGTCCCCAGTGAGAACCTACCATCAGCGCTCCTACTGTAACAAGCAGACGAGGTAAGAATGACAAAGTCTGCTCATTAATTGAGGTTGCAGCCTGGAAGATAGATACACACAGACCTACACACAATGAAGGTACGATACTTGCGCTTACTAATAGTGCCACCAGACCTAAAGCTTCACGTACGATATCGACAAAGACTTCTGGTTCCATACACTACCCTCCTGCGACACCAAGTCCGAAACTGGACATCAGTGTTCCCATGATTAGTGACCAGCCATCTACCAGCACAAACAGCATCAGCTTAAATGGCAACGACACAATCATAGGCGACAACATCATCATGCCCATAGCCATCAGAATGGATGCTACTACAAGGTCGATGATAAGGAATGGTAAGAACAGCATAAAGCCGATTTGGAATGCTGTCTTTAATTCACTGACAATAAAAGCAGGAATTACCACTCTCATTGGCACATTCTCTAGTTTGTCAATCTTGATGTTGGCAAATTCTGAGAAGGCATTTAAATCTGTCATACGGGTCTGATCGAGCATGAACTTGTGCAAAGGCTTTTGTGCAATTTCAAAAGCATCTCTTGCCTGGATTTTATCGTTCATATATGGCTCAATAGCCTGTGTATACATATCATCAAAAACAGGAGTCATCACAAAGATGGTCATGAAAAAGGCAATACCAATTAACACCTGATTTGAAGGAGAGGTCTGTAAACCTATGGCCTGACGCAAAATAGCAAGCACAATGACGATACGTGTAAAGGAAGTCATCATTACTAGGATTGATGGTAAGAATGACAATAAAGTCATCAAGATCACTACCTGTAATGATAATGAGTAATCCTGTGTACCGTCAGGATTGGTCTTTACAGTAAATGCTGATATATCAAGATTTGCCGCAATACTTTGAGTAGGCAATAAAAACAGAATAAGTCCTGTTATAAGAGTTAATACAGAACTTATAGCAAGACTCTTCTTTAAAGACTTGAGTTTTGACAGCATGGCATTTGAATTTGCCATGTACTCTTTAGATTCAATTGCTCTTTGAAATATCATGTGAACCCTGCTCTATACTGTTTTCTGTATTAGGCTTTGTGTGATCTTCTAATACCTTGTCAAACTCAGATTTCTCATCATCCAAATCGGTTAAATAGGTGATTTGACTTTGAGTAACTCCCAGCATTATCTGTCTGTTCTTAGCTTTGACAATAACAACTCTCTGTTTTGGACCTAAATAAAGCTGATTTAAGATGACAAGCTTTCCTGAGTTATTTCTTACAAAACGTGTTTTCTTTAATAGGTAAGCTACAACTAGGATTATAGCTAAAATTGCAAAGGTAGATAGAAGCCAAGTGAAAAGTTGACTTGCTGAGGATAACTCATGACCTGAGGTAGTCTCATCAGATACGGCAATGCCTGCATAAGACAGCAGGCATAGGGATAACAATAATCTCATCTTATTGAAGCTTTTTAATTCTCTCAACCTGGCTGATAACATCAGTCAATCTGATACCGAATTTGTCGTTAACTACAACTACTTCACCGTGAGCAATCAAAGTACCGTTAACTAAAACATCTAAAGGCTCACCTGCTAATCTTTCAAGTTCGATTACAGAACCTTGGTTTAACTGTAACAGGTTACGGATAGAGATCTTGGCATGACCTACTTCCATGGTAATGGTTACAGGAATATCCAAGATAGAATCTAACTTTTTACGCTCTTCAACTGAAAGCGGAGCTTTATTAGCTGAGCTATCCTCTTCAAACTCTTCAATAGGAGCTGCAGTTGTGGCAGAACCTGAATCCTGTGCTCCTAGAGCTGCGGCCCATTCATCTGCTAATTTCTGATCGTCTGACATACTTCACCTTAATCATCATCAAATTCTTCAACTTCTTCATCATCAGCTACATTCATATTATTGCCCTTGATGAAGCTCAAATCGTTCTTAGCACTCTTAGGTCTCTCAAGAACTTCGGAGATCTTAATTGCAAGCTTGTCCTTTGACTGACCTAATTTAGCTCTGTAGCTTGGCAGATCCTCGATATAAACTAAAAGGTTTTCAGGGATTTCCACATTGAGGATATCACCTGGCTGGAAATTCATGATATCACGCAGTGATACTAGAGTATCTAAGAGTTTTACTCTCATATCTACGTTAACATCCATAACTTCTTCACGTAAAGCCTTGTTCCAGCGAACATCGGTATCACCTTTATCTGACTGCACACCAGCATCTAAAAGTTCACGAATTGGCTCAATCATTGAATATGGGAAGCAGATATGCAGATCACCACCGCCACCATCAAGATCGATATGGAACTGGTTTACGACTAAAACTTCAGATGGGCTAACAATATTTGCCATTGATGGGTTAACCTCTGAGTCTAAGTATTCAAACTCAGCATCCATCACAGGAGCCCAAGCTTCCTTATAGTCGGCAAAAACCATCTTTAAGAGTTTTTGAATAATTCTTCTTTCAGTTGGGGTGAATTCACGACCTTCAATCTTGGTTCTAAAACGACCTTCACCACCAAAGAAGTTTTCTACGAGGATGAATACTAATCGAGCCTCTAAAGTAATTAGAGCAGTACCTTTTAAAGGTCTAAAGCGCACCATGTTCAATGAAGTTGGCACATACAGAGTCTGCAGGTATTCACCAAACTTCATCATGTTCACGCCAGTCCAGGTCACTTCAGCTGAATGACGCATCATGTTAAACAAACTGATACGCATGTGACGAGCAAAACGCTCATCAACAAGCTCAAGTGTTGGCATACGACCACGAACAATACGTTCCTGGGAACCAAAATCAAAGGTTTTGACGCCCGAGACGTCTTGCGGCTCTTCTGGCTCTACATCATCTGCTCCGTGTAACAGAGCATCAATTTCATCCTGCGTTAAAAATTCAGTCACAAATATTTCTCCTACTGCAGGACAAAGCTAGTAAAGAGGATCTTATCAACTACTGGAGCTTTAGCAATTTCAGACATTTTTGCTCTTGTAGCATCTAGTAACTCTCTTTTAAGTCTCTGACGTCCTGAAGGCAACAGCAGTCCTTCATAGGTCTGTGCGCTGAGTTTATCAAAAATAACACTATCGATTAAAGTCAGGTGTTTCTTAGCTAAAGCTTCGTTCTCTTCGCCTTGAACTACTAACACCACATCTACCTGACCTGTATGTAATCTTCTTTCACTCTTGATGTTAAAAGAGAATTTATCTGAGCATTTAACATAGATCTCGCGCTGCAGAAGTTTTTGAGATTTCTCTTCTTCAGCCTTTTGAGCAGCTATTTCTTCAGCGGTAGGCCCAGGAGGCTCAAATGGAGGTAACTGCAAGAAGTAAGCAGCACCAAAATAGCCACTAACACCTAAGATTAGCAACAACAAGGCTGCGATAAGAATAAATAGCTTCTTACCACGCTTTGGGCTATCCATATCGTCTTCATTTTTCTTTTCAGCCATAACTCTCTCCTAATTCTTTATATTATGGCACAGAGAACTAAATAATCTCTTGATTTTTACGCAAAATAGCTTACAGAATCACCATTTTGTGAGTTTATTATATTTTCAGTTCCATTTTCTGTCAGATTTTCTGACACATTATTCTTATCGTTATCTGAAGCAAAGACTGTGCCGTAATTTAGATCATCATGATTTTGCTCGTGTTGACCATACTGAGACTGATTTTGGTTGTCTCCAAATTCCTGATTCTGGTTCTGTTCAAAAGAACCATCCTCATATTCTGTTACTTCAGCCTTAGCATTGATGTCATTGTCTCTTAAGGTCTGTCTTAAAGCTTCCATGCCCTGCTCTACTAAAGCTTTAGTAGCAGGTGAGCTTGCTGAGATAGAAATCTTGGTGACATCATCAGCATTGCCTACATCAAGAGAAATCTTCATCTTACCTAATCCATGAGGATTTAAGGTCAAATCCATGGTCTTTAGATTCTTTGATGCCATCTGCATTACTTTTTCAGTTAAAGCCTGAGCATTCTGCTTTAAGTTAGATGACATGGTCAATAAGTCAAACTGCTTTGAAATTTGGCTCTGAGCATTTTCTTTATTAGTTGCAGCGCTCTGCTGTAACATGCTCTGGAAGGACTGGTTCTGGTTACTATCAGAGCTACCACCATCGGATAAATCTGATGACATAGCTGCAGTTGAGCTCTCAACAGCAGACTTGATTGCCTGCTCTAAGCTCTGCAAACCATTTGAGCTTATCTTTTGCTCTGATGCTGTGTTCAGATTGGTGTTATCTAAGGTAATTCTAGATGATACTGCATCTGTATTAGTCTTTCCTTGAGTTGCACCTCTTAGTAACTCTAAAGATTTAGCTAATGTGTTCTCTGAAGCTTCCTCTTTAGAATCCATAATTGAGTCAATCTTACTCTTTACATCAGCTTTAGCTAATCTGTCATCAAGAGTTTGTGATAACTTTAAGCTCTGTTCAATTAAATCAAAATCATCAGCACCAAAGTCAGTATTCTCACTTTTATTTGAGGTTACTTTTACAGATTCAACATCAGCATCTGCTAAAAGCTCGTTAAACCATGAATCAAGACCGGTATCTTCAGCTGATACTGTGTTTGCTCCTACATTTAAAGTATTAGCAGAGTTTTGTGCAGTGTTCTGTGTTGATAACTTAGCAGTTAAAGCTGTCTTTACAAATTCATTTAATTTTGAATCGTCTAAATTCTCAATAGAGCTTAAATCTTCATTTGAAAGATTTAAAAGTGAATTCTTTAACTCCTCAAGATTAGAACCTGACTCTAAATTTAAAGTATCTCCATTAGTTGCACTATTATTTGCATTGCCTTGAATTAAATCAGAGCTTCTTTGTACGATTTTATCTACTAACTCAATTTTCTGATTTAATGCATTAACATCGCTTGCATCCATCACCTGATTAGTATTTGTAAAATCTACAGTGTAATTGTCAGCATTAGCTAAAAAGTCTGAATTGTCTAAAACAAGTTCAGTGTTCTCAGTACCTAATAACTCTGACATGAGAATTTCATCTGAAGACATAGTCTTCTTTTCATTTGCTAAGATTTCTTCATCATCAGTGCTGTTCACTGATTCAGCTGATTTTGCCTTTGTAGAGTCGGTCTTTGCAGAGTCTGTCTTTACAGCATGATTATTCTGCTTAACTGAATTTTTATTAGCAGCTAAGGTATCAGCTTTAGTGTTTGAGGATTTATTCAGTGTCTTATTAGAACTTACAGTCTTTACGTTCTTACCAGTTCTTACAGAGCTTTTTACATTCTTTGAGTTCTGTACTGATGAGGTGGTAGTTAAAGAGGTTGAGTTTAGTGATCCAGTAAGTGAACTGAATAAATCACTAAAATCAGCAGCATTCTGTTTAGACACAGTTGAATTAACATTGCCGTTAGAGGCAACATTGTTTTTAATAGTCTGATATGTATTGCCGATGTTTTGCATTGCACATCCTCTCTTTTACAAGACAGTTGTAATTTTTATTTAATAATTCAATTAGTTATTTAATATTTCATAAAGATATTTGTCTTTATATGTACTCATAGATGCAATTAGTTTGCCAAGTTTTAATTTAACGGTTGTAGTAAGCTTATCTGAACTAAGAGTTATGTGACACAAAAGATTAAGTAGAAGAGATTTAGCTGGAGTTGAGTTTAGCGCTTTAATAATATCATCTGCTTTCATGACTATTATCATTTGAGCATTTGGTACAATTTAGCAAAAAGCGCAGATCAAAAGATACTTTGATCTGCGATGTGACAGTTAACAATATCAGTCTTTTAAGACAGACTAGTCTTTTTTAGACAGGCTTTTATGTGAATACAAATCTTAGTGTTTACGCTCCATAAATCTTGAATAATGGTGTGTTCTGAAGAGTTAATGGTGAATCATGCGAGAAGAACATGATGCCATCTACATAAGAGTAAAGACGAGCTTTAAGTGTACCTTCATAAGGATCAAGGATACGACCTAACTCATCGCCTCGTCTTACGAAATCACCAGCTCTTTTCTTTTTATAAAAGATACCCGCACAAGGAGCCTGCAGTACAACCAAGTCTTTTTCGTTAATGATTTCTGAGACACAGGCAGGATCATAGGATTTCTTATTTACAATGCCCTTTTTAATCATGAAACGTAAAACAGCATTTAACTCACTCTTGCAGATAAAGCCTTCAATTCTGTTATTAGCTCCACCATACATTGAGAAAGCTTTGGTGTTCCAGATCTGCCAGTTGTAGTTTAAAAGTGTAGTATCAAAAGGCGCAGGCTCTGTTACTGATACATAAGGTAAACCAAAGTCTTTACCCTCATCAGCATAATCTAGAGCAGTTTTCACAATTCTTACATGAGGTATGAACTCACCTGGCATATAGAATGATGCCATTTGAATACCGTACTCATAGCCCTGTAGCTTTTCAAATAAACCTGCTGCTATTCTCTGGGTAGTCTCACCTTTGTTGTAGCCTGGGAACATTCTGTTGATATCAGTATCATCCATAGCCCAGAAACGTTTACCGATATTCATGGAAAAAGGGTTGGCACTAGGTACTACAGTAACACTTACACCTTTTTGTAAAAAGCCGTGGTTCTCTAACATGTTCAGCTCTTTGACAATCTGAGAACAAACATATTGCTGAGCGACCTCATCACCACGTAAGGCACCTACAATGGCTAATTTTTTAGCACCTTCACCAAAGGTATAACCTAATATCTTAAAATCATCTCTAAAAGGAGATTTCATGCTGAATAAGACTTCCTTTTTCATCTTTAAACATTCTCCTTAAAGACATGAATTCTTGCTAACAATGAACCTTCATAAACCACAGGATAAGCTCTTAGTGTAAACATCAGACCATCTACAGGTGCAATTACATCCTCTAAGATTTCACCTGTAAGTGAACTTACAATCATGCCTATGCGCTGACCTTTTTTTACATTGGAATTTACATGACTGTCAGTTATAAAAATGCCTGATTTTTCAGCATTGATAAAAGATACTGAATCACCTACAGAGAGCACTGGAGTATTTACTTTCCTCTCTATATTGTCATGCCACATCTGCATTGAACTTAGCAGATTTAAGATACCTTCAATTAACTGCTCACAGCAGTCATGATTGATACGCATACCTACGCCCATCTCAACTACTAAAGTCTTAGTACCAATGATGTTCAATGAATGAGCTAAGGTAGACTCAAGCACAGTTGCAGCCTCATGTACCCAGATAAAATCCATATTCAAAAGATTGGCTAATGGCACTAAGGTAGACTGCAAATTAACGTTAATTCTTACCTGAGGGATCTCGCGTAAAAAGATGTTACTTGAATGAATATCAATAACGACATCAGCTCCTGACAGATCTTCGACAATATAGTGAGCTGCAACCTCTGACATGGAGCCTACTAAAGATCCAGGAAAGATACGGTTCATGTCGATATCAAAATTAGGAATACCTCTTTGAATTGAATCAATACCTAAGGGGTTTAAGCCAGGATAGATTTCAACTGTACCATCTAATTTATCTAAATTGTTGTTTAAGATCTGATTTAACTTAAAAGCTACATACTGTCCTTCTAACTCATCACCGTGAGTACCGGTGACAATACATACTCTTTTAGGTGAATTACCTGAGGTAATCACATTTTTCTTAATACAGAACTTCTCGTCTATAGGAAGTTCTGCTTTAAATACGTCTCTTATCATAGTTTATTGTGTTCGCTCTCAATATTGTTACTTGCTGCAGTCACTTACTACATTTCTACAAAGCACTACAATTCACCTACACATACATGTACAGACATCTGTTGAGTAGCACCTCCTGTAAATACGCCCCTGCATACCGAGCAGTCATTAGCATCTCTGCCGTGAGCTAACTTCACATAACCAAAATCTATTTTTCGGTTATGTGTAGGATCAAAACCATACCATTTATTTCCAATCAAAATCTCAACCCAAGCATGAGTCTTACCATCTCCACTAATCAGTCCTGAGACATATTTTGAAGGGATGTTCTTGTAGCGTAAAAAAGCTAAGAGGACGTGTGCATAATCCTGACATACGCCCTTTTTTAAAGAAAAGGCTTCACTTGCAACGGTGTTGACATTGGTAACACCTGCTTCATAACTTATAAGATCGTGTACAAGCTCGGTTAAGTAATAGGCCTTATCAAAAGGAGATTCTGGAAGAGTTTTATCATCAATAAACTCTTTCATACTCTCATCTACTAAGGTCAGAGCTGACGGCAACTTAAACAGATAGTTCTCTTTTGTGTCCTCGTACTCATAAATTTGAGTTCTTAAAACTCCAGAGCTGTTCCACATCAGGGTTTTATGAGCATTTAAGGCACCGCCGTAACAGATGGGATTTGAAAATGAATCCAAACCATCTTTCATCTCATCAAAGCCATACCGTGAAAAATCAAGTTTTAAAATCTCATAAAACGAGCTTTTTCGTGGCAGACAACGTAGCAGCAGATAATGTTTAGTTACGCTTACATTCGTGGTAAGCATATTCTGATAACTAAAGATCAGATCATGTGTCATGCTCATAGATTTACAAGCTTATTTACTATGCCTAGCATCTGAGTCTTATAAACACTGTCATTTAGCTCATAAGCTGACTCATTTAACATCACATCAAACTTTTCCATTGAGTACTTGTTGATAACAGACTCATCAATGTCTACCCAGTGTAATAAGCTGTCAAAGACTTCTCGTACCACCTCAAAGTCATAGTTAAAGCGCATATGCATATCCAAGCTTTCAATAAAGCGACCATAACGAATGATAGCTACAGCTTTATCTGAATATAAACGCTCTTCAATAGAGCCAAAGAATGACAAAAGATGATCGGTTATCTCCTGTAACTCGTTTACAGTAATTTCATCTTCACGCTGTGCTAGTCTTTCTAAAGCGCAGACTGACATCTGGATATAGGATAAAGACTCAGATTTAATTACTTCACGCAATAAGATAGCGTTGTCATTAGCTCCGGTTAGAGATGAAACAATGGAGCTAGGATTCTTTTTATCAAAGATGTAGACAGAGGCAAAAGTCTTAAAGTCCATGTCTTTTGCCTGAGCAGGACCTAAATTCTTTGCATAGGTTGCAAAGTCTACAGGATCACCGTCTAAGTACAGATCAAAATAGCGACGTAACATATGTAATGACAGGTATGCTCTTTCAGTATAGCGACCTAACCAGTACAAACGATTTGCTTTAGCATCAGAAATTGCAATCTTATTCATAATAGTCTCTCCTGTTATTACTCTTCTAAAATCCAAGTATCTTTAAAACCACCGCCCTGTGAGGAATTAACCACAAAGGAATCTGGATTTCGTGAAAAACGTGTAAGTCCACTTGCCCATACCTTGGTTTCTTTTCCAGTTACCACAAAGGCTCTTAAGTCAGCTTTTCTTAAAACCTTGCCACCTGACTTATCATCGATAATCTCAAGATCTTTAAAATCGATTACCTCTTGAGCGATAAAGCGACGTGGCTCTTTGACAATCAGTGCTTTTAACTCGGTTAGTTTCTTGTCATCTAAATCACGACCAAAGACCACACCGTAGCCACCAGCTTCACTTACATCTTTGATTACAAGCTTTGAGAGGTTCTTTAAGATGTAGTCGTAATCCTTCTGATAATATGGAAGATAAGTAGGAGCGTTGTGTAGCACCGGCTCTTCATCTAGGTAGTACTTAATCATTTTAGGCACAAAGTAATAGATGCCCTTATCATCAGCAACACCGTTACCTAAGCCGTTAACTACTGCAACATTGCCCTTTCTGTATGCCTGCATTAGGTTTGGAATACCAATTAAAGACTCAGGTACAAAGGTATTAGGATCCATGTACTCATCTGAAATTCGTCTGTAGATGCAACCTACCTTTTCCTTTTTACCGTGCATGCCCAAATAAAAGCACTCATCATTTTCGACAATGATTTCGCCAGGATAGGCTAAAGTTGCCTGCGACTTTTCAGCTAAATATGAATGCTCAAAGTAAGCTGAGTTATAACGACCTGGTGTAAAGATCACGTTCAGACCACCATTTACATTCACATAGTCCATCATGCTCTTTAGGATGTCGCCATAATTACGGTTATCCACAATCTTCTTATCATGGAAGATCTCAGGTAAAACCTTACGCATTACCGAGCGCGCAATCATAGGATAGGAGGCACCTGATGGAATTCTTAAGTTGTCTTCTAAAATTACCCATTCACCAGTTTTAGATTGCACTAAATCAATACCTGCAATATGAGCATAAATTGATTTTGAAGGAGTAATACCCTCACATTCGTGCAGATATCCTTTGGATGTCAGCACAAACTCTGGAGGAATAACTCCATCTTTGATGATCTTTTTGTCATGGTATATATCATCAATGAACATGTTTAAAGCTTTAGCTCTCTGGATAAGGCCTTTTTCTAACAGAGCAAAATCACTGTGAGAAATTACTCTAGGAATTGAGTCATAAGGAAAGAGCTGCTCTTTGAAAACGCCATTTTTGTAAATTCCAAATTTCACACCATAGCGCTCAAGCCATGCATTTACAGCATCAGAGCTTTTGATGAAAGCATCGTTAACATCGTTCATATTGTGTCCTTTAATTTGTTTTTGTAGTTTTTAGTTTTGTATTCACACCTCTTTTATATCATTTAAAAACCGACAGTCTTTTTTTTAGATCTATATTCCCTACATATGATCGATTTGCTTAATTTTGGTTAATATAATGGTCAAAAATAATGCATAAAAATGGCTATTTTACGAAGACAAATGTGACTTTTAAGCCATTTCTTTAAGGTAATTAAGATAGATTTACTTTGATAAAGTAATTCTAATCTCAATAAGAAATTTTGAAGTTAAAGGTAAGTTTGTTGAATTTGAATTGATTGGATGTGAATTTACCGAGCAAGAGCAATTAAGTATGAAGAAGCTAGTAATAAAGATAAAATTGAGCTATGGCAACAACACCATTTGAACTACGTCACAAAGTTGTAAAGTGGTTCAGGTAA
>OMZC01000086.1 GCA_900315395.1 uncultured Gammaproteobacteria bacterium
TCGCGTGTGCTCATTTTTAGTTGTCGAAAAGTGACCGCCTAACTGGCGGTAGACATTTTGAAATTTCGTCTATCAGATCATCTACAAGGTATTCATCACTCATGCAGTGCATATCAGACACGCCTTCACTTACAAGAGGGTAGAGCTTTGACTTGTAGAAAATATCTAAGGCTTTGCGCAAGGAGATATGTTCTTTTTTAGCCAACAGAGCAACTACTCTTGAGTACTTCATTTGCAGTAAGATAGGATTTGCGTCCATATATGTTTCCCTATAATCTTGAGGCTTTTATAAAAGTAAGAAAGCTCAAGGCAAGTTGAGTTCTAAAACAGAATTGCAAGTTAGGCTTTTCAAAACGAAGTCTTTTTATGGCTTCAGCTTTATCTATAAGACCATCAAAAAACAGTTCCACTGTGTTAAAAACTTTGTCATTGGCAACGCCACCGATTACAAGATCATAGTTACTTGTGTCCTGTCCGCTTCTGCACTTTAAGATAAAATCAAGCCAGCTTTCAGAGTAGTCATCAAATTTCATTACATTAAGTGTATTTAGTTTGTCTTCAGTAAACTCAAAACTTGAGATAAAGCTGTCTTTACCTTGAGTTTTAAATTTTGCACAGAACTTTTGAGCATCTTTGTATGCAGATGCTAAATAAAAGCCTTTGCCTAAATCTGTATAAGAGCGAGTGAATTCTAGCTTTGGTTTTTCAATGATAGTATCTGAAACATGATAGAGGATCATAAAAGCTCGCCTCTTTTTTTCATCAAAGAAATGATGTCATCTACGATGTAATCTTTACTTTGTGTATGGAGAACGTCATATTCAGGAATGATGTAGTTATCTAAGATGTCGCTGCCATCTGAAAGTTGAATATAGAGATCACAAGCTCTGATACCAAGTTTCAAGGCAACGTTTTCAATGCAGAAAATTGCAAATTCAAGTGTGTTTTGGTCGGTTATATCACTCTTTTCTGACATGGTATCTCCTTATGTGCAAGACTGCACTTAGAGTATATATTTTATGTGTTAGCTAAAACAAGATGAGATAACACGTACTCAGTCTTGTCATGGACCTGTAAGGTTTTATAAAGCTTATCGATTAAATCTTGATGAAAAGTTGTTTTTCGGTTGAGAAATAAGGGCAAATAAGCGAAAATACACGCAGTTTTATTTTTGAAAAATCAGTGAAAATGGCAGATAAAAATCTCTTAAATGAAATAAACAAGCGTAGAACGTTTGCGATTATTTCCCACCCTGATGCTGGTAAAACCACCATCACAGAAAAAATTTTATTATTCGGTTCAGTAATTCAAAGAGCAGGTGAAGTTAAAGCTCGTGGTTCAACCGGAACCTTTGCCCGTTCAGACTGGATGGATATGGAAAAAGAGCGTGGTATTTCTGTTTCCACCTCTGTAATGCAGTTCCCTTACAATAACTGTACTGTAAATCTTTTGGATACCCCAGGTCACGAGGACTTCTCTGAGGATACCTACCGTGTGCTTACAGCTGTGGACTCATGCTTAATGGTAATTGATGCAGCCAAGGGTGTTGAGGAAAGAACCCGTAAGTTAATGGAAGTCACAAGATTACGTACCACTCCAATTCTAACTTTCATGAACAAGTTGGACCGTGAAACACGTGACCCTCTTGATCTTTTAGATGAAGTTGAAAAAGAGCTTAACATTCTGTGTGCTCCTATCACTTGGCCTATTGGCTCAGGTAAGTCTTTTAAAGGTATTTACCATTTATTAAAAGATGAGGTAATGCTCTATCACTCAGGTGAGGGGTACCACATTCAGAAAGCTCAGACCATTAAAGGTCTTGATAATCCTGAGCTAGATAAAGTTCTAGGTGAGGATGAAGCATCTCAATTACGTGATGATATTGAACTTGTTAAAGGTGCTTCAAACGAGTTTGATTTAGAGCTTTTCCGTGAGGGTAAATTAACTCCTGTATTCTTCGGTACCGCTTTAGGTAACTTCGGTGTTGACTGCATGTTAGACGGTTTAACCGAATGGGCTCCAACTCCTCTTTCAAGAGTAGCTGATGAGCGCGAGGTAGTAGCATCTGAGGGTAAACTTACAGGCTTTATCTTTAAGATCCAGGCTAATATGGATCCTAAGCACCATGACAGAATTGCTTTCATGCGTATTGTTTCAGGTTCCTACCACAAGGGCATGAAACTGTATAACGTACGTTTAGGTAAAGAAGTAATTGTATCTGATGCGGTAACCTTTATGGCTGGTGAGCGCGAACAGGCTCAATTAGCAGTAGCAGGTGATATCATCGGTTTACATAACCACGGTACCATGCGTATTGGTGATACCTTCACTGAAGGTGAAAAACTTCACTTTAACGGTATACCTAACTTCGCACCTGAACTTTTCAGACGTATTCACTTAAATGATCCTCTAAAGCAAAAGCAGCTTCAAAAGGGTCTAATGCAGTTGTCAGAAGAAGGTGCTGTGCAGGTATTCAGACCTATCATCAACAACGATCTGATCGTAGGTGCCGTAGGTGTGCTGCAGTTTGATGTGGTGGTATCTCGTCTAAAGCATGAATACAACGTTGATGCAAAATATGAGAATATCGCTGTAACTACAGCCCGCTGGTTAAGTTCAGATGATCCTAAGGCTCTAAAGGAAATCCAGGATAAGGTTCCTCAGTCAATTGCCTTAGATGGTGGTGATAACCTAACCTTCTTGGCAACCTCAGGTGTTAATTTAAACCTTAACATGGAACGTTATCCAAAGGTTAAGTTCTCTGCTACAAGAGAACACTAATCAAGCCTTGCCAAAAGGTAGCTTTTGGCAGGTAACTTAAGAGCACACAAAGAGGCAACATGCTGTTCGATGCCCATGTACATGTAGGAATGTTCGATGACATTAAGTCAATGCTCAAGTGTGCTCTTTTATCAAAGATAACTCCTATCTGTGTAGGTATTACTCTAGATGAGAGTTTACATACCTTAACTCTATTAAAAGAGAATTCTCTATCCTTACCTGTATTTGTAGGTATTCATCCTTGGTATCTAAAAGATAATCTTTTTGATGACAGCAAGATTGAAACTCTGCTTGCCTTTGACAATGCTGTAGGTATTGGTGAATGCGGTTTAGATAATAAGATTGAAACACCTATAAATTACCAAATCGAAGTTTTAGAACAGCACTTAGAAATAGCTAAAAAGCACTCACTTCCTGTCAATCTGCATATCCGTGGTTGTCATGGAGAGCTCATTAGAGTTTTAAAAAAGTATCAAGGTCGGGTAAACGGTTTTATTCACAATTTTACTTTCTCATATGATTTAGCTAAACAGTATCTTGATTTAGGCATGATGTTGTCAGTAGGTCATCACATTACCTTCAATCAGGCAAAGTTAAATTCTGTTTTACAAAAGATCGGCATGGAACACTTTGTTTTAGAAACCGATGCTGATTTTTTACATACAGGACCATATGATCCAAACTTAATCAAAAGAGAGTATGAGTGTATTTGTACTTTGTTTAACCGTAAAATGGACGAAACAGAGATTATTTTAGAGAACAATATCAAAAGGGTAATACCTAAGATTGCAACCTCTATAAAATCATAACGAAAAAGTCACAACATAAAATAAATAGGAAAATAGCATGAGCTTTGTTTATATTGTCAAAAAAGATCTGGCATTTGATGTTAAAAAGGCATCCAAAATTGTCGAAGAAAATACTGGTATTACTTTAAAAGCTCTTGCTTCAAAAGAATTACACGGTCATGTTGGAGCTTTATTTTCAACTGACAATGACAATGCTCATGAACTATGTAAAAAGGCAGTAACTGAAGGCAAGTTTGACTTTGATGTCTTTGCTGCTACCTCTTTCCCTACCTTAAAAGAAAAAGGCGAGATTTGCCTTGATATGGACATGACCTCAGTGCAGATTGAGGGTATTGATGAAATTGCAAGACGCTTAGGCGTATATGACAAGGTCTCAGAGATCACCTCAAAGGCAATGCACGGTGGTCTTGATTTTGCTCAGTCTCTAACATTACGTGTTTCCATGCTAAAAGATGGTGATGCCTCTGTAATCGAAGATGTTAAAAGCATCATGAAAGAGACTGACGGTCTTGAGGTTTTAATGCAGACTGTAAGTGCTCATAACTGGGTAAAAGGCATCTGTTCTGGTGGCTTTGAGCAGTTAATCTGTGTTTTAGATAAGAAGTACTCTTTAGATATGGTTTGCGCTAACTCTTTAGAGATTAAAGATGGCAAGTTAACCGGTAAAGTTGATAAGAGAATTGTTGATGCTACTGTAAAACGTGAAGGTGTTTTAGAGTTACAGCAAAAGTCTAAAGTAAAATCATCACAAATCATTGTCTTAGGCGACGGTGCTAATGACTTAAAGATGATTGAGGTAGCAGCCCTTGGTATTGCTTATCATGCTAAACCATTAGTACAGCAAACAGCTCCATTCTGTATCAATCATTCTGATCTTAGTGCTGTAGCTTTGCTTTTAGAGTTGAATTCATAAGATGGCAAAAGCAAAAAGCGTTTTTATCTGTTCTAGCTGTGGTGCTAAGTATTACCGCTGGCAGGGCATCTGCTCTGAGTGCGGTGAAGCTGGTACCATCAGTGAAACTATTGTCGATACAGCACCTAATGCTGGTGCTAAGGTAGCAGCAAGAGCCTTATCAGGATTTGCAGGTACCACAGGTAGTGGTATTTGCTCTCTTGCAACAGTTGATCTTACCAAACGACCAAGAATATCCTCAGGTTTTACCGAGTTTGACAGAGTTTTAGGTGGCGGTATTGTCTCAGGCTCTGTAGTTTTAATTGGCGGTAACCCAGGTGCAGGTAAATCAACCTTACTGTTACAGACAGTAGGCAGACTCTGTCAGAACCATAAAGTCCTGTATGTAACCGGTGAGGAGTCACTACAGCAGGTAGCACTTAGAGCTCATCGTTTAAAAATTGAATCATCGAATATTAGAATTGCTGCTGAAACCTCAATTGATACTATCTGTGAGATGGCTTCAAAAGAAAGCCCTGAGGTTTTAATTGTTGATTCTATTCAGGTTATGCATGTAACTGGAATTGAGTCAGCTCCTGGCTCTGTAAGTCAGGTTCGTGAAGGCGCTGCAGCTTTAACTCAATTTGCTAAAAGAACCGGTATTGCAGTCTTCATGGTAGGACATGTAACCAAAGACGGTACTCTAGCAGGTCCTAAAATCTTAGAGCACTGTGTAGACTGCTCAGTGATTTTAGAGGCTGGTACTGACATGCGTTATAGAACTTTACGTTGCCAGAAGAACCGCTTTGGTGCTGTAAATGAGATTGGTGTCTTTGCTATGACAGACACCGGTTTAAAAGAAGTTAAAAACCCATCAGCTATCTTTTTAAACCGTCAGGATACAGTAGCTCCAGGCTCTTTAGCTATGGTAACTTGGGAAGGTACCAGACCATTGTTAGTTGAGTTGCAGTCTTTAGTAGATTTATCCTTATACTCAAATCCAAGACGTCTGTCTTTAGGTACTGATCAGAATCGTCTGTCCATGTTGCTCTCCGTTTTACATCGTCATGCTGAATTTGCTCTAGCTGATCAGGATGTCTTTGTAAACGTCGTAGGTGGCGTAAAAGTTGAGGATACCTCTTCAGATGTACCATTAGCTTTAGCACTTATCTCATCTTACAGAGATAAGCCTATAGATAAAGGTACTATTGCTTTTGGAGAGATTGGTCTTACAGGTGAGATAAGACCTGTACCTTATGGACAGGAGAGAATATCAGAGGCAGTAAAGCAAGGCTTTGTAAGAATTATCGTGCCTTTTGATAATGCTCCACGTACACGTAATCCTAATGTAGAGGTAATTCCGGTAAAGAGAGTTACCGATCTCTTTAATCTGGTGTGAATTGTTTAATGTGTAACTAGGCTTATGTAATTATGCTTATGTAGCTAGACTGGCTACTCATACTAGTTACACAGTCTAGCCACACACAAAATAAAACTAACCTTCAGATACTAAGGAATGAACTAATCTTAGAGCGATAATTAAACGATCCTCGTTTCTAAATCTTTGCTCTAAGCACTTACCTGCATTAGCTAAGTCATGCTGCAATGAAGCCATCTTTTTCTCATTAAGATCTTCGGCATACTTATCGGTAAATCTCATTAAGTACTCGGTAGTAGCTTCAATCTTAGGCATGGTTCTATTGGCAATAGATAATGATCTGCCTGATGCGTTTTCAATTAGTTCGATGATCTTAGGGTAAAGATCAAAGTGACCATGTGAAATGTAGTCAATTAGATGATTACAGAATGAGGTAACATCCTCATAAGAAGGGTAACAAACATCATTCTGATTTGAACTGCGTGATAAAGATACATTTAGGATCTTCATATACATGAGAACAAGCTCCTGACGAGCTTTAATCATGTCATTAACCCATTTATATTTTTCATCAACATTCTGTAAAGTGGTGTTGAAAGTCTTTCCAAACTCTGTAGCTTTCATACGCACCTCCTCGTTTTGTTCTATTTAATCTAAAAGTAAAATATCATAAAAATCAGTTAGTAAACTGTTACTTAAATCAAATAAATAGATACAGATGAGGGGGTAAAAACAGATAATGCCACGCATGTGGCATTATCTGAAGGAATAATTTGAAATTAGTCTAACTAAGGCTTAACGCTTAGCCATTAATGACTGCTGATAAAGCTCACGTTTGTACTTCTTAATGGAAGCTGCGAAAGCTTTACGTGATTTTGAGTTTAACTCAACTCTCTGATTATCAAGCTTTACTCTTAATGGGTTTACAGCTCTACCACCAATACGAACCTCATAGTGTAAGTGAGGACCAGTTGAAATACCGGTATTACCAGAACGAGCAATCACAGCACCTTGCTTTACTCTCTGACCTGGACGTACTGATAACTTAGATAAGTGCATGTAAACAGTAGATACAGTTGAAGAGTGTCTTAATACAATGAAGTAACCAGCTGATCTTGAGAAACCTGCCTTATCTACAACACCGTCTGATGGAGCTGAAACTAATGAGCCTACAGGCATACCAAAGTCAACACCGTTGTGTGGTCGTACGCGACCGGTTACAGGGTGCAATCTGCTTGGATTAAATGGAGAGGTTACTCGTACTCTTGAATGGAATGGGAAACGGGTAAATCCAGCAGAACGAGCAGGCTTTAGACCTCTTTCGTCATAGTACTTGCCATCAGCTGTATTTAAATAGCTTGCAACTTTACCACCACGAGACAGGGTAAACTCAACAGCACAGATCTTGCCTTTACCCTTTGAATCGGTAAAGAGTACTCTCATGCTGTCACCAGCACGAATGTTACGTGAGAACTGAATCTTACCTTTGAACATCTGAAAGATCTTATTGATCTCAGCATAAGTAATACCAGCTCGGTTTGCAGCTGCTGAGAAGCTCTCTCCCTTGCCAATATTAACTAAAACGAGACGACCGCGTTTAGCTGCACTCATCTCCTGAACTGGCTCGTCCTTTACAGCAGCAACTTTGTTATCCTGAGTTTTGTCAGTCTTTGATGCTGAAGCTGTTGTTGCATTAGGAGCATCTTTTGAGGCTAAAAGTTTTGCCTGTGAGGTGGCATCATCATCCATCTCATAAGAGCCTAACTTCTCTTTAACTACTGTGTAGTTGCCTGACTTGTCTGTCTTATAGAAACGTAACTGCTCTTTATCAGAAATAGGTTTAATGAAGACTAGAAGTTCACCTTTACCGTCAACTAAGAAAGAGAGATTCTCGCCAATCTTAAGCGAGTTAATTCTCTTAGCTAAAGTCTTATCGGTATCTAAAATGGCCATTAAAGTAGAAGCAGGGATATTCAAATCCTCAAATAGTGAGGAGATGTTATCACCACGCTGAACGCTTTCAGTTACCCACTTAGTTTCGATATCAGAGCTCTGATCTTTATCAATCTTTTTAGCTAAAGCTGATACTTCACTGTCTAACTGAGCATCAGAATCAGCTAAATCAGCATCAGGTAAAGAATCATCATAGTTTTCCATCTGCTGATTCTTATCTTTATTAGAAGTGATGCCGTATGCTTGAGTTAAAGGTACAGAATCATCGATTTGTGCGACGCTCTCATCGTTATAGGCAAACATATTTGAGTTGGCACTATTGTCTTGATCGTCACTTGTTGAATAAAAATTCTTATTAGTAGCGATAGATAGGGTAAGCGCTAGCACAAAGGTAGCTAAGATAGCCTTGTTATGTTTTTTAGAAAGAGGTCCCTTCCAAGCTGAAGAACCAATGGCCTCTTTTGAAATGTAGTCTTCTGATATCATTTTATTATCTTGTAAAAAGTCTTCATTAACATCGTATTTTGCAGACATAGATCTCTTCTTAAAGGCATAGGCCCCAAGATCTGCCTTTTGTAATTTTTGCGTAGTTAAGACTTTTGTTAAATTCTTTTAGTTAATAAGCGTTTATCACTAGCTGTATTTACATTTACTAATAAACGCTTATTAACAAGGTTTTTCTTCACATTTAAATGTGAAGTTTTTAATTGTAAAGTTTATGTAGTTATTATGTACAGTTAGCTTTAGTATACTATATTAATGAGCGAACAGCTGATATTATTAGGTGTAATTAATTCACATATTTAAAACAATTTGAGGTAGAGCATGATTTTTGGTGAAAAGTATTACGGAATGTTAAAAAAACTCTCTCCATGGAGACAGAGTTTGTTTTCATTGGTCTTAGCTCAAAGACAATATCCAAATTATGCTCTCTGGTGTGAAGTAAATGAGGTCAAAGGTGGAGCTAAAGCTTATCAGAAGACTCTAAACACCTTGTGGGAGTTCCATAAAGATAAGTTCAATACCATCGATCTTGAAAAGGTCTTAGATGAATTTGAACCATATCTTTTAGATGATGAGAAGAATGACTTATCAGTAGGTGACTTATTCTCATTAGATGCAACCTTATCCTTATCATCTTCAATTTTAGCTATCATTATGCATGAAGGTGAGGAAGCTGAAATGGCATCTCGCGCCTCATTAAGCGGTGTGATTCGTCAGATTGAGCAGTCATCAGAACAGGAATACACTGACGAAGAGCTAAGAGAAATGGAAAGCGTTGATAATGAGGTTAACTTCCAGGTAGAGCTCTATGAACTTTTAGAAAAGTCTAAAAGAGAACCAGAGCTTGTCGACAAGCTCTACAAGTTAAGTCTCAACGGTGGTGTAAGTAATATTGGACTTAGCCTTGAGTAAGTTTCCTTTTAAATGGATGTCTTTTTAAATTGATATCTATTAAAGGGAAAAAACTACTTGTAAAAAGCCTCCAAGATTAAGATTACGCCACTTAGAATAGATACTGAAGAGAACACCAACTTTACCTTGGCAACGGGCATTTTGATTAAAAGTGTGGTTCCAAGGTAAGCTCCAGTAAAAGCAGCAATAATCATCACTGGTATCCACTGCCATTGAATTGAAGTTAAAGCTCCTACCGTTATAGCACCTACTGCATTCCAGA
Organism: uncultured Gammaproteobacteria bacterium; assembly: GCA_900315395.1. Lineage (GTDB taxonomy): Bacteria > Pseudomonadota > Gammaproteobacteria > Enterobacterales > Succinivibrionaceae > Succinivibrio. The sequence goes on from OMZC01000086.1 coordinate 9,492, forward strand.
TTGTAGCCACAAAGATCATGGTATGCATGATGGCGCGTTTAAGCTCTAGACCAAATACCCCCACCAAAGTCAGGGTAGCAAACAGACCTGCTCCAGATGAGAGTGAGCCTGAAAACATACCAATTATCAGAATACACAAAGTGCCTAGAATAGTTCTTGTATAAGAGCGGTTTTCAATTCCTGTTGAACCAAAGCCTTTTTTGAACATGGTATAGATGCCAGAACCGATGGTGATAAAACCTAAAACAATCTGAGCAATATGAGAAGGAACTGAAATAATGATAATTGAGCCTGCAACAACTGCAGGGCAACCTACAAAGAGCATGATAAAGCTTACAGCTTTATCAAAGGCAAAGGATCGGTTAAATCCTTTTTTAGACATGGCTCCAATTCCCAAAAATACTACTGCAACCTTATGAGTACCCAAAGCTGTAGCAAATGGAAGGCCCAACAGGATCAGCATAGGAAACTGGATGAAGCCAGCGCCTCCACCGGAGACACTGGCAAAGAGATTGGCAACAAAGGTAACTAAAAACAGAATAGACTGATTTACAATTTCCTCAATCACCTTGATCTCCTTTCTTGATTACTTGCGGTTTAATGCACGCCATGCAATATCGTTTCTGTAGAACATGCCATCAAAGTGGATGTTCTTGATGTGAGCGTAAGCTTTTTCACGAGCTTTAGCTACATCATCACCTAGAGCGGTTACGCATAATACACGACCGCCTGAGGTTACGATATCATCGCCAACCTGCTTGGTACCAGCCTCAAAGACCTTAAGATCATCACCAGTCTTAATCTCAAGACCTGTGATCTTGTCGCCCTTACGAGGTGATGCAGGGTAACCGTGAGCTGCAAGCACAATACCGATAGCAGGACGTGGATCATATTTAATATCAACGCCTTTTAAGCCACCGTCTTTACATGCCTTTAAGCATAAGTCCACAAGATCAGACTGCATACGTAGCATGATTGGCTGAGTCTCTGGATCACCAAAACGGCAGTTGAACTCAACTACTCTTGGTGCACCATTCTTATCAATCATTAAACCTGCGTATAAGAAGCCACGGTAAGGGATACCATCCTCTTTCATACCCTTTAGGGTAGGATTGATGATTTCATCCATTACTCTCTTGTAAACAGCATCAGTTACAACAGGAGCTGGTGAATAAGCTCCCATACCACCGGTGTTAGGACCAGTATCACCGTCGCCTACACGCTTGTGATCCTGTGATGTTGCCATAGGAAGAGCATTTTCAGTATCAGACATAACGATGAATGATGCCTCTTCACCTTCCATGAACTCTTCGATAACAACTGAAGCTGAAGCGTCACCAAACTGATGCTCATCAAGCATATTGTGCACAGCATCAATAGCTTCTTTTTCAGTCATAGCAACAACAACGCCTTTACCAGCAGCTAGACCGTCAGCTTTAATTACGATAGGAGCACCCATCTTTTTAATGTAAGCTACAGCATCATCAGTCTTTGTGAATACTTCATAAGCTGCTGTTGGAATGTTATGGCGCTTTAAGAAGTCTTTAGTAAATGACTTAGAACCTTCTAGCTGAGCACCAGCCTTGCTAGGTCCAAAGATGGTTAAACCTTCTTTTTCAAAAGCATCAACGACGCCTGCAACAAGAGGAGCCTCAGGTCCTACGATAGTAAGACCAATGCCTTCTTTTTTAGCAAAGTTTACAAGACCTTGAATGTCATCAACTCCGATTGCAACATTCTCCATCTTGTCTTCATGAGCAGTACCAGGGTTACCTGGTGCTACAAATACTTTGTCAGCTAATGGTGACTTGGCAGCACGCCATGCTAGAGCATGCTCACGACCACCGTTACCGATAATTAAAACTTTCATTTAGAACCTCACCTGTTGGGGATTAAAAGTAGGTAGTAAAAGTAGTTTGCAATTTGCAATTAAAGTTACGTGCAACAGTTCTAGTCTTTCTTGTCTTGTTAGATACATATGCACGTAACTACTTACAAATTAGTGACGGAAATGACGCATTCCAGTAAATACCATGGCAATACCGTGCTCGTTAGCAGCATCGATAACTTCCTGATCACGGATTGAGCCACCTGGCTGAATGATGCACTTAATGCCAGAAGCTGCTGCTGCATCAACACCATCACGGAATGGGAAGAATGCATCAGATGCTAAAGCAGCACCCTCTAATGATAACTTAGCATCTTCAGCTCTTAAACAAGCAATACGTGCTGAGAATACACGGCTGGTCTGACCACAACCAATACCTAAGGTCTTCTTGTGGTTGGTGTAAACGATAGCATTTGACTTAGTGAACTTACATACCTTCCATGCAAATAGAAGTTCGTCCATCTCGTCAGCGGTAGGAGCTCTCTTAGTTACAACCTTAAGATCTTCTTTCTTAACAGTCTCAAGATCAGCTTCCTGAACTAATAGACCACCGTTTACTCTCTTGAAGTCTAATCTTGGTTTAGCCTGACCTAAAGGACCGGTCTCTAATAATCTTACGTTCTTCTTACGAGCAACTTCAGCTTTAGCTGCCTCTGAAACAGCAGGAGCTACGATAACCTCGCAGAACTGTCTGTCAACGATAGCTTTAGCAGTAGCACCATCTAACTCTCTGTTAAAGGCAATGATACCGCCGAATGCTGACTCACTGTCACAGTTGAAAGCATCTTCATAAGCCTGAGTTAAGTTTTCACCTAAAGCTACACCACATGGGTTTGCGTGTTTTACGATTACGCAACAAGGCTCTTCGAACTGACGAACACACTCAATAGCAGCATCGGTATCAGCGATGTTGTTGTATGAAAGCTCTTTACCCTGTAACTGCTTAGCAGTTGAGATACCAGCATCATGTGCGTAGATATCAGAGTAGAAAGCAGCCTTCTGATGAGGGTTCTCACCATAACGCATGCTCTGTAATTTCTTGAAGTTTAAGTTTAGGGTACGAGGTAGAGTTGAAACGGTACCATCTGAAATACCGTAATCAGGTACCTTAGTACCAAAGTAGTTAGCAATAGCGCTGTCATAAGCTGCAGTGTGCTCAAAAGCTGCAATAGCTAAATCAAAACGAGTATTCCAAGTTAATGAACCATCATTAGCATCCATCTCTTTGATTACTCTGTCGTAATCTGATGCTCTTACAACGATAGCAACATCACGGTTGTTCTTAGCTGCTGCTCTTACCATAGTAGGACCACCGATATCGATGTTCTCAATAGCTTTCTCAAGAGGGCAGTTTGGATCTGAAACAGTCTTAACAAATGGATAGAGGTTTACAACTACAAGATCGATTGGCTTGATGTTGTGCTCTGCCATTACTTTTTCGTCAATGCCACGACGACCTAAGATACCACCGTGGATCATTGGGTTAAGAGTCTTGACTCTACCATCCATCATCTCAGGGAATTTGGTGTAATCAGATACCTCAATAACCTTAACACCATTCTGATCTAGTAATTTAGCAGTACCGCCAGTTGATAAAATCTCAACTCCGCGTTTTTCTAATTCTTTAGCAAATTCAACTACACCAGATTTATCAGAAACGCTGATTAGAGCGCGTTTGATTGGACGTAAGAGGGCTTCCATTTAAAGACTATGCTCCTAAAAAAATATATGCGACTTTAAGGACAGGTAGTGTCCCTTTTAAAGTGCCCACATTGTACCAATTTGTTTGAACAAAATCGCATTTTTTAAGAACTTACAACAATGGTGCAAAAAGTAAGTTATATGTAACAAAATCATAATTGCTAAAGGTAGAAAGTTATGCGTAAGCAACTTAAAAGATAACAGCTTAAAAATCGCTGTTTAGTTGTCAATATAAGACTCAATATAAGACAGTTTTTCCTTAGAAACGAGTTGTTCAAAAGAAATAAGCTGTAAAGGGAAATATGCAATTTAAAAAAAAGACAGTTTTGACAGGAAGTTACAAAAGGTTCTGTATAGTTAACTTTACGCATAGGATATGGCATTAGACATAAGCGCGACAGTAAGTCAAGAGCTGATATATAAGCCAAATTAAAAAAAATCTAAAAAAAATCTTAAAAATTAAAATATGATAAAAATCAATAAATTAGATAAATTACAAGTGATAAAAACTGCTCAAACTGGGGTTGTATCAGTGTTTTGACAAAAAGATCTATCTTTTTTTTTCTTAAAATAGCGTATACTAAGCGCGTTTTAGGTGAGATATGCCACGAGATGTGGTCTCATCACAATAGAATTTTTTGATTGAGTATATCAATCGACACATAGTATTTATCGTTATAATCGCTCACGAAAAGAGCATATTTCAAAGGAAATTGTGAATTATGAATAAGTCTGAACTTATCGAGCAAATCGCTAAGCGTTCTGGTTTACCTTTAGCAGGTTCACGCAAGGCTTTAGACGCATTATTAGAGACCGTTGGTGAAGCATTAGCTTCAGGCGATCGCGTTCAGTTAGTAGGCTTTGGTACTTTCAAGGTTACTGAGCGTTCAGCTCGTGAAGGTCGTAACCCACAGACTGGTGCTGTAATCAACATTCCAGCAACCAAGACTCCTTCATTCAGCGCTGGTGCTGAGTTAAAGAAGACTGTAAACAAATAATTACAGTTTCATAGAATGAATATGAAGAAACCAGATCTTAAAGGTCTGGTTTTTTTATATGCAAATTACGTTTTAAATGGGATGTACGACGTAATTTTACAACTAGACCTTAAGCTTTAATGCTAGGCTTAATCCTGTAAATTTAAGTCTAAGAATTTAAGCTAAAGTTAGCATGATGTAACTCACACAATCTGTGTTTTATAAGCGTGTTTTCAGTGCAGAATACTGATCATGTTCAATAAAACTTACATATTCGTGAAGATTTTTGCAATTTTAGATATTGATACTAGATATTGCACTATTGCTAACTAATAATAGGTGTATCGAGATAGTTGTATCAAGAATTATGGTTAGTTAAATTATATTAAGGGAAAAAATTATGGCACTGAATCAAAAAGCAGGTCAGAAGGCAGGTCTTGAGGATTTAGATAACATTCCTCGTTTAATGGCAGCGTATTATCTGAACACTCCTGACATGGATGATCCTGAGCAGAGAGTAAGTTTCGGTACCTCAGGTCATAGAGGCACTTCATTAAACGGTTCATTTACTGAATCTCACATCATTGCAATTTCTCAGGCAATCGCTGAGTATCGTCAGAAGCAGGGTATTACAGGTCCTCTATTTATCGGTATGGATACTCATGCTCTATCAGAAGCAGCTCTTGCAACTGCTGTTGAAGTTTTAGGTGCTAACGGTGTTGAAGTTAGAGTTGAAAAAGATCATGGCTATACACCAACTCCATCAGTTTCATTTGCAATTTTAAATTACAACAAGGGCAGAACCTCAGGTTTAGCTGATGGTATTGTAATTACCCCTTCACACAATCCTCCATCAAATGGTGGCTTTAAGTACAACCCAACCGATGGTGGTCCTGCTGGTACTGAAATTACTTCTGTAATTCAGGACAGAGCTAACGAGATTTTAAGAAACAACCTTCAGGGTGTAAAACGTGTTCCTTATACCAAGGCTATTAAGCTGTCAAATGTAAAAGAGCACGATATGTTAACTCAGTACGTTGATGCTTTAGGCGATATCATCGACATGGAAGCAATTTCAAAGTCAGGTATCCACATGGGAGTTGATCCCTTAGGTGGTTCAGGTCTTTATTACTGGGACAGAATTGCTGACAAGTACAAGTTAAATCTAAAGGTTGTAAATTACGCTGTAGATCCTACCTTCTCATTCATGTGCATTGACCGTGACGGTAAGATCCGTATGGACTGTTCAAGCCCATATGCAATGGCAGGTTTAATTAAGTTAAAAGACGATTTTGATATTGCATGGGGTAATGATCCTGACTATGACAGACACGGTATCGTATGTCATTCAGGTTTAATGAACCCAAATCATTATCTATCAGCAGCAATTAACTACATCTACACTCACCGTCCACAATGGCCAAAGGAGGCTATGGTAGGTAAGACTGTAGTATCTTCAAATCTGATGAATCGTGTTGCTGCAGGTTTAGGTCGCAAGGCTTACGAAGTTCCTGTAGGCTTCAAGTGGTTCGTTCCAGGCTTATTTGATAAGTCATTAGCATTTGGCTGTGAGGAATCAGCAGGTGCTTCATTCTTACGTAAAGATGGCAGTGTATGGACTACTGATAAAGACGGTATCATTGCATCATTACTAAGTGCCGAGATGTTAGCTGTAACCGGTAAAGATCCTTCAGAGCACTACAACGAGTTAATTGAGAAGTATGGTCGCCCATACTATAATCGTGTTGATGCTCCTGCAACTCCAGCTCAGAAGGCTGCTTTAAAGAAACTTGATCCATCAGCTGTTGAGGCAAGTGTATTAGCAGGCGAGAAGATTGTTGATAAGCTAACAAACGCTCCTGGTAACGGTGCAGCTATCGGCGGTCTTAAGGTTGTAACTGAGAACGGCTGGTTTGCTGCTCGTCCATCAGGCACTGAAAACGTTTATAAGATCTACATGGAAAGCTTCAAGGGTGAAGATCATCTAAAGAAGATCGAAACTGAAGCTCAGGAGATCGTAAACGCAGCTTTAAAGAAAGCAGGTGTTTAACAGACTGCTTTAAGTACAGACAACAGCAAAGCAAATCATCTTTAGAAGGTGATTGTCTTTGACTCTAAATGGACCATTAAGTTCAATCTTATTGGTCCATTTTGCTTTTAATGTGATAATTATCAAAACTGACTCTGTAATGAGGTACACTTTTTGTCGCTAATGGGCTACAATCGGAACATTCAAAATACTTACAGGATAAATAAATCAAATGAACAAAAAACTGTTATTGTCTTTAGGCATTGCCAGTGCGGTTAGCTTATCTGGCTGTTCAATTCTTTCATCAATGTTAACTACCGAAGATGAATATTTGGACAAAGCATCAGCTGCTATGGATATCGATTCAAAAGATCTTACAGTATTAAAAGAAACCATTCGTCCTGGTTTGAATGGATTAACTTATGATCTAAAAGGTAAAGATGGCACTATTTACAGATGTAGCTTAAAGTCTGGTATGACTGGTGCTACAGGTGATGCAGCATGTCAGAAGAAAGTTGGTAATAAGTGGGAGCCTATTGGCGAGCAACCAGCTGCAGATGCTGAAGATGATTCATGGTTCCATTTCTCAACTGGTCTTACAAAGAGTGAGTATGAGCCAGAAGATCCTTACACTAGAGGTATCGGCGCAAAGCCACGTGGTGCTAAGAAAGTTGCATCATCAGGTAAGGCTGCTATCGTAGCGGATGATTCAGCTCCAGTTTCAAGAGAATACGTAGGTGGTTCATCTTCATCTGAGACTCCAACTATTGTATTTACTCCAAAGGATGATGAGGCAGCATTTAAGACCAATCCTACTAAGACTTACAATGGTCGTTTCAAGGTACGTGATGAGCAAGGTCATTCATACGAGTGTCACTTTGCTAACGTAGGTCAGGTTGTATCAGATACTATTGCTGTATGTACAAAACTGTACTAATACTAATCAAAGCATAATCATTTAACATAGAGCTCTGGCAGGCGACAGTCTGTCAGGGCTTTAGTTTTATTTAGATTAGATTTATTTTCAAAATTAATGTAGAGTGAGTAAAAACTACTATATAAATCCTTGTATGGAGTAGATATAAATGGGCGATTACTTAAATCCATTATCACCAAGGTTTGAAAAGCTCAAAAAATCAAAAGTATTTGTGGATAAAACAGGTATTTTAGAGATATTAAATGGAAATATTGGAACTGAGAATTGTTTCTGTTGCTTGAGCAGACCTCGTCGCTTTGGCAAGTCTGTAACAGCTCAAATGATCTGCTCTTACTATGCAAAAGGTCAAGATAGTTCATCATTGTTTGATGATCTGAAAATAGCGTCTTTTGATGACTATAAGAAACATTTAAATCAGTATGATGTCATATTTATCAATATGACAGATGAATTTAATGATGCAGGACGCGATGTAAATAAAATGATTTCATCGATTACAAAAGCTGTAGTTGATGAATTAAAAGAGGCTTATCCGCAAATCAATTTCAAAACTCCAGAAATATTGCATAAAACTTTGAAAGAAACGTTTTCTCAAAGTAGGGTTCCATTTGTGATAGTAATTGACGAGTGGGACTGTATTATGCGTGAGAAAAAAGAAGATCCTGATAGTCAAACACAATATCTAGAATGGTTAAAAGCAATCTTTAAAGATAAGCCTTATGTTGGTTTAGCCTATATGACAGGTATTTTGCCTGTTAAGAAATATGGTACTCATAGTGCTTTGAATATGTTCACAGAGTACTCAATGACAGAACCTCTAAACCTAGGTCAATACATCGGTTTTACAGAGAATGAAGTCAAAGAAATTTGTAAAGACCATGAGGTATCCTTTAATCAAATGCAACAATGGTATGATGGTTATTCATTTAAAGATGTTCCTCATATCTATAATCCAAACTCAGTAGTAAATGCTGCAACCTATAAAAGGTTTATAAGCTACTGGACCAAAACAGAATCCTTTGAAAGCCTTCAAGAATATATTGACATGAATATGGAAGGCTTAAGAGATGACATTGTAAAGTTAATTGCAGGCGAAGATGTTGTTGTGAATGTAGCCAAATTCCAAAATGATATGGTTACATTTAAGACCAAGAACGATGTCTTGACCTTACTTATTCATTTAGGATATCTAGCAATAAAAACAGATTCAGATATCAGGGTAGACAATATTTCTAAATTTGTAGTTCATATTCCAAATGAAGAAATCAAAAAGGAATTTAGAAATATCGTTGAAGATAACAAAAACTACGCAGGTGTCTACAATCTTATAAGTAAGTCTTATGACTTATTAAAAGATATCTGGTCATTAAATTCTGATGCTGTAGCTAAAGTCTTTGATGAAGCTCATCAAGACCATACCTCGATTCTAACTTACAATGACGAGAACTCATTGTCATGTGTAATCTCATTATCTTTAGAACTAAGTACTACTGATACCTATAACGTAGTACGAGAATTACCTACAGGAAAAGGCTTTGCTGATTTAGTCTATTTACCAAAACAAGGTGTAAACAAACCAGCTCTTTTAATTGAGTTAAAGTATGATAAGTCAGCACAATCTGCTATCACTCAGATTAAGGAAAAGAATTACTTACAGTTCTTTAAAGATTATAAAGGTGAAGTTCTACTAGTAGGTATTAACTACTCAAAAGACACTAAAACTCATCAGTGCATTATTGAAAAAGCAAAGATAGACTAATACCTCAAAAGACATAACCCTGAAAGCAAAATAAAAGCATTAAGGTTACATAGCAATTATTACAAGAATAATATAAATACAAGGAAAATATAAAGTGGCAAAATATACAATCGATAACTTACCTATAGTAAAGGGAAAGTATAAAGTAATCGCTTTAGATCTTGATGATACCTTATTACGTTCAGATAAGAGTATCAGTGAGAACACCATTAAAACCTTACAAAAAGCTCAGTCTCAGGGCTTTTCAATTGCCATCGCTACAGGTCGCCATCCAAAGAGCGCAGTTTTGTACATGCAAAAGTTAGGTTACCTTAATGAGAACTCTTATGCTGTTTGCTTCAATGGCGCTGGTGTAGTTCGTTTATCTGACTATGTAGCCTTTGGTAAAGATATTGGTTTTCCAATGGTATGTAAGGAAACAGCACCTTCATCATTAGTACGTGAAGTAGCTGAATTTGCTCATGCTAATAACTGTGTCGTTCATGGATATTCTGTAACACGTGGTTTATTAGTAGAAAACCATAATCCTCATACCCAAAGAGAAATTGATAACGGCAGGGTAGGTTTTAAAGATATCAGCTTTACAACTTTAGATGATAATGAAGAGTTCTTCAAAGTATTAGTTGTAGGTGAAAAAGAAACTTTAGACAGAATTAGAGGAGAACTGCCAAAGAAGTTTACCGACTTCTTCGCAGTAGTTCGTTCTGAAGCTAACTACCTAGAATTCATTCCAAACCATTCAACTAAAGGTACTGCAATCGTCCATCTATGTCAGGCTTTAGGCTATACACCAGAAAATGCAATGGCATTTGGTGATGCTGAAAATGATCTGGCTATGATTAAGTCAGTAGGTCTTGGTGTTGCCATGAAAAATGGCTTTGACATTGTCAAAGAGGCTGCTGATGTTGTAACTCTTACAAATGATGAAGATGGCGTAGCAGAACTTGTCAAAAAATATCTGGATTAACCTATGTTCAAGATTTCTATCTTCAAGGATGAAAATGATGCTTCCTTAATGAGAAGCAAATATCATGGCTCAGACAGCCTGCCTTTAAAGGTATCAGTAAAAGCTGCTGCAAAAATGATTAAGCTTTACTGGTCATCAAAAGACAGTCTGTTTTCATGGTTCTTATTACTTTTAATTGTAATCTTAACCTCTGGAGCCATTTATTTAGCTAAAGTCTTTAATACATGGTACAAGGATTTCTGGGATACAGTACAGGAATACAACTTACCAGGTTTTAAATATCAGCTCATGATGTTTGCTATCTTAGCTACCATCCATGTAGTAGTCTCTGTTTATAACGCTTATTTAAGATCACAGCTGTGCATCCGCTGGAGACGTTGGTTCACAGGAAAAGTAATGCATGATTACTTAGATGGTGATTCTTTTTATAAGATGCAATTAGAGGATAGAAAAACAGAAAACCCTGATCAGCGTATTTCTGAGGATCTTGGAAACTTTGTAAGTCTTACAGTGTCTTTACTTTTAGGCACAGCATCAGATCTTGCAATGTTAGGTACCTTTGGAGTGGTACTTTGGGATCTGTCTCATGCTGTAACCATGACTTTATGGAATGGTTATGAATTGCATCTTCCTGATGGCTATATGCTCTATTTAGCTGTAGCATATGCTTTTGTAGGTACAATTCTAACCTTCATAATTGGTAAGCCATTAGTAAAGTTAAACTTCCGCCAGCAGCGTTATGAAGCTGATTTCCGTTTCTCTTTAATCAGAGTAAGAGAAAACTCAGAGTCAATTTCTCTATATAACGGTCAGGCTCCAGAGGAGAAGATCTTAAGAAACAGATTCTCTGAGGTAGTTAAAAACTACTTTGCCTTAATTAAAAGAGAAAAGGTTTTAGGTTTCTTTACTTTAGGTTATGCACAGACTGCGGTGATCTTCCCAATGTTGATTGCAGCTCCTATGTATTTTGCTAAGGTAATTACCATAGGTAGCATCATGCAGATTAGTTCAGCCTTTGGTAAAGTGCAGGATTCTTTATCCACCATTATCAGCTCATTCTCAACATGGGCTAACTACAAATCAGTGATCGATCGTTTAGCTTTATTCTTTGACAGCATGGATTCAAGCAATGAAATTGAATGCCTTGCTCCTAAAAAAGAGGGCAGTAAGTTTAGCTTAAATGGTCTTACTGTAAGAACTCCTACAGGCAAGATGCTGTGGAACAATCTGTCATTAGAATTAAAAGACGGTCAGAGTCTTTTAATCAGAGGTCCTTCAGGCTGTGGTAAGTCTACTTTAATTAAAACAATTGCTGGTATCTGGCCTCATGCTAAAGGTGAGATCTTAGAACCTGAAAATTACAGCACCTTATTCTTATCTCAAAAGCCATATTTACCATTAGGCACATTAAGAGATGCAATCTCTTATCCAGGAGAGAGAGTAAAAGATGGCAGAATTGAGAAGTACTTGCACGAGTTATCACTTGATTACCTTGTAGATGATCTTGATAAAGAGGATAACTGGTCATTGATGCTGTCTTTAGGTGAGCAACAGCGTATTGCTATTATCAGAGCTCTTCTAATCAAACCTAAGATCTTATTCTTAGATGAGGCAAGCTCAGCTTTAGATGAGAGAATTGAGTCTGTTGCCTATGACTTATTAAGAAATGAATTAAAAGATTCGGTTATCTTAAGCGTAGGTCATCGTTCAAGTTTAATTGCAAAACATGATCTGATGTTAATTTCAAAGAACTCTAATGGAAAGTGGAGTTTAGAGAATTCAAATGATGCTGTAAAAGCATAGAAGTAATCTCAATTATTTCACTAAAAAAGCCTCGGACTTGTAGAAAATTCGAGGCTTTTAAATTTGTGTCTACTGACACTAACTTAAGTTCTTAACTTAAGAACGTTGCTTCTTTCTTCTGTGCAGAGTGTTAATCTTTGCCATACGGCCAGTTAACTGCTCGGATGGTCCAAACAATGGTCTTTCACCATTGATGAACTTACCTTCATAGTCATCTAATGCTCTTACAACCAGTTTGTATAAGCCGATAACTGCTATGATATTAGGTATTACCATTAAACCATTGAACATATCAGCTAATTCCCAAACAAGGTTTACCTTTAAGAAAGAGCCTGTCATCAGGAAGCACAGTACGATAACTGAGAAAATGTTAATTACCTTATAACCAAAGAGGTATTTAACGTTCTGTACAGCAAAGAAGTACCAGCCGATGATGGTTGTAAAGGCAGCAAAGAACAAGCATAAAGCTACGAAGCCTGAACCTGCTGTACCCATGCCTTTGACGAAAGCTGCCTGAGTTAATTCAATACCAGTCTTAGTACCATCTAAAGAACCGGTTACTAAAATAACTAAAGCTGTTGCGGTAAGTACAATGAAGGTATCAATAAACAGACCAATGATAGCAGCTAAACCTTGCTCAACAGGGTGTTTTACTCTAGCAATAGCATGAGCATGTGGAGTAGAACCCATACCAGCTTCGTTAGAGAACAGACCACGAGCAACACCGTAACGGATAGCTTCTTTTACTGAAGCACCGATTACACCGCCGGTTGCAGCTGATGGGTTGAAGGCACCTACAAAGATCTCTTTGAAGGTTGGCAGAATGTCGCCTGCGTAGCAGATCATAATGTAGATAGCGCCTAATACATAGACACCAGCCATTAGAGGAACCATCTTTTCAGCAAAACCTGCAATACGCTTGATACCACCAATGAAGATGAAACCTGCTAACAGAATGATGAAAAGACCTGTAACCTGAGTTGGAATTTCAAATGCAGAATTAAATGCAGTTGAAATTGAGTTTGCCTGCACCATATTGCCAATAAAACCTAAGGCAATAATGATAAGAACAGAGAAGATGGTTGCAAGTGACTTACTACCTAAACCATAGGTGATGTAGTAAGAAGGACCACCTGTGATATGACCTTCAGAATCTTTTGAGCGATATAGCTGAGCTAAAATTGCTTCAGAGAAGATTGTTGCCATACCAAAGAAAGCTGCAAGCCACATCCAGAAGATGGCACCAGGACCACCCATAGCCATAGCTGTAGCTACACCTGCAAGATTACCTGTTCCTACTTGGGCAGCAATTGCGGTTGCAAGTGACTGGAAGGAGGTCATTCCGTGGTTACCTGCTTTTTCACCGTTAAATGACAGGCCACCGAATACGTGTTTTACGGCGCGTCCAAATTGACGGATCTGCACGAAGCGAAGCTTAAAGGTAAAGAAGATACCTGCGCCCACCAGCACTGGGATCAGACACCATGGTCCCCAAAGGATCGAGTTGATGTCTGCAACTATTTGAGTTAAAGCATCCATTATTGTTTCCAAATAAGTGAACGAACAAAGGCAACTTTCGTTGCCAACCGAGCGGTATTTTATAACAATGAATGCAATAATTTAAGTGAATGTAAGAAAGTTCACTTAAGTGAACATTTGATAATGCTTTCAATCAGATCTTTTTAAGATTGATTGAAAGCAGAAAAAGAAGAGTATTGCTTATTATTCTGCGCCAGTTATTCTTTTAAGTTTACTTTTCTACTTTATCTTCTTTGCTAAGATAGAACAGCTTTTACCTGAAAACGCAATTCCATAAGCGTAGATTGATGATATATCTTCATTCTCAAGATAAGGCTTTGCATAGTTCTTATCTTCAATTTGAGCTAGAGCTACTCTAGCTTTTGCTTTCTTACTTTCAGAACCAGAGCAAGTCTTAATCTCAATAATTACAACCTTATCTTCACGTTTACTCTTAAAGACAATATCTGCATAACCATCACCTGACTCATAGTTTGAATGGTATTCAGAGAAGAAGTTTACAGAGCAGTTAGAGAACAAGCCATTTAAATAACCATGATAGTAGTTCTCATGAGGAGCTTTTGTAGCATTATCTCTTATAGAGATATAGCTTTGTAACAGGTTATAGATAGTATCTGATGCAATCTCAGCCTTTCCTTCAAAGAGGTTATTAGCTAAAGTATCAGCAACACTGTTAGGAGCTATTTCTGTATTGAATCTCTTTTGAATATCTTCTTTAAAGCATTTTCTGATTTCTAAATTAGGAATTTTTGCAAAGACTTCTTTGTTAGATGAATTATCTTTTACAAGTTCATCTTCATTAGTCTTTTCCCAATCAAGAGTTAAATAACCTGTATGTAGTAATAATGACCAGAAGTCATTTGTATCATGTTTAGATAAACAGTCATAGTTCATGGTTTCATTTAGGATAAAACTAATTGAATTACCATCAACTAAGTCCTGCATCTTTTGGTTATCACTGTCAGTTAGAAATCCTAGATATTCATATAGAGAAGCATTTGATGATGAATTTCCCCAGTAGTTGCCAGCTTCTATATCTGATAAAAGACCTTGCTGTTTTAAGTTAAAGTTCTCATCTATGAAATTTAAAACATCCCATGGACAGAACATCTCTTTGTCATAGAACTTGTAGCCATCATAGTTATCCTTAACTACCTGTGTAAAATCGTCCATCTCGTAGTCTTGTAAGGTTTTTAGTGTTTCTTCTTTGGTAAAACCGATCATACCAGTGTACTTTGTAATTTTACTGGTAACAGTATTTACCTTAAGATTGTTTACTCCTGTAAAGATACTGTTCTTAGCTACCTTTAAACAACCTGTAATGACACTCATACTAATTGGAGATTCATTTCCAACGTTGTTTTTTAAAACACCAAAAATGCCTGACATTAAGGTTACCATTCTCTTATGAAAAGTAGGTTCATAATCAGGATCTGACTTGTGGCTTCTT
>OMZC01000018.1 GCA_900315395.1 uncultured Gammaproteobacteria bacterium
CTCTTACAAGATGAAATGAAATCGACAGTGAAGAGCGACACTTTTAAACTTGAAGCTGCTGAGTATTCAGTAAAAGTCATATCCGAATTTACTAATATTCCTGAGTGGACCTTACGTCGTCTGATTAAGAGTGGAAAATTAAAGGCTCAGGTTGCAAATGATAGTAAAAATCCAGGTAAGGCTCGCTTTGTAGTAAGTAAAGAAAACCTAAAAGAGTTTTTAAATAACAATATTGATGCCATTGAAGACAAGAGCGCAAAAGAGAGTGGTTCAAAATTAAAAGTAATTTTGGACAATCTTGATGAAGAAATTTCAGATGTCATTGAATACGGAAAACTAGAGATAAAAAGGGATGAGATTGATATGAAAGTTGAGAGCAGTGACAGCTTAAAAATTCAAAGAGGTATCATTGAAAAGCAAATGATGATTAAAAGACTGGAGATTGAAAAGAAGTTCTACCAAAACTACAGCTTTGAGAATAGATCTGTTTGCAAGGATGAGTCAAATACCCTCCTAGGCAAAATTAAGAATTTCTTAAATCAAGAGTTATAGTCTTTAGATGGAGAGAGTAAAAATAAAAAACCTCGTAAATTTACGAGGTTTCTTTAAACTGATACGGATCTAAGTTAATGACTTAGTCTAAAGCTGACTCATCAGATGATGATGAGCTACCACCGATAAAGCCGTTATTGATATCTTCATCATTACCAACTGAGCACAGACGGTGTAAATGACGAGGCTGAATAACCTGTAAGTATTTCTTGAAGATCTTTGCGTTGCGATCGGTTAATACATCATCAGAAGTGATCTGCTTTACGAATTCTTTCTCTTCTGGAGTCTTTGGTTTGCGAGTGCCCTTGTAAAGCTCCATCATAGCAGTACCACACTGCTCTAAAAGATTTGATTCATTAATTGTGAAATCACCACTACGACGAATACCACGTGCAAAGTGTTGGAAATCATTAAAAGGCTTTTCTGACTCAAAGCTCATTTGTTAATCCTCAATATTTAGACAGTTTATGTCGTTTCAATAATCATTAGATTATATAATTTTTTTATTTTGTTGTGTAGATGCAAGCAAGATAAATGTGCAGATAATTGAGCTTTAAAGAGATTTACCGTGAAAAGGAGCATAAAAGCCCAGTCTGCAAGGCTTACTTACTCAGTCATTCAGATAAACTTAAAAATCAAATCTACGTCGCAAATCTTCTATTTAGTTAGAAAAACTAAAAAATATAACATATTGAAAATTAACAATAAAAAAATCTCGAAAAAGCTTAACTGTTTAATAAATTGCTAATAAAATTGAGTGTTTAGAGCCCATTTGTTAGAATTACATACTAATAGACACATATTAGTGAAAAAATATTATTACCCTGGGAAATTGGAGTTAAAAAAATGAGTAATACTGTTGGTGAAGAGGAAAAGATCCCTCGCAACTTTATAACCGACATTATTGATGAGGATCTTAAAGAAGGACGTACAGATCACGTAGCTACCAGATTTCCTCCAGAACCAAATGGCTATCTTCACATTGGTCATGCTAAATCAATTTGCTTAAACTTCGGTTTAGCTCGTGACTATAAGGGTACCTGCAACCTAAGATTCGATGACACTAATCCTGAAAAAGAGGATATGGAGTACATCAATTCAATTCAGAATGATGTTAAATGGTTAGGCTTTAAGTGGACAAAGATTTGCCACTCATCAGATTATTTTGAAAGATTATATGGTTATGCTTTAGAGCTTATCAACAAAGGTTTAGCTTATGTTGATGAGTTATCACCTGACGAAATTCGTGAGTACCGTGGTACTTTAACTAAGCCTGGTAAAGAAAGCCCTTACAGAAACAGAACTGTTGAGGAAAACCTATCTCTGTTTGAGAAGATGAAGAACGGTGAGTTCAAGGAAGGGCAGGCTTGCCTAAGAGCTAAGATCGACATGGCTTCTCCATTCATCTGTATGCGTGATCCTGTTATCTACCGTATCCGTTTTGCAGAGCATGCTATTACCAAGGATAAATGGTGCATTTATCCTATGTATGACTTTACCCACTGTATCTCTGATGCAATCGAAGGTATTACCCACTCAATCTGTACTCTTGAGTTCCAGGATAACAGAAGACTATATGACTGGGTTTTAGAGCATATTTCTATTGAAGCAAGACCTCATCAGTATGAGATGAGTCGTTTGAACTTAGAAGGCTCAATTACTTCAAAGAGAAAGTTGAATCTATTAGTTAAAGAAGGCATTGTTGATGGTTGGGATGATCCTAGACTTACCACCATTTCTGGTCTTCGCCGTCGTGGTTATACTCCATCATCAATTAGAGAATTCTGCCGTCGCATCGGCGTTACCAAACAGGATAATGTTGTCGAGATGAGCGCTTTAGAGTCATGTATTCGTGATGATCTAAACAAGAATGCTCCAAGAGCTATGGCTGTATTACATCCAATCAAGTTAATCATCGATAACTATGGTGAGGAAGGTGTAACTGACACTTCATATACTGTAAATAATCATCCTGAGAATGAGGAAATGGGTACAAGGACCATTACCATCAGTAAAGAGATTTACATCGATGAAGCTGACTTTAGAGAAGAAGCTAACAAGCAGTACAAGCGTTTGAAACTAGGTCATGAAGTTCGTTTGAGAAACTCTTACATTGTAGAGGCAACATCTTGTGAGAAAGATGAAAACGGCAAAGTAATTGTAGTTCACTGCAATGCTGTTCCTAATTCTGTAGGCGCTAATGTTGAAGGTCACAAGCCAAAGGGAGTAATCCACTGGGTTGATGCTAATAACTGCTATCGTGGCATTGTAAACCTGTATGAGAACCTGTTTAATGTCCCAAATCCAGGTGCTGCTGAAGACTTCTTAGCTACGGTGAATAAAGATTCAAAGACTGTAATTGCAAACGCAGTTCTAGAAAAGAGCTTAGAGAGTGCAGTAGTAGGTCAGAGCTTCCAGTTTGAGCGTGAGGGTTATTACTGTGTAGACAGCAAGAATTCAAAGCCTAACAAGCCAGAGTTCAATATGACAGTGGCTTTAAGAGAAAATAAAAAAGTTTCAGTATAACGATAAGTGAAAGGAGTAGACATTATGTCAGATTTTGAAAATGATGACGTACAAAAAAGCGGTGAGAAGGTAGCTCCTCCACCAGGAAGTGATTATGAGGTAGCATTCACTTATCATTCTGATAATCAGCTAGAAAGATCATTTGATAAAGCTGATCACTGGGTAAAGACTGGTGTAAGACCAAATCAGATCTTCTTAGACGACAGATCAATGGGGGTGATCAATTTCCGTAAAGAAATGCGTGATCCTCTGTTAATTCAGGCTGGCGTAGAGAGAATGATTGATTTCCGTTGTTCTTTAACTCTGTCAGATACAGATGTTGATGCTGTGTTCTCTTCAGTATGCTATTACGAGCCAGGTGCTGAGCCTACATATATTAATGCTTATGATCCTGAACTTTCTTCAATTAAGGAAGTCTTAAATATGGTAAGCAATAATTTATTTAGCTATCTGCAAAAGCCTCTCTTACAGCAGGATTTTGATTAAAATTTAATTTCCGCCTTTATAGGCGGAAGTTTTATTTCTGATCATTGAAGAGAGTATCTGAGAAATTGTTTCTCAGATGCTTTTTTAAGCTTGCAGAATACACATTAAGGAGATATTAGGTGTCAAGGAATAAAATTAAAAAACTAGCTGCATTAGTAGCTATTGGTGCTATTCCTGCTTTGACCTTGTCAGGTTGTGTAACCATTCGAAATTACTGGCAAGAATATTTCGGCATGGATAAGAGTTCAAGAGAACCTACAGGTTATTACGAACATTCTGATGCTGA
Organism: uncultured Gammaproteobacteria bacterium; assembly: GCA_900315395.1. Taxonomy (GTDB): domain Bacteria; phylum Pseudomonadota; class Gammaproteobacteria; order Enterobacterales; family Succinivibrionaceae; genus Succinivibrio. The sequence continues at coordinate 3,851 of OMZC01000018.1, forward strand.
AGTAACAAATAACCGCATTGTAGTTCCTCAGTCACTTGATAATCCTGGTATCAATCCAGAATTACAGCTTCCAGTTGTAAATAAAAAGTTATTAACAGGTCCTGTAGGAGAAGCTGTTGATGTAAGAGCACCAACTGCTCCTTACAGATCAGATGTTGGTTGTCATACACAGTGGTCTTCAGGGGAGGCTATTGTTTGGTTTGAGCATGACGGTTCACACGGCATTAAGACTGAAGATGATGCTTGGATGTTATTAGCATCAGTTCTAAAGACTATGAATGTAGCTGTAGGTAAGATTGCTCAGGGACAGTATGTATTAACTACCATTGCTCGTGACTTTACAGAGTTTGGTAAGCCATATGATGACACTGATGCTGATTTAGGATTAAAACGTTATAAGCAGATTTATCAGATCCGTGTTGGTAGAAATGCTCAAGGCGAGATTGGTATTGCAACTAAGCTTGTAGGTTCAATGACATCTTTATCATCTGGCACCAAGATGAAAGATGTTTTGGATATGATTGAGCAAGAACGTTTTGCTATGGGCTTTTCAAACCAGATCATCCATGAGAACGACACTAAGAACCAGCAATCAGCATACGATCCTGATAACTTAATCGTATCATTAGGTCAGGATAACAACAATCATGATGCAATCTTAGTTGAAGCTCCATTTGAAACCACCATGGAACTTCTAAATGGTATGTTCCCAAGATGTGGTTGGAAGATTAACTCTCACTCTGTAGCTAAGGCAGAGTACGATGTTGAGGTTCTAGACAGTGCTGATGATTTAATTAAGTTAGGAGCTAATATCCGTCTTGATATTAAACATGGTAAATACAAGATCCGTTTAGGTATCCACGGATCATCAACTGCTATTACATTCTATGATGAAAAGGATGCTCCTTTATCATCTCAGGAAGTTTCAAGACTATATCCTAGCTTTGCTGATGTGCTAGTCGATGAGTTCAAGAGATACTCAGGTGCGTCGGCTCACGAAGTTAAAGCAAATTAAGCTTATTTACAATTAGCTAAATTTCGACAAGAATACCTGTGAAGTTAAATTCCTCACAGGTTTTCTTTTTTCTACTATTTCTATTTAGAACTTAGACTGACTCTTTTAAGTTAAATCATAGAGTTGGCTGTTAGAAGACATACTAGTACGTGATAGGAGTATGAGACTTGATACTTCAACACAATCCTTATTAAATTGCTTGCAGCAACAGATTTCAAATTTCAGCTAAAAATGATCTGACATCAAATCGTATATATTTTGAGCATTAAAAAGCAGGCGCCTTAGCGCCTGCTAAATTAGGTTCAAAATGGAGATTAAATTATTATCTGTTCAAATCTGTTTTACTTATTGTCAGCAGTCTCTGACTCAGGATCTCCTGCAATTGGTTTCTTACCAAACTTTAAGAGTAAGAATAAGCATACTAAGCCTGATACAGCACCAACGATGTTAGAAACATCAATATCGATACCAAAGCCCATGTTTGGCTCATAAAGGATGTAGCTTACAGATATTGCTGTAATGAAGGTTGCAGGAATTGAAGTTACCCAGTGTAACTTATCCTTTCTGTACAGGTAAGCAGATGCAGACCAGAGCATAATTGCAGATAAGGTCTGATTTGACCAACCGAAATATCTCCAAATGATGTTGAAATCAACCTGAGATAGAACAATACCAATTACGAATACTGGAATTGCAATTAAAAGACGTTTAGCTGGTTTTACCTGAGGTAACTTAATTGCTTCAGCAATGGTAAGTCTTGCAGCACGGAATGCGGTATCACCTGAGGTGATAGGAAGAATAATTACACCTAATATAGCCAGAATACCTCCGAATGTGCCCATCAGAGAGATACAACTTGTGTAAACTACGTTACCAGGACCACCTGCCTTAATATCAGCTAATAGAGCCTGAGCATCAGGGTAGAAGGTCATACCAACAGTTACCCATACTAAGCCGATGAAGCCTTCTGCTACCATTGCGCCGTAGAATACCATTCTGCCTTCTGACTCATTCTCTAAGCAACGTGCCATTAGAGGAGACTGAGTTGAATGGAAACCTGATAGAGCACCACAAGCAATAGTAATGAATACTAGAGGCCAAATAGGTAAGTTATTTGGATGAGGGTTTGAGGTAAAGTCAGCCCATGAATAGAAGCTGTCTGGCATGTTGAAGAATAAGCCTAAGGTTACACCAACGGCCATGATGATCAGTAATGCACCGAAGACTGGGTAAATACGACCAATGATCTTATCAATAGGAATGATGGTAGCTAAGAAATAGTAAGCAAAGATGATGGTGATCCATACCCAAAAGTTTAATACACCGTCAAAATGACCTGCGCATAACTTGGTTAACAGACCAGCAGGAGCTGTAGCGAACACAACACCTACTAAAAGCAGTAATAAGGTTGCAAAGAATCGCATGAAGTTTCTTGCTTTAGTACCTAAGGTATATCTTACAATCTCAGGAACGTTAGCACCGCCATAACGAACAGACATCATTCCTGAGAAGTAGTCATGAACAGCACCTGCGAAAATGGTACCGAAAACAACCCACAGTAAAGCTGTAGGACCATAAAGAGCACCTAGAATAGGACCGAATACAGGACCTACACCTGCGATATTTAAAAGCTGAATTAACCACAGCTTCCACTTAGGCATTGCCACATAGTCAACACCATCTTTTAAGGTATGAGCTGGGGTTTCTTTCTTTGGATTAGGTCCGAAGATCTTTTCAACAAAACGACCATAAACGTTGTATCCAATAATCAGCGCAATAGCTGCAAGGATAAACCATAGATATCTAGGCATATAAACTCCTTATTTTTGTTTGTTATGAAACTATCTTAATGGTGAATTGTTAATAAATATTTGATACAAACGTAAAATTTAAAAAAGTCGGTACTTTTTAAAATGAAATTTTGAGAGCAGTCACAGACTTAACTATCTGTTTTGAAAATTTGTTTTGAGAAAAGCTTTTTTGATTTTTTGAGAAAAGTCGTAATGTGAAAATAAAAAAAATGCTTCGCGGTTGGGCGAAGCATAACCTAGGAAAAAATCATTACGAATTAAGCTTTAGCTTGAATCCATGTAAGTATTCTATTCAGATTAATGCTATAAAAAAGTGCTTATGATCAATATTTTTGCTAATGAATAATAAATTGTTCTAATTAGAGGCTTCGTGCATAAGTGTGGGTAAAAGCACTAGTCTCTGAATAATCTATTTACCCTTTAGATCATTTAACGTGATCTTTAATGCTC
>OMZC01000040.1 GCA_900315395.1 uncultured Gammaproteobacteria bacterium
AATTGCGTCAGTTGCAGTAGTCATACGGCAAAATCTTGCCAAAAGAAAGGTCTGTATTTTTCTAATCTACTGATCTTTAAGAAGTTTTAATTAGGCATATATCTTGCTTTTCAGAAAATATAATTTCTGGAGAGAAGAACTATGTCAATCACGATACAAACAAATCTTGCCTCAATTACGTCGCAGGCTGATTTAAGAAAATCTAATCTGACATCAGCTGATGCTACTAAAAGATTATCCTCAGGTCTTAAGATCAACAGTGCTAAGGATGATCCTGCTAATTTACAGATCTCACATAAATTTACCTCTCAGATTAACTGTCTTGACCGAGGTAATAGAAATTCTTCAGAAGGTGAGGCTGTAGCTCAATTAGCTGAAGGTGCTTTAGTAGAGGATTTTACTATTTTACAGCGCATAAGACAGTTGGCTGTTCAAAGTGCTAACGGTACTTATAATGAGCAGGATAGAGATACTATTCAGTTTGAAGTAAATCAGTTATGCAATGAGATCACTCGTGTTGCTTGCAAGACAACCTATGGTGGAGCTCAGATCTTAAACGGTAAGTCTGAGCACAGTCTCATCAATGATGAAGGTAAACTCTCATTACAGGTTGGTGCTAATGCAAACACTACCATTGATCTTGATTTGTCTGTGTCTTTTACCATGTCCTCAATGCAGTCTCATATTGGCGGTGTATCAGATGGCAATGGTTATAGTGATACTAATAAAACCTTCGATGTCTCAACTGCTGAGAATGCTCAAAAGGTTTTAGAGAGTATTGATGACTACATTGCTTTTATCGATTCAAAAAGATCTGATATCGGAGCTGTATCTAATCGATTGACCAGTACTATCAGCAATCAGGAAAATATGCATGAGAATGAGTCCGATGCTCGTGCAAGAATTACTGATGCTGACTACGCTGTAGAGTCTTCAAGACTGATTTCAGCAAATATCTTAGAAAATGCTACCTCACAGATGATGATGCAGGCAAATGCATACCCTCAGGTGGTAGCAAATTTACTAAGCTAGTAGCTCGATGCTGTAGTGATAGTCATAGTAAGAGAACTGAAGGTACTGATCCTTTTCCTTACTAAGGCTTTGCTAATTTAATCGAGCTACAATGAGAACACTAAGTTAAGAAGTATTGCGTTAAACTTAGTTTTCGTTGATGTCATACTCTGCATTCTTTTTGCATTTAGGGCAGGGTATGACAGACAAATACTCTTGAGCACACTTAGGATCTTTTAAATCAAGATATGGTGTGTTACAGCCTAAGCAAGCTACAGGTTCAGCCTGCTTATTTACATACATTTCTAATATTGCATAGAAGTTATCAAATGATGGAAAGTTATGTAGCTTCTTGCTCTTTGTAAAGCAACTCTGATAATTAACATTAAGTTTTGAACATACGATGTAGATACCAATAGCTAAGATATTAGAGATCTTCAAAGGGATCGCTCGTGTATCAAAGTGTTGAGTTGATGCTTCCTTATTGGTAAGAACTCTGCAGCAAATCGTGTAAAGGGCAATCATGAGCATGATATAGCCTGAGAGTTCTTTATCTGCAAGAATTGGGATGATTGAGCGCATCTTCTTATAGCTTTTCTTCTGACTGACAAGATAAAACTCTGACAGGGTTCTGTAATGCAATGAAGTGATTTCCTGGTTTAATGATTTAGAGCAACCAGCGCTAGCTAAATGATAAGCTGTAAATCTATTTATTGAGTCTGCTTTTAATGGAGGCGATAAGTCGCTGTTTGTAGCTAGTTTTAGTTGTAATAAATCCTCAAGACAAGAGAGTAAGGTCGGTGTTGCTGTATTGATTAGGTGAGATACAAAATCGCTTTCAGAACGAGTAGCATTTTCTAAATTCTCTACAATATCAAAAATTGAATAGCCAGATAGTCTTGATAAAGAGGCGATAGGAGATTCTGTCATTCTTAAAAAGTCGAGCTTATGCTCCACGCTCACCTTTGAAATAATAGAGTAGTCAGTAAATAACTCAGGTTCAGTACGAGCAGCTTTTGCCATCCAACGAGTTAACTCTTCTGGAATATGGTTGAACAGAAGATTATAGGCTTGAGATATCTTCAGCTCGGTTCTAGTTGAGATCTCATAAAGGGAAGAGACGCAATCTTTAGCATGTTGAATCAGATTAAGATCGTTTGCTGTAGAATGTTTGAATCTTGAGTAGTAGATCCATGGATTATTTATTTTAGATAGCATAGGTAATTCCTATAGTAAATAATTGTGAACAAGATCACAATTTTGAGCGGCTTATTATACTGGTATTTTCATTTGATGCAAGCTAAGTTTGGCTTAGAAATGCCTTTTATGACTGGTTTTTACTGTCAATTTTGATATACCTTAATGCTTGTAAATGTTGATGTGATAAGGTTTTGTTGCATTTGTGTTTTATGTAAATTACAAATGAAAATAATTTTAAAAATAATGCATAATTTTGCATTTATTGCAGAAATTAAAACGACAATTTGACTTTATTGTCTGTTAATTTTCAAAATGTGTGTGATATTTTGAAACTAATGTTTAGCTGAACAAATAACTAGAAGAATTAAGCTGTTGTCTTTCAATTTAAGCAATATTAGCTAGCTTTATAGGAGACAGTAAAGCGCATAACAGACAGGGGTATCAAAGGTTATGCGCTTTAAAGAAAAGAGGGGAAGAATGATTAGTTCTTCTTAGGTGGAATTAAACCTACCTGAAGATCTTCAGCTGTATAGATATGCTCGTCATCGCAGAAAACCTTACCGTCAGCAATACCCATGATTAACTGACCTCTTTCAATGATTTTCTTTAAGTTGATTTCGTATCTTACGATCTTAGCGTTATCTAAAACTTCGCCTTTGAACTTAACTTTTCCAACACCTAGTGCACGACCTTTACCTGGACCGCCTCTCCAGCCTAAGAAAAAGCCTACTAACTGCCACATTGCATCTAAGCCTAAGCAACCTGGCATTACAGGATCACCTGGGAAATGGCACTGGAAGAACCAAAGATCTTTATTGATATCTAGCTCTGCTTTAACAAAACCAAGACCGTGTTCACCACCCTCAGCCTGAATATCTGTAATACGATCAAACATTAACATGTTTGGTGCTGGAAGCTGGCTGTTACCAGGTCCGAATAATTCACCACGGCTACATGCTAAAAGATCATTTTTATCAAAAGAGTGGATACCACGCTCTAATAATGAAGCCATTTTCGCTCCTTAAATAACTAAAAGATTAATATATGAAAGCTATATTAATACAAAAAAGAAAGTCTTTCCACTTTAGAAAGACTTTCCTTTAAAACTATTATCGAGTACCAAATACCACGATGGTCTTACCGTGAGCAGTTATCAGATGATCTTCTTCCATCATCTTTAAGATCCTACCTACAGTTTCACGAGAACAGCCAACGATCTGACCGATTTCCTGACGAGTGATCTTGATCTGCATGCCATCAGGGTGAGTCATAGCCTCTGGCTGATGAGCTAAGTTTACTAAGGTCTTAGCGATACGACCTGTTACGTCTAAGAATGCTAAGTTACCAACTTTAGCAGAGGTTGCAGACAGACGTCTTGAGATCTGAGCGGTTAATCTCATTAAGATTTCAGGGTTTACCTGAACTAGCTGTTTGAACTTGCTGTAAGATACTTCAGCAATTTCACATGAAGTCTTTGCTTTAACCCAAGCTGTACGCTTTGGATTTTCTGATTCATCAAATAGACCAACTTCACCAATGAAGTCACCCTGATTTAAGTAACTTAAAATCATTTCGTGACCGTCTTGATCTTTAATCAAAACTGCAACTGAACCTTTTGCAATATAGTAAAGGGTTTCAGCCTTTTCGCCTGAATGGATAATGGTGCTTTTTGCTGCATACTTATGAATGTGACACTGACTTAAGAACCAGCTAATAGTAGTGTCAGTCTGAGGTTTGATGATTGGAGGCATTTTATTACTCTAAATTAAACTAAACGATTAAGCTTATCGTTTTTTCTTGCTTATTATTTTTTGACAATCCTTATTTAAATTGCCAATACAATATCCGTAAAAATACGAAAACTAAGGTATTATATACATTTTTTCAGAAAAATGCCGAATTAAACACAATTTTGAACTTTAATTTTACATTGAATTGAGCTAATTCACAGAATGTGAACATTTTACTTGATTTATTGCGCATTAAAATTGCTTTAGAAGTGTTTTTTTTGAGGCCCCGGAAATGAATCCGCTGTTCATGACTCCTTGAACCAGTGAGTTCAAGTATGGCATCAGATGATAACTTAGGTTTCCACGTAAAACGGGCCTACACACCATTATCAGGAAGATACCAAAGTCTAAAGATATCGGCTCAGGGTAGAAACGCTAGATGTCACCCCAGGGTATTCTTTTGGTAACTTTGTTACCATGTCTTTATGGTAGCAGATCATTTTATAGTGTCAACGTTAAATTCATCTAATAAGATCAATAAGTTATACATAATTATTAAAGTGTGAGCAAAGTGAAATTTCAGTTTATTTTTATTGACTTTTACACTTTATTTACTTGTCGATTATGCAAATGTAAACCAGATTGTTAGTTGGCTTTTTTAAGCTCTCGGTGTTATTTAGTAGTAAAACATTATGTCTTTATCTTATAGATTTGTAGGATAGTTGCATCTAAGCTGTTGCAATAAATACTACTAAAAGACAGATCGCAGTAAGAGATAAAAGAAAGATAGACTTACTTATAAAGGCAAGATACTGCTCTTTTTGAACAAGTCCATTGATGTATCTTTGCCTTGCTAGATATGCTTCTTCAGCATTTTGATAAGGCTCGTATTCAATGCTTAAGGGTACATGTTCACTTTTAGCATTTTCAAGAATATGTCTTAAACGTAAACATACCTTATCTTCGTTTTCCTTGTTTAAGTGCAAAGACAAGACATATTCTTGAAGATACTTTTCAGGCTCTAAATCGTTTAATAATGATGAAATCTCATTACTCTTAAAATCGGAGTATAAAAAGCTCTTTAACTGATACATTAGATAGTTAATGTCTGTTTTCATGATGAACTGCTTGTGTGATATTCCCGTGATATACGTTAGATTAACTTAGTTAGATTAACTTAAAACATCGTATCTTACAAAGCGTATCTACAAAAAAGCGGCTTACCTCAAAAAGACGTAAACCGCTTATGATTAGATTACAAACTTATTAGATCTGCTCTGGGATCATTCTGATGTGACCGCAAGGGCATTCCTGAGCACAAACACCACAACCTTTGCAGTAGTCATAGTTGAACTCATAGCCTTTACCAGCACCTAGTTTTACCACAGCGCTATCAGGGCATACACCGTAGCAGTTATCGCACTCCATGCAGTTACCGCATGACAGACAACGACGTGCCTCAAAAATAGCATTCTCTTCGGTTAGACCAAACTGAACCTCATCGAATGTATTTGAACGACGTGCTACTTCTAGCTCTTGACGAACTGTCTTAGGAGCATCAGTGTAGTACCAAGGATGCATATCCTCAAACTTAGCAACTTCGTGCTTCTCAGGCTTCTTGTAAGTCTGACCGTTTAAGTATGCATTAACTCCACGAGCAGCATTCTTACCCATACCGATAGCATGAGTTACTGTTCTGTCTTTAGTTGCAACGTCACCTGCTGCAAAGATACCTTCAATTGAAGTCATCTTTGACTCTTCGTCGATGATTACGTTGTCTTTATCCATCTTCAGATCTGATAACTTAGTTAGAACTGACTTATCAACATTCTGACCGATAGCTAAAACAACTGCATCAGCTGGTAACTCTTCATACTGACCTGTAGGCTGTGGCTTACCATTCTCGTCTAATTCCATCTTCTCAATCTTCAAAGAATCCTTTGAAGCTGATGCAATGGTTGATAACCACTTAACCTGAATACCTTCTGCGATAGCCGCATCCATTTCTTCAGCATTAGCTGGCATCTTGTCACGGTTACGACGATAAACAATGATAGGCTCAGCACCGATTCTGCGTAATGAACGAGCAACGTCCACAGCAGTATTACCACCACCGTAAACAGCTACCTTACGTGCAATCTCAATGTCACCGTTGGTCTCAATCTGACCTAAAACGTTTAGAGCATTTAAAACGTGGTTGGTATCACCCTGAGGGATATCAACGTTAGTTGAAATTGAAGCACCTAAACCTAAGATCACAGCATCATACTTGCCGTTTTTCTTCTCAGCTTCGATATCTTCAACCTTGCGACCACACTCAATGGTTACACCCATATCAGTGATACGCTTGATCTCAGCGTCTAAAACGTTTCTTGGTAGACGATATACAGGGATACCATAACGCATCATACCGCCGGCTTCTTTACCCATCTCAACGATGTGTACAGTGTGACCAAAACGGCGTAACTGATAAGCAGCTGATAAACCTGCAGGACCTGCACCGATGATTAAAACCTTTTTACCAGTCTCACGAGCAGGGCGCTTGAATGATAGATTGTGCTCAATAGCATAATCGCCTAAGAAACGCTCAACTGAGTTGATACCTACGCTCTCATCTAGAAAGCCACGGTTACATTTGCCTTCACAGGTGTGATAGCAAACACGACCCATACATGCAGGTAATGGGTTTTCCTCAGTTAAAATTCTCCATGCGTGCTCATAGTCACCTTCTGCTGCATAGAATAACCACTGCTGAATGTTTTCACCAGCAGGGCACTGATTGTTGCAAGGTGGTAGCTTAAACACATTAACAGGACGCAATGTACGCCATGAACCAGTGTGGTTTCTTAAAGAGGTTGCTGGATCAAGGGTAACAGCAAAAGCTTTTTGTAACATAATTTACTATCTCCTTAAACAGCAGAGTTACGCTCGTAAGCCTGAATTGCAACTGGTGTGCCGTTTGGCTCCTCATCACCTAACAGACCGAAGTTCTTAATATTGGTATCGCAAAGAGCCTGTAGTCTTGCAACTACGTTAGGATCTGCTTTTTTACCAGTCAAGTGAGCATATCTACGCTGCATCTTCAGATAGTTGATTACAGGCTGCTTCTGACGGATCTTTCTTACAGAGGTGATCTTGCCGTATTCAGCTTCATAAACAGGGTAGAAACCAGTCTCCATAGCCATACGAGCTACAGTAACTGTTGAATTTGAGGTCAAGCCCCAACCTAGAGGACATGGAACTAAGATCTGAATGAATCTTGCACCATGGAACTGCATTGCCTTGGTTACCTTGTACTCAAGATCACGTAGATCAGCTACAGTTGCAGTTGCTACGTATGGAATACCATGAGCCATAGCAATTAAAGGTACATCCTTACCTTTACCCCAATCAGCACCTGGTTTATCACCAACTAGCTGAGTAGTTGCAGTACGAGCTGATGGAGGTGTAGCTGATGATCTCTGAACGCCGGTGTTCATGTATGCTTCGTTATCGTAGCAAAGATATAGAACATCATCGTTACGCTCAAACATACCAGATAGTGGACCAAAACCGATATCGGTAGTACCACCGTCACCGCCTTGAGCAATGATACGTGGAACATTGGTGTCACCGTTCTTTTTAGCACGGATTGCAGCAGCTGCAGCTAATCCAGAACCTACAGCTGCGGTGTTACCAAATAGAGAGTGAACCCATGGTAATCTCCAAGCTGATTCTGGATATGGAGTTGAGAAAACTTCCAAACAGCCAGTTGCGTTAACAACCATAATGTTGCCATTAGTTGCCTTCATAGCAGCATCAATTGCGTATCTTGTACCTAATGCTTCACCACAACCCTGACAAGCTCTATGACCTGAAATCAAGCCATTAGGACGGTCAGCTGATGACTGAATGGTGCGCATTGCAGGATTTAACAGACGGTTACCTACGGTATTAGAACCTGTCTGATAGAATTTAATCTTTTCTAACATTGTTTACTCCGCCTAATCCTTAACTGATTTCTCTAGAACAGACTGAGCGATAGGGCCCTTCTTGAAGGTTACACCTTCAGTCTTGTCTGTGTAGCTGTTCAAAACGTCAGCATTAACATCAAACCAAGTGAACTCTTCAGTGAACTTGCCTGCTAATGCATCCTTTACGATACCTCTGATGGTGGTACCGAAGATAGGACGTCCACCAAGACCTGCAACAACTGTCTTAACGTCGCAGTTCTTGCCTTCCATAGCTCTCTTAACCTCAGGACATACGATACCGCGTGCACCAAATGAGAATGCTCTCTCTAAGCAGATAACCTGCTTGGTGTCGCCAATAGCCTGTGCCATAGCTTCATATGGGAATGGACGGAATGACTTTAATGAAATGATACCTACGTTGATGCCTTCAGCCTTTAATCTGTCGATTTCGTCTTTAGCAGTACCAACAGTAGAACCCATGATTACTAACTTAAGATCAGCGTTCTCGCAGTTATAGCAATCTAACAGACCGCCTGACTTAGAACCAGTTAAATCACGGTACTCTTTAGTTACCTTCTCAATAACCTTTAAAGCCTTAGCCATCTTACGCTGCTGTAAGAAACGAACTTCTGTGAAAGCCTCAGGACCTACCATAGCACCAATAGAAATTGGCTCTTTAGGAGTTAGGTATTCACGTGGCTGATACTCAGGTAAGAACTTGTCTACAATTTCCTGTGATGGAATGTCTAATCTTTCAAATGCGTGGGTTAGAACGAAACCATCCATACATACCATAACTGGAAGACCAACTTCTTCAGCAATCTTAAATGCCATGATATGAGTATCAACAGCATCCTGGTTTGATTCACAGAATAACTGTAACCAACCTGAATCACGCTGTGATAAAGAATCTGAATGATCATTCCAAATATTGATAGGACCACCGATAGCACGTGAAGCTACGGTCATAACAATTGGAAGACCTAAACCTGAAGCTGAGTAAACACCTTCGGTCATGTATAACAGACCCTGTGAAGCAGTAGCTGTATAAGTACGAGCACCACCTACTTCAGAACCGATTGCAACAGAAATTGCTGAGAACTCAGACTCAACATTTAAGAAGTCACAATCTTTTAAGGTACCGTTTTTAACAAACTTACCAACATTTTCTACAATGTGAGTTTGTGGAGAAATAGGATAGGCACAAACAACACCTGGACGACATAGGGCAACAGCCTTAGCTACACCTAATGATCCTTCGATCTGCTCAAGCATTCTTTGCCTCCTCTTTAATGAAGTTATAAGCTAAAGCTGCAGTCTCAGCATTAGCATCACCAATCTTGCCTGGATAACGTGCTTGGAAAGCCTTCTGTACAGACTCTAACTTTAAGATGCCGGTTACAGCAGCTAAAGAAGCTAACATTGGAGCGCCAGGTAGTGGCTTACCAATCTTCTGCATAGCAAAATCAGTTGCAGGAACTGTAAACACGTGTCCTTTAGGTAACATCTTTACAATCTCTGGTACAACTTTTTCAGGATCTTCTTTTGAATTGATAACAACGTATCCATTCTTATCAAGACCTGCAAAAACATCAACTGCACCTAACAGGGTCTTATCTTGAATCAATACAACGTTTGGTTCCTGAATAGGCTCATGAGTGCGGATTTCTTTGTTATCAATACGAGCATAGGCAACAACAGGTGCACCAGTACGCTCTGAACCGAAGCTTGGGAAAGCTTGTGCATAGTGGCCTTCGTAGAAAGCGGCTAAAGTCAGCATCTCTGCAGCGGTCACAACACCTTGGCCTCCACGGCCATGTAATCTAATCTGAAGCATTAAGGCTCCTCGTTTGCAGTGTGTGTTTAAAAAGGTTTTAAATAAACCGTTGTCATAATTTTAGTAGGAATTTTCAAAATGACAAATTTATGAAAAATAATGAACAGTTTTTATGAAAATTTGTCTAAAAATGAAAATTTAAAAAATGTGTTTCAAAAATGCCGGATATATATGGGATTATGCAAGTTCTAAAATGTCAGAAATAAGCTAAAATATGCGTTTTTTGTGTAAAACAATGTTAAATTCTGTTAAAAGTTTTCAAATACATATAATAATTAAGTTATATCAAAAATTATTAAAAACGCTATGAGAAACATGCCTTTTGTAAAAGTAAGCATACACTAACGTAGTTTTAAATTTTTCAATAAATTTGAATAAATCAAAAAAATATTTTATTATTAAATGTAGTTTAATAACTTATTTTTAAAACTATCCAATACTAGATAGAATGCCTATATCAATTACGTGATCTATATTTCAAGTTTTGATAAATAAGTTTGTAAGTTTTTGCGTTTCTTCATCAAGACAATTTACTTTCATATTTTTTACGCATAACTAGTGGTATTTTCATGCTTGAATCTTCTGTCACCATAACTTCAAAACAAATTAGAGAGCAAAATCTGCAATTAGTACGACGCGCTCTGCATAATGAACAGATCTGTACTGCATCAAAGTTAAAAGAAATGACAGGTTTATCTGTAGTTACTTTAAATAAAATCTTATCTTTGCTAATTGCTACAGGTGAAGTTTTAGAAGGAGGCAAGTCCTCTATCCCCAATGGTAGACCAGCTACTACATATAGATTTAATGAGATGAATAAGCTGATACTTATTCTGTCTATATATAAAAGATCTGGTAACAAATACGTAGGTTATTCAGTTCACAATCTGTTTGGTGAGTGTCTTGAGCGACGTGAAGAACTAATTGACGAAAAAGATTCAATTCAGACTAATGAATTTAAGATCGGTATGGAGCGCTATGTAGAAAGATATCCAAAGATCTCTGTAATTGGTGTTTCCATGCCATCAGATGATGTTGGAGGTCGTGTTGGCAGTGCCATTCGTCATGACAGCCAGTCAAAGAGACTGTCAAGCCATTTAGAAAAACACTTTAATATTCCAATTTTCTTTGAAACTGATATCAATGCAGCAACCTTAGGATGTTACAAGCGCTGTAAGAATCAGGAATATGTAAGTGGCATTATCTTAGTACCTGGCAAAATTCCAGGCTGTGGCTTCTGTTATAACGGTTCTGTTTTACGTGGTAAAGACGGTATGGCAGGTGAGATCCGCTATTTCCCTATGTACAATGATGTAGGTGTGTTGCCATCAGAATCCTTACAAGCTGACGATCTGGCTATTAGAACAATTAGAGCCGTGATGTGTGTGTTAAATCCAGGCTATGTAGCAATTTACTCAGAAACTTTAAAACCAGGTCTGATTGAGAGATTGAAAAAACAGATTTCAACAGCAGCTGAGGAAGCTTTATTACCAAAAATTGAAATTACCGACAATTTAAGAGAAGACACCGTATCGGGAATGGTAAGTTTGTGTCTGCAAAAAATTGAGCAAAATGGCTAAGTCAAAATTAAGTGAGCAAAAGATAGTTATCAATTTTTGAGTTTAAATGGATAGATTTAAAAAGGAATTGAGCAAATATGATCTTTACCTTTTGATCTAAAACCAGTTTAATGAAGCATAGACTGTTAATAGAAAAGCAAATAATCTAAAACTACTGAAATTATTTATACTATAGGTTTAGATAAATTATTCTCTTTTAAGAGATTTTTCTAATAAAAAAAGCTACTTTCTTTTATTGATTTACTTACCTGAGATCTTTAGCGAAACGCCGAAGATCTTATTATAAATTAATGGTTT
>OMZC01000125.1 GCA_900315395.1 uncultured Gammaproteobacteria bacterium
GATTTCTACTCTCATGTTTTGAAGACCAATAGGAGGTGAATGCTTTTAATTCAGCTTCTGTAAAGGTACTTTCAGCAAGACCACATAGAACACAGGCTTCATGGAAAGTAGCTGTAGGTCTCCATGAATTGGTCATATAAAAAGGCTTTGAGGGTAACTCTTCTACTTCTTTTATAAAAAGAGGCAGTACAAAGGTATTACCTTGCCAGGGAGCATTTGGATCTTCTTTTTTTATAAGACCAGTTTGCTCTAGTTCATCCAAAACCAGACTGGCCACATCAAAATTAGGAGTAGTTGGAAAATAACTACTGTCAGATGACAGGTATGAAGCAATAGAGGATAAGTCAGTAATGCACTGGTTCTGTTCTGCTTTAGGTCTTAAATAAAGCATGTACAGTGATCTTGCAATATGGCTTAAATGACTTTGATTTAGGTATTGAATTTCTAATGCGTTCATACGAAAAATTCTACCATAAGTTCTAATTTTTGGAGCCTGTTTTTGAAGGCTGACTTTTACAAATTGAACATCTAATCAAAGACTGAATATTTACGATTAATGTTTATTAAAATTTCAAATTAATATTTTTATTAATAAAAATATCTTAAACTAACTTTTTGAAAATTATCAAGTATTTATAAAATTGATTTTTAATTTTTTTAATTCATAAAAATCTATGTTAAGATTATTTTTACTAAGGCTTTGAACACATAAATAAGGTATGCCATGAAACAGCCTATTAAAATTAGAAAAACTAAAAAGACTGAAGTAATTACGTTAGCTACAGCATGCAAAATGTTAGGAATATCTGAGGCTACAGGTAAAAACTGGCTCAGATTAGGAAAGCTTAACGCTAAAGATTCTGATACAGGCAAACTCATCTATAAACATGAGGTTGAAAAACTCTTATTATCTTTAAAGAAAGATGATAGTAACGTTTTAAAATCAAGACGCAATAAGACCGCCTTAAAAGGTCGTGAGCTTTATGTAAATTACGTATCTAGAGAATCTCCAAATCATGCAGCTGTTGCTTTATTAGTAAGTGGCTTTACTGGTTCTACAACTGCTATTACCGCTTTATTATGTGAATCATTCTTACAGCTTTTAGTTGATGCTAAAAGAATTAAATCTAACTGTAATAAGCAATTTTTCAGAGCATACCTTGAAGGCACATTAGATGCTGATATCTATGACTGGCTGTTACTTGAGCTTATGGATAAGACCTCAAGAAACACTCTGTTATCAGCTTCAAAGAAACTGCCTTACTTTACCTTACACTTTGTACCATTTGAGGATACTTTAGGTCTTATCTACTTATCCTTAATGGAGCTATCCAAAAGAAGACAGTCAGGTCGCTATTACACACCTCAGTCTTTAACAGATACAGCCGTTGAAACCTTACAGGTAGCAAGGGGACGTGTATTCTTAGATCCTTGCTGTGGCTCTGGTAACTTCTTACTGCGTTTATTAAGACGAGGCGCTAGAGTTGAGGATTTATATGGCTGTGATTTAGACGGCTTTTCAGTTACTTTAGCTAGAATTAACTTTGTCTTATCTGGTAACTGTTCTGATAAAGATACTTTACAAGAGCATTTATTAAAGTGCGATACCATTACCTGCAGAAGCCTGCCTCAGATTGATGTTGTTTTAGGTAATCCTCCTTGGGGCTCATGCGATGATGAAAAGGTTGTCTCTCGTTATGCTAGAACTCTAATCTGTGCTGAGAAAAAGCGTCCATGTTTTGCAGATCTTTTCGTTGAGAGATCGCTAAATTTATTAAAAGATGGCGGTATTGTTCAGTTCGTACTTCCTGAGGCTTTATTAAATGTAGCATCTCATGAGACTATCAGATCATTTATCACCGAGCATGCTCGTGTACGTTCAGTACGTTATTTAGGTGAAGTGTTCCACGCTGTTCAATGCCCAAGCGTAATTTTAACCTTAGAGAAAACCTCTTTTAGTAATGCTTCTGGCGATGTGATTGTAAATGTTGGTGACTCAAATTACATTGTGCGTCGTCAGAGAAAAGGTTCTGATTTTAACTTCAAGGTTACAGATCAGGAAGCTTTAGTTTTAGATAAGATGGATGATCTTGAGCACTGTGTAAAGCTAAAAGGTCATGCTAAATTTGCTTTAGGTATTGTGACAGGCTCAAATAACAATTCTATCTTTAAACAGAAGATAGAAGGCTCTGAAGCTGTTTTAAGAGGCCTTGATATTGAACCTTTTAAAATCAATCCTCCTGACAGCTTTATCAAGTACGAAGAAGGTGCTTTCCAACAGGTAGCTCCAATGGAGCTCTACAGAGCTAAAGAGAAACTGGTTTACAGATTTATTGCCAAGTACCCAATTGTAGCTGTTGATACTCATGGAATGCTTACTCTAAATAGCTGCAACTTGCTCGTCCCTGAATTTAAAGATCTGTCAGCAACCTATTTAGCTGCAGTTTTAAATTCAAGTGCAGTCCGTTTTTACTTTGAAAAGAAGTTCCATACCATTAAAATCTTACGCTCTTTATTAGAAGAAGTACCTGTACCTGTAGCTTCAAAAGAAGATCAGATGTACATAGAGTTTCTAGTAGAAGAGCTAAAAGATGCCGATGAGGCAACTTCAAAAGAGATCATTAAAAAGATTGATAGAAAGATTGCTGAAATCTATGGCTTGGGAAAACGAGCTTTAAAACTTATCAGTCAAGTTTAATTGCAAAACACAGCAATTTAATTTAGAATTTTGAAAAATTTTTAGGAGATCTGAACATGTTTAACATGGGTAATATGATGAAGCAGGCTCAAATGATGCAAGAGCGTCTGCAAAAAGCACAGGAAGAAATCGCTAACTTAGAAGTAGTTGGTGAGTCAGGTGCAGGTATGGTAAAGGTAACCATGACTGGTTCTCATGAAGTTCGCCGTGTTGAAATTGATGACTCAATTTTCAAAGATGACAAAGAGATCTGTGAAGATCTTTTAGCTGCAGCTTACAACGATGCTCATCGTCGTATTGAAGAGCAGTCAAAAGAGAAGATGGCTGCTGTAACAGGCGGTATGCAGTTACCTCCAGGCTTAAAGCTACCATTCTAATCATGTCATCTAGTTCTCTGCTTGATAATCTGATTGAGTCTTTACAGGTCATGCCAGGTGTAGGACCTGTAAGTGCTACTAGAATTGCCTACTACCTTTTAGACAGAAAGCGTCAGGAAGGTTTGAATATGGCGCAAGTAATCGAGCAGAGTCTTAAAAACATTTCTTTATGTCCTCATTGCAGGAACTATACAGATCAAGAAAACGAGCCTTGTGAACTCTGTAAATCTGATAAACGCAGGAGTTCAGGCAGTATCTGTGTAGTAGAAACTCCTACTGATGTTTCTGCAATCGAATCTAGCTCATCCTATTCAGGAAATTATTTCGTACTTCATGGACACTTAAGTCCATTAGATGGTATTGGTCCTAAAGAATTAGGTCTTGATGTGTTGCGTTCTCGATTAGAGTCAGAAGATGTCAAAGAGTTAATTCTTGCGCTAAGTCAGACTGTAGAAGGTGATGTAACAGCATCCTATATTGCAAGTATGGCTAAGAAGTATGGAATTACCGTTTCAAGAATTGCAACAGGTGTGCCTTTAGGCGGAGATTTAGGCTCTGTTGATGGTAATACACTTGCAATGTCATTTAACTACAGAAGAAATATGTAGTTGTCACATTAAAATGGAGTAGTTGTGATTGTTTACTACTCCACTTGCTTAATTGAAGACTTTTTAATTACCAGTCAATAACAGTACCAGTAAATAACAGATTTTTTAGAACTACTTACCAAAGAAAGGTCTAATCTTTGTAGCTACGTCAACTAAAGCTGATTCTTTGTTAGTCAGATCGATAAATTTTTTGTTTTTCTGGCGATCGTCAATAGAAGTTCCTACCTTCTTTCTTTGACCATTTGGATAATAGTTATAGAAGAAGTATGTAACCTTAGCTAGTTCATTGTCTTTTGAATCAAATTTATCAAATTTGTAAACATAAGAAATTAGGTGAGAGCAATCTCTTGATGGATTTAGTTTTCCATCAATCTTATACACCTCAGTTTGAATTCCTAAATTATCAACAGCTTCTTTGATATAACCTGTAAGAGGTGATTGTCTATTATCTTGAACGCAAACTTTTGTAATTGGGTGTTTGTTGATTTCTGACTGATTTACCTTTATTGGTGAACTACAACCTAAAATCATAACGGCCAAAGATAAAATAGAAATTTGCTTAATCATAATGTATCCAGTAGTTACGTAAATTAAAAACGAGAGCCAATTTGTGATGTCCTCATTGCCTAGTTTAGTCGACCAAAATTAAAAAGTCTGTGACTAATTTCAAAACAGTATTGAGTTTTTTTTAATTGAATTTGAGTCAAGTCTTGAAAACAAAATCCTTAATCCCCATATAGTCTTACAGATATTCAGATGCGATAAAGGCATCTTAGACTTATGGAGAATAATTAAAAATGACAGCTACTGTACATGGCTTTCAGACTCAAGTTACTAAACTTTTAGATTTACTTGCAAATTCACTATATTCAAACAAAGAAGTATTCCTACGTGAGCTTATCTCAAATGCATCAGATGCTATTGATAAGTTACATTTCTTGTCATTGACCAATCAGGATTTAATCAAAGACGATCCTACCTTTAAGATCCAGATCCGTCCTGATAAAGATGCTAAGACCTTAACAATTACCGATAACGGTATTGGTATGACCTTAGAAGAGGCAAACAATCACTTAGGTACTATCGCTGAGTCTGGTACTGAAGCTTTCATGAAGAACTTAACTGGTGATGCTAAGAAAGACTCACAGTTAATCGGTCAGTTCGGTGTTGGTTTCTATTCTGCATTCATCGTAGCAGACAAGGTAACAGTTGTATCTCGTTCAGTTAACGCAAAGCCTGAAGAAGGTGTACGTTGGGAATCAGATGGTAACGGTACCTTTACATCAGAGAACGTAAATGTTCCATTCCGTGGTACTCAGATCATCCTGCACTTAAAGGATTCTGAAGCTGAGTTCCTAGATACTTGGAAACTGCGTGAGTGCATCACTAAGTACTCAGATCATATCTCAACTCCTGTAGAGCTGTACGAAGAGAAGTACGAAGCTCCTAAAGAGGGTGAGGATAAGGATGAGAAGAAAGAACCAGAGAAGAAGTTTGAGTACACTCAGGTTAATAATGCTCAGGCTTTATGGACAAGAGCTCCAAAAGACATTAAAGCTGAAGAGTACAACGAGTTCTATAAGCATTTGAGCCACGACTATCAGGATCCTCTAACCTATGCTCATAACAAGGTTGAAGGTGATCTTGAATATACATCATTACTGTATGTTCCAAAGCAGGCTCCATGGGATTTATATAACCGTCAGAACGAGCATGGTCTAAAGCTGTACGTTCAGCGTGTATTCATTATGGATAAGGCAGAAGCTTTCTTACCAAACTACTTACGTTTCATTCGTGGTTTGGTTGATACTAATGCTTTACCATTGAACGTATCACGTGAGTTGTTACAGGAAACTGCTGTAACTCGTAAGTTAAAGAAAGCTTTAACCAAGCGTGTTCTAACCATGTTAGACAAGTTATCTAAGGATAAAGAGAAGTACGCTGAGTTTTACAAGCAGTTTGGTAACGTTCTAAAGGAAGGTCCTGTTGAGGATTATGACAATAAGGATGCTATCTTAAAGCTGTTACGTTTTGCTTCAACTCACAACGAGTCATCTGTTCAGGATGTAAGCTTTGAAGACTACATCTCACGTATGAAGGAAGGTCAGGATAAGATCTACTACATCACTGCAGAGAGCTACGAAGCTGCTGTAAATTCTCCTTATCTTGAGAACTTAAAGAATAAGGGTATTGAAGTTCTTCTAATGTGGGATCGTGTTGATGAGTGGTTAATGGGCAACATCACCGAGTTCTCAGGTAAAGAGTTCGTATCTGCAAATTCTCAGGACTTAAAGTTAGGTAAGTTAGCTGACGAAGAGGAAAAGAAGAAGCAGGAAACTGTAGCTCAGGAGAACAAAGATCTTGTTGAGCGCTTCAAGAAAGCTTTAGGCGACAAGGTTAAGGATGTTGTAGTTTCAACTCGTTTGATTGATTCTCCATCATGTGTTATTTCTGATACCAACCGTATGATGACTATGCAGATGCGTCGTCTACTTGAGGCTAGTGGTCAGAAATTACCTGATGAGAAGTACACTCTTGAGATTAACCCAGAGCACAAGCTAGTTCAGAAGGCTTACGCTGAGGCTGATGAATCAAGATTCTCACAGTGGGCTGATTTAATTTATGAGCAGGCTTTACTTGCTGATCAGGGCGCTCTAAAAGATCCAAGCACCTTCGTAAAAGCAATGAATACTCTGCTTTTAGGTTAATAAAGATTGTTTTGGAGCTAGTACACAGTTACGTATTAGCTCCTAATTTAAAAGGAGATCTGATGATCTCCTTTTTCAATTCTCAAGCTTGATATTCTATCCATTCTCTACCCAATCTTAATCCATTCACAATCCTAATCCATTCAAACAATTTACATTTCTTAACTGCACTTTAACAAATTAGCTTAATAAGCTCATCTTGATTTAACAGACTCTACTTAACATGAACAACGTGCAATGGGCACAGATAAAAAATTAAGAGAGTAAAAATGAAAAAGTCATTATTAGCTTTAGCTGTTTTAGCTATAACAGTTAGTGCAAATGCAGCAACAGTTTACGATAAAGATGGTGTGTCATTAAAGGCAGATGGTCGTGTACAGGCTGTAATTTACAATGGTGCTAACAAATTAGCAGGTGAGAGCGATTCTACTTTACAGAACTCTGCTCGTTTTGGTATCGGTGGTTCTACTAAAGTAGGTATCGTTAAATTAACTGGTTACTCACAGTGGGATATGGCTGATGGTAACTCAAAAGTAGGTAACGGTATTAAAGGTCGTGATCAGTTCGTTCAGGCTGATATCGAGAACTTTGGTGGTTTCAAAGCTGGTCGTTTTAAGGGCGCTATCAATTATGTTCAGTCAACTACTGATATTTTTGATGATTACGGCGATAACGCTATTACCGCAAACGATGAGCGTAACTCAGGTCGTATTGAGTATGCATTCTCAACTAACGGTTTTGATTTAAAGTTAGGTTATTTAACCGCTAACGATTCTTACAAGTTAGAGCAGGGCTTTAAGGCTCACAAGACAGTAGCTGTTAACGATGGTGCTTCAATTGCAGCAGGTTATACCTTTGATAATGTAGGCTTTGGTCCATTATCAATTCGTGCAGGTTACGAGTTAATCAATGGTCAGAACGACAATCATTTAGATGAGAAGGGCTTTACTGTATATGCAACAGATCTTGATAAAGTAAATACTTACTCAGTTGGTGCTTTATGGGGAGATTTAGCTCAGGGCTTCTACACTGGTTTAGTTTATAACAACCGTACCTTCAAGTTCCGTGAAGCTAATGCTGAAGACTTAAAGACTAAGGGCTTTGAGTGGGTTGTAGCCTATACCTTAGAGTGTGGTGTAAGCTTCAGAACCGGTTATAACGTAATCAACTTCAGCCGTGATGGTAAGTATGCTAAGGACATTGACTTTACTCAGAAATCAATTCCTGCTTACATCAACTATCAGGTAACTCCAAACTTCAACGTATGGACAGAAGCTCGCTTTGATGTAACCAACGAAGACGATTTAGCAGGTATCAACAAGGCTGGTATCAATGCTTCTTATACCTCAGATAAGAACTTTGCAAGCTTAGGTGCTCGTTATACCTTCTAATTAAAAGATTTGATATTGATTAGATAGATAATCCCTCTTTATCCTGCTCATTGGTGGCAGGATTTTTTTTTCATCAGCGATTACTTTACAAGACTAGATGCTCTGTAAAAAGCCTTGCTAAAGCCAGAAAGACTGAAATACAGATCAAATTCCCCAATCTTGAAGTTAACTTCATTACCTTTTTTAAACTGACGTATGATCTCATCATTTTTGCTTTGAGGTACGAAGCATTCATGTAAAGTTTCGTCTTCAGCACACTTAGCTTCAAAGCTGGTAAATAACTGAAAATGCCCACCCAAGATCCAAAGATGCCCACCATGTAAATCCATAAAATGCCCACCTTCGTTACAGTAAATTACACTTGCAGCAACATATAGCACTCAAAAAATCGGATTTGTTACAGTAGATAAGTACTAAAATAAGGGAAATTACACAGGTGTTACACTTTTAAGGAAGGGGTCACACTGTAGCAGTACGGGACGCCAATCTAGTATCTGCCACAGTGCAACGCTATGCAGATCATTATAACAAACGACGCCTTTGATATTGTAAAAATAGGCGAAATCACATTTAAATTATCCATCAAGAAGTCATTTCTAAAACATCTATACTGTAAGCACTGCGGTCACAGACTTGCTTTAGATGGTTACTACAAGAGAGTTATTCAGTTACCTGATGGGAATAAAGTCATTTTATTCCTACCCAGATTACACTGTGGCAACACTTCATGTGCTTACAAGGTAAGGTGTCATTTAAAGCATTACACCAGCTTTAAGGTAAGACCAGTCTTTGTCCTAAAGTACAGACGCAGAATGTTAACAGATTTACTGACAGCCCTTCTTTACAGGTTAAATCAAACTAAGGATTCACTATACCTAAAGCTCATAAGTATTGGTGGCAAGCTGATTAGCAGAAAATCCTCAACATACCAAAGTCTAATCAGAAACCGAGTGGCTGTTACCTCTGATATTACTAGGTTAAACTCTCAACTTGAGCAAGAAATAGAGCTTGTGCAAGTTTGGATTGACACAAAGAGTTCATGCTGTAAAACTTACGAAGTTTACAGCAACATAACCAATAGTTGCACACAGTCATTAAAGGCATGTATATCACGTTTCCTTTCATGGGCATCATCTGAAAATATATCTGCTGACGACTTCGTGAAAACACTCCTGCCCACTTTTCTTAGCATTACTCCCGAGCCATAAAAGGCTCAGGAACGATTTATTTTATTGCTAATGAAAAGAGGACGGCATGATTAAAGACAGCCAAATTATTGAGTTGTTCACTTATATCAGTGAATTAAAAGAAGGTGAACCATTAAATAAATCACAGCTAAGCAAGCAGACTGGTATCAGTAGGAAAAGCATCACAAGATTCTGTGACAAGCTTGCCCTAGAGGGATATTCTCCAAAGGATGTTCTATCTTTTACCTCTGATAAGCTCAATACAGTGGTTAGAGCCTTAGGGCACAGAAAAGATTTTAAACAGCCAGATTTCAAGGCTATCTACAACTTTATGCATCCTGCACGTGTATATAAGGATAAGCCAACCCTTGAACAGGCCTGGTTAGAGCTATATGTCAAAGATAACTTTAACGTAAAAACAGAGGAGCTTCATAAAAACTGCCTTAAATTTGAAGGCTTACCAGAGCAGTGTATGAGCCTTAACACCTTTAAAAGGGCTTATAAAGCATATGTAACCAAACATATGTCTGAGTATTCAGCACTGAGTGATACTGCTTCATTAGGAGAGGTTAACCCTGGTTCCTTAATGGATATTGATGGTAATGGTGATATTCTTAACTGGCAAGATCAAGATGGCGTAAAACATAGAGCCTGTGTCTTTACAGCTTCATTACGTTACTCAGGATTGATCTTTATCTATGCCTGTGAAAGAAAAAGAACCATTGATTGGGCTGAGTTTATTATTGCAGCCTTAGAGTATTTCGGTGGAGCACCTGCCTGTATTAAATCTGATAACGATGTTGCACTCTCTTACAGGAAAAAGTTATTCAACAGTGGCGGTAAGAGTTTTATTAGAAATACGCCAAACTCCACCATGCAGTACCTTGCCCGTTGCTACCAAACTGACTGGTTACTGGCAGGTCCGGTAAAACCAAGACATAAAGGACAGATTGAAGCTTTTGTAAATGTCAGTGAGCGTCTCATTAGAAACGCTGCAAGAATAATCAACGGTACCTTTTCCTCATGAGAAGATCTAAACAAGTACTTAAAAGAGTTGTCATACACTTTTAATAACCAGTATGTAGCAGGAGGCTCTTGGTCTCATCAGTCTTTCTTTGATACGTATGAAAAGCAACACCTGCAACCACTACCACCTGAAGATAAAAGGCCTAAGCTCTATGAGGTTACAGAATGTATCGTGTCACAACGTGGTTATGTAAGATTCAAGGGAAATGACTACTTTGTAGGTAAAGAGTACTGTGGTTTACAGGTAACCTGTTTTCAAACGTCAGCTGACAGATTCTCTATAAGGCTTTTCAATGCCGTAGGAGAATTAACCTCTTATAAGATTGATAACTCTCCCTCTATCAGGATCAAGAGAATAAAGCACAGTAAAGATTACTCTGCAAAAGAGAAAGCTATGTCCAGAACACTTGATGACTATTTAAAGCTCAGTCATGAGGTTCCTGTTATTGAAAAAGAGTTATCAGAGTTTTTTACCTATGTATTTCATTCCTGTACTGCTTTTAACGATGTAGACAGAGTTACTGTATGTAACAGGATCTTTAATGATGTAAAACGAAACCTGTCAGCTTATGAAAGGTACAAGCAGGCTTTCAGACTAATCATTGATCCTCACATCACCAAATATCTCCAGATGACGCAGATCATAGATGGTCTGGTCAACGTTCAACCCTCATCTAAAACCAAGCAATTTACTCCTAAAAGAGAATTACTAGAAGATATCAAAAACAAGGTAACAGACAGTGGTTCGGTTTTAGAAAGTACCAGCTTGGGAGCTGATTATTTCTGCCAGTTATTAAAAGACATGGAGTCTGTAAATGATGACACCGTCAATGCTAAAGAGGAGGTCGAGTAAATGGAGAGAACTATTTCACCTGATACTCGTCATTCTGAAGATGAGTTAAAACAGCTGTTTACTAAAACACTGAAGCTAAGCTCTTTATGGTATGCCTATGAGATGCTAAAAGACGATTCTGACTTTTGTGATTTACCTTTCTCTGAGCAGTTCTATCAGCTCGGTAAAGTCTGTCATCAAAAGAGACTTGATAACAAATACAAGCTCTTAAAAAAGGACTCAAATATTCCACCATCAGAGATGTTGCAACCAGCTTCAGAACTGGCTAAAAGCAATGGTGTTACCATCTCCAAGATAGAGCTTGTGGTAAATAAGCTGATACAACCAGAGCAAGGTATTGTGATTGTAAATGGACCTGCTGGTACTGGTAAATCAACCTTTGGCATGTCCATACTTGATCATGTCATGAAGATGGGCTACAAGACCTCTTACTATGATTATACCTGTGAAATGATGATGTTAACCTCAATGTATGACCGCCGTGATGCCTACAATGAGAGATTGTCCAGAATTTACAGCAACAAGATCATAGTTCTAGACGACTTCCTCTTAAATAACACTAGCTCTACTTCTTTGCAATCTCAAAGCAGTGATACCGCTAACACCTGTTCTAGAGAAATTACCTGTCTAAAGGAACTTTTAGATTCATGCAGGGCTAATGGCTGCTCTATCATTATTCTCTCTCAACTTACTATTGATACCTGGTATGAAAGAATAATCGCTGACTGTAAAAACAGTAAGTTTGCCTCACTCGCTGTAGATGCTGTGATGGACAGACTATTAGCAGATCCTTTAATCATTAACCTAAATGGCAAGTCCAGACGCCGTAAAGGTAAGCTACAAAAGGTTGATATGGAAGTTTCTGAATTAAAGGACTTGAAAAAATGAGTTCTGTTGTTGATAATACTGAAAAACGTACTGAACAAGGCGTTACAGGTTACAGTAACTGTAACGTTACACCAAAGTGTAATATTACAGAAGAGTGTAACGTTACACTTAAGTGTAATAATGAAGAAAACTGCAATGTCACAAAAGAAGCTACACCTTGCACTGGTGCCTCTCAAAATATCACCTTTGATGATGTTTCCTCATCAATTCAACAGCTAGAAGCTAAAGGCAGCAAGGTTAGTACCAAATCTGTCAGAGAGTTTTTATCTCGTGGCTCCTATTCTACGATTTCCAAGTTCATAGCAAGCTATTACCAGCAAAAGCATAGAACTGAAGAAAATCTGCGCCTTTCTAATCTCAACGAAGATGACTGTCTGAGACTTGCTAAACAGATTGTGGTTATAGCAGCCACTGGCAATATGCAATTCTGCATTCAGAAAATCAATGAAGAGAAAACTCAATATGAGCAATTGAGAGCTTCATTAGCCCGCACTATTGAAGATTTATGCAACAACAATGACAACCTGTCTAAAGAAAACAAGCGACTTAATGATGAACTTACTAAAAGTCAAAACTCATTAAACATGCTGAAAGATAAGCTGTCTGAAAATGCAGTTGAAGTTAACAATCTAAGGCTTGATCTTAAATTACACGAAAACACAATTACAGACATCTGTAAAAAGAATGAGGAGAAAACAGCACAATATCTGCGTCAAATAGAAGAGCTTAAAAAGCTGATACAAAAGCCAAAGTAAAGCATAATTAGGCAGAATTTGAACGATTCAGATCCTGCCTAATTCATTTTAAATGTGAATTCATACAAAACGGCTTAAGTATAAGTTTTTAAGAAAATCTAAGGGTGGGCAACTTATGGATGCAACTTAATTATTCACTAGGTGGGCATGATCTGTTTTTACCTGTGTCTTTTTATGGATTTTTGTCATTCAAAGCTAATGCTGTATTTATTATCAACAGCAATGGTCATATCAACTGATAAAAACTTGAACTTTTCCATTACATTTTATTACAGAAGTAGTGTACATATTTACAGAATAAACCCTTTTTATGCATATTATAGATAAATTACTTAACATAAAATAATCTATAAAGTACAATAATAATCATAAGGAGGTCGATATGAAAAAGAAACGTAAGCAATTGTGCAAACGTAAATGGTCAAGAATTGAAATCATGATGTTAATTGGCTTACTCTCAACCATGATTTATCAATGTCTTGACCTTTTTATTAGTTTTATTAAATAACTAAATACCCTCAGATTGGAGTTCTGATGGTACCTCTAGTGTAGGTTATGTTTGGAGTATTTTTAAATGAAAAAGTTTAATCGCTTAGAA
Source organism: uncultured Gammaproteobacteria bacterium (assembly GCA_900315395.1). Classification (GTDB taxonomy): domain Bacteria; phylum Pseudomonadota; class Gammaproteobacteria; order Enterobacterales; family Succinivibrionaceae; genus Succinivibrio. The sequence goes on from OMZC01000125.1 coordinate 13,090, forward strand.
TGGATGATTCTAATTCTTATCATAATTCAAGTAATAGGAATTATTGAAAAGCTAATACAAATTTTTGGAGCTTAGTATGAGAGGTGGAAAAAGAGAAGGTGCAGGACGTCCTGCAGGAACTACAGGACCATATAAAGCTGATGAGCTAAAAAAAGATGGTCGTATTGTAATAGCATGTACTCGCAGTGAAATGGAGCAAATCAAGGAACTTGCAAAACAAGCTGGTAAAAATACAAGCCGTTTCATTGTAGATACGATCTTAAAGAAGTGAGTTTTAGGCAGTAGAAATACTGCCTATTTATGACTATTCATCATCTTTATTCGATGTTGAATTGTTCTTTCTTTTCTGTATTACTTGACTGTGTCCTAGTCCTGCAAAATAACCTGATATTGCAAAGAAGGCGTATTTAGCTATATCTGTAGCCAGTTCACTGTAACCATATACAATAGCAACTACTACGATAACAGCAACAATAACTGCAATCAAAATTATCTTTAGCTGACTAACTAGGAAAGCGTATTTAAAAGTTTTAGAGTGAGCTAAGTCGCTATTTGCTTGTGCCTGAATAGAAGCTAAAGCGATCCTTTCATTAGACTCAATCTCAGCTTTTCTGTTAGAAGCTTCTAATTTTTTAACCTCTAAATCACTTTGTTGAATGTTAATAAACTCTCTGAGAACTGATTCTTCAGATGTACTGTTATTTTGTGTTTTAGGTAAGTTATCCATATCTACCTGCTTGCACAATAGTAAGGTGTTTTATAAACAATCTTAAATTGACCAAAGCCTTTGTCTTTACCTACTCTAGGAGGTATAAATGTGACTGTTTTTATATTATCGGCATCCTTGGAGTTTATAACTTTTAAAAAGCTCTTAGAATTAAGAAACTCTTCTTTTTTAAGTACAGCGTCTATATTCATTTTAGTAATCCATCTGTTTAATCCTGTTGTGATCATATCAAATTTTCAGCAGGTGAGGTACTGCCTATTTCTTAAAGTAATCCTTTGTCAGTTCACTAAAAAGCTTTGGAGCATAATCAATAATAATTTGAAAGGTAAGCGCATAACCGTTGTCTTCAACAAATTCTTTTAATTTTCTAAGAAACTTCGGTGTTTTAATTCCTGCGTAAAAGGATAACCCTTTAACTGTAATCATTGGATCTTCAAAACCTACTGAATACTTCAAATCTACTGACTTTCTAACACTTACACCGTCAATAAAACCTTCATCAACAAGTACTTTTAAATTACCAAGATAGAGTTTACGTCTACGTTCAGTTTCTTCTTCAAGTAAATCAAGATCAGTATATTTATCCTGCCATGATGTATCATTGCCTAAATTTTTTACAAACTCAGGCAATCTGTCTTCATAGGTTGCTTTTTACAGTTCACGTAAGATGTTGTAATCAATTCTCATTTTAATTTTACTTTGCTACAGAGTTGAAACGTATTCTACGTAAGCACTCTTTATCCTGCTCTTTGGTGGCAGGATTTTTTTTCATCAGTGATTACTTTACAAGTCTAGATGCCCTGTAAAAAGCCTTGCTAAAGCCATAAAGACTGAAGTACAGATCAAAATCCCCAATCTTGAAGCTAACTTCATTACCTTTTTTAAACTGACGTATGAGCTCATCATTTTTGCTTTGAGGTACGAAGCATTCATGTAAAGTATCGTCTTCAGCACACTTAGCTTCAAAGCTAATGCTGTATTTATTATCAACAGCAATTGTCATATCAGTTAAGTAGTACTTAGGTTCCATGCCTCTGTCAGGTATATCATTAGTTCTAATAACCTCAATGAGGTACAGTTCAGGACTTAAAAAATCAAGAAAGAGCCCTACATTGTTTTGAGTGTATTTTGAACCAAGTCTTGCTGTTTTTTGTCCATCAAAGGCAAATGATCCTGTTATCCATTCGCCATGTTCTCTTACATTAGAAAATACTCCATTACCAGCAAAGCAAGACTGGTGAAGCGAAAAGACTGCTAAAGAGATAAGAGTGAACTTTTTTACTAACTTTGAGAGCTTCATAGAGGAACCTTAATTGCAATATCTATGATTTTTAATGCTCAGAGTAAAAAAGACAAGAGTTACAGAAAGAGTATGAGAGTTATCTCAATAAAGAAGAGTTTTTTTAATGATAAAAATAATAAACCTGCCAATCTGTAAGAAGGGCAGGTTTAATGCTTTGTCTAGTTAAGACTTATTATTCCTGAATCTCAGGTAACTTATCTTTAACTTCCTTGTTTACGATGTTTGCTACGCAAGAATCTGACCAAACATTTAATGCAGTTTCAATCATATCGATTACAGCGTATACAGGAAGAATGATACCCATTAGAGCTACTGGAACGTTCATTGATGATACTAATGAAAGTGTTAAGAAGTAGCAACCCATTGGAACACCAGCGTTACCAACAGCCGCGAAGGTAGCGATAAAGATCCAAGCGATGATAGTACCAAAACCAATATCAATACCAGCGTTCTGTAACAGATAAACTGAAGTGATCAGAATGAATGCCGCGCAACCGTTCATGTTGATGGTGGTGCAGATTGGTAGAACGAAACGAGAAACTCTCTTGTCTACCTTTAAGTTATCTTCAGCTGAAGCGATAGTAACTGGTAGAGTACCTGCTGATGACTTTGAGAATAAAGCTACAGCTAAAGCTGGTAACATACCACGAGCAATCTTTAATGGGTTTAAACCTCTTATCAGTAAGATTGCAGGTAAGATGATGAACATCTGAATTAAGTTAGAACCGATAACAGCACCGAAGTATGATGCAATACCACCGATAATTACGCCAGCCTCTAACTGAGCAACTAACTGAGCTGTGAATGCTAAGATACCGATAGGTAAGATTCTAATTAACCAGTGAATTAGAACGAATAACAGATCCTGGAAACCGATGATGAAGTTTACAAGAGTGTGTTTAGTATCTGACTCAGGTAATGAAGCGATACCAAGACCGAATGCTGCTGCAACTAATAAGATTGACAGAACGTTACCTGCAACAAATGGTTGTAATAAGTTGTTAGGAATGATGTTCTGAATGTGCTGTAAGTATGATAAAGACTCATACTGTGATACAGCAGCTGCTGCAGATTCACTTGGATTGGTTACGTTAGCAGGAGCAATGTAAGTAAATAGAATTGCACCAACTAATGCAGCTAAGATTGTGGTTAATAAGGTATAGAAAATGGTGTGACCGAAAATAGTACCACCTTTAGAACCTTTTGATAACTTAGCTAAGGTAGAGATCAAGCTTACTGCAATTACAGGTACAGCAACGAAGCTGAATAACCTTGTGAATACAGTTGCAATGAAGTTGAAGATATCATTTAAGGTTTCATTTCCAAGATAACCTAAAATAGCACCAATAATCAGTGCACCGATGTAAAGAACGGCAGTAATGATTCTGCTCTTCTTACTAATTGAGGCATAGGCAGTGCTTGTTGCCTCATTGATTCTCTGTGAATTCTCTGACATAAATCATCCTATTGTTAACGTTATATTCTTTGATGCCGTGTGGGTAATTAACCCACCGGCATCTTTATTATTAAAATTAGTCCTGATGATATAAAGCTGTTGATAAGTATCTATCACCGTTATCAGGTAAGATCACCACGATGGTTTTACCTTCGTTCTCAGGACGCTGTGCTAATTGTAAAGCACCTGTTAGGGCTGCACCTGAGGAAATACCGATGAATAGACCTTCATTCTGAGCTAATAGACGGCCATTGTTAAAAGCATCCTCATCTTTAACACCAATGATCTCATCTACAACTGACTTGTCGTAAACACCTGGAATGAAACCAGCTGAGATACCCTGGATCTTGTGAGGACCTGGCTTACCACCTGATAGAACAGGGGAAGCTGCTGCTTCTACAGCTACAACTTTAATATCTTTATTCTTTTCTTTTAAGAATTTACCTGTACCTGATACTGTACCACCAGAACCTACTGCTGATACAAAAATGTCTACCTTACCTTCGGTATCTTGGTAAATCTCAGGACCTGTTGTCTCATAGTGAGCTTTTGAGTTTGCCTGATTTTCAAACTGCTGTGGAATAAAGGTATTTGATGATGCCTTTGCTAATTCCTGAGCTTTCTCAATAGCACCTTTCATACCTTTAGCGCCTTCGGTTAAAACTAAGTTTGCGCCGTATGCTTTTAAGATGTTGCGTCTTTCAACTGACATGGTCTCAGGTAAAACTAGAGTAACTGACAGACCAAAAGCTGCACCTACTAAAGCTAAACCAATACCGGTGTTACCTGATGTTGGTTCAATGATCTTAGTGTCTTTATTGATTTTGCCTGAATCTAAAGCATCTTTAATCATGTAATAAGCTGCTCTATCTTTTACAGAGCCTGATGGATTCATAGCTTCGAACTTAGCTAAGATCTTTGCTTTTAAATTTAGCTTTTTCTCAAGATTGGATAATTCAACTAATGGGGTATTACCGATTAGCTCAACTACTGACTTATATACTGCCATATGTGCTACTCCAAATTTACCTATTTGAATCTATAAATTTAAATCTTTAAGATGTTTAATCTTTTATCAATGTCTATATGAAAACATATATAAATCAAAAACAAAATACCTAAATTTAGGTGTCATTAATGTTTGCACCAATAGTGAACATTTTTAATAAAAAACTCTTTTAAAATCAATTAACTATAAAACATAGTAATTTACTATGTAATTTAATAAAAATTAAATTCCTATATGAATACTAGGTAATTAACCAAAAATTATAAATATATTAAATTATCGTAAAAACACAATATATAAAATATTAGCTATGTAAGCTAATTCTGTGTATAATGTTGTATTACGTTGTTTTTCACTTTTATGCAAAATATCGTAAAATTAGCTAAGTTTAATTTATTGAGTTTTATATATGGCAAACGAAGATCTATTCCCGCTCAGCATGATAGACAATATCAGAGCACATCCTGAAAATTACCGTCTTTTAGAGAAGATCCCTCTTACTATTGAAGGTGTAGATACTCATTTTCCAATAAAACTTAATGAACCTGTTCAGGGTGAGAAGTTATATTCAGTAGTGTTTCTAGATACTGAAACTACTGGTATGGATCCTTCTAAAAACAAGATCATTGAATTAGGTATGGTAAAGGCAACTTTCTCATTAGAGAGAAAGCTGTTAATCTCTGTAGATCGCTACTATGATGAGTTTGAAGATCCTCAAGAGCCTATTCCTCCTGAGATTGTAGCTTTAACCCATATTACCGATGAGATGGTAGCAGGCAGATGCTTTGATGATGAAATGGTTGCTAACTTCTTATCTGGTCGTCCTTTAATCGTAGCTCACAATGCTGCCTTTGATAGACCATTCTTTGAAAAGAGATTTTCAACCTTAACCAATCTTTCATGGGCATGCTCATTAAAAGAGGTTCCATGGAAAGCCTTAGGTTTCCCTGGAGCTAAGTTAGAATATCTAAATACATTCTTAGGCTATTTCTATGAAGCTCACAGAGCGTATGTAGACTGTTTAGCTCTACTTTGGGTAATGTATGTAAGAAGTGATGCTTTTGGCGCATTAGTTAAGAGTGCCTTAACTCCAAGCATTAAAGTAATCATTCAGGGTAATACCTTTAGCATCAATCAGGATCTGAAAAGACTTGAGTTCAGATTTGAACCTAATACTAAATCGTGGGTTCGTTTTGTCTCAGATAAAGAACAAGCTGATAAATTAAAATCAACACTTGAGACTACCTATAAAGAAGGTGCTGTTAATTTTTCAGTTGAATTTAAAGAATTCAACGCCAAGACCCGATATAAACGATAATTGCTTTTTTAGTAATTTATAACAATAGATTTACAAAGATTATTTTGACATTGAGGTTAGCTATATGAACAATCTTGTAAAGAAGGGAACATCCTTTTTAAAAGAATTCCAGAACTTTGCTGTAAAAGGTAATGTAATGGACATGGCAATCGGTGTGGTTATCGGTACTGCATTTGGCAAAATCGTGTCATCTTTAGTTGCTGATATCATCATGCCAGTAATCGGTCTTTTTGTAGGTAGCATTGATTTAAAAGATCTTGCATTTACTTTAAAAGATAAGACTGATGATGCTCCTGGTATCGTTCTAACTTATGGTGTGTTCTTACAGAACGTCTTAGACTTTATCATCGTAGCTTTTGCAATCTTTATCTGCATTAAGATCATCATCAATTTAAAGCACAAAGTCTTAAAGGATGAGTCAGATGAGAATGCAGCTGCACCAGAGCCAGAGAATATTGTGTTATTAAGAGAAATTCGTGATCTCTTAAAAGAGAAGAATCAGAAGTAAATTTTGATGGTTCTCAAGAGCTCAGAATCATAAAAGATCCTGAGCTCTTTTTATATGTGCTGAATGAGTTCTTGTTTATGTGCGCTAGAAGAACTCCTATGTGGAGCTTACTACCTTTTTGATTTTATCGAACTCTAATTACATACGTACAAATACATCAGCACAAATTAAAAAGCTCAGATTTTACTCTGAGCTTTCTTAAACGAGCTTACTTTAGCTTAGTCATCAAACTCTTTGTTTATAGCGTTCTTCTTGATGACGATACCGCAGACATCTAAGTCATTATCAGCATCTTCACTAAATTCTTTGCTGTCCTTATAAAGAGCAATTAACTGATCATAAGCGCTCTTCTCGCCGTTCTTTTCAGAGATTTCAATTACTCTTTCAAGACCAAAGTGCTCTTTATCCTTGTTGATAACATCTTTGATGCCAGCACCAGCAAAAATCATACTGTCTAGATAAGTAAATTTGCCTTTTGAGTTTACATAGCTGATTAACTTATCTGAGCATAATTCTAACTGAGTCTCAATAGGTTCAACAGACTGACCTTTATGCTCGTGTACAACGATAGGTGATCTCAAACCTGCCTGTGAGAAAATAAAATTACCAGTGTACTCGCTTAAGATCATGGCAAAAATTGAGATGGTAAAGTTCTCACGTTTCTTTTGCATCAGGATGTGATTTAAGTCAGTAATAGTCTCGCCAGGTAGCTTATTGTCCTCTGTAAATGACTTTCTAATAAAGCTTGTGCACAGGGTAATAGCATTTGTTGCTGCAATACCACTCTTAGAACAAGCACCAAAGACAATACCGATGTTATCTTTATCTACTCTAAAGACATCATAGAAATCTGATGGTTTCTTCTTAGATGGCATAATGAAAGATGCTATATCCAAGAACTTAGATGCTGGCATATCAGAACCATCTGGCATTAGATCTTTATGTACATCACTTACCATGGTGTAGATTGCATTTTCGGTAGCTTCAAGAGTTTCTTTCTTGGCTTTATCTTCAATTTCCTGTTCTTTAGAAGCTACGTTCTCACAGATAGAACGACCTAAAGAATTTAATGATTCGGTCAGTTTCTTGAGCCTTACATAGTTCTGCTTGCTAGGATCGATCTTCTCGGTGATTTCATCCATCTTAGCTTTGCCTGAGAGAACATTAGCAGCCATGACATCAACATTGTTGGTGATAGCATTTAATGAGCTTGAAATCTTTTCTAAAGACTTTAAGAAACCAAAAATTAGCAGTGAAGCTAACAGGGCACTTAGGATTAAGATAATGAAGTTAAAGTAAACTACCGGCTTGATGATAGTGCCTTTAATAGTTTCAACAACTACATATACATCATAGTCTTTGATGTACTTAATTGTGCAGAGCTTTTCTCTGTCATCATTATTAGAAAGCTCTGTTTGCAGTTCTTTTACTTTTGCTTCTTTATAGAATGAAGCAGGGATATCTTCCGCTTTGAATTTGTCATCACTAGATGCTACAACTTTAAAGCTGTCATCAACCACAGTAATTTTTGAGTTACCGTCTTTTACAATGTCGTTTAAAGAGAGCTTAGAAATAGCATCTTTAAATGAGAGAGGGGTAAAGATCTGACTAGGCTGTAACTTCTCGGTATAGAGGTAATTCTTGTCATTGACGTTTTCAATCTTATAACCTACAAACTTCTTGCCTTCAGATAACTTACACCAGTAGTTATCAAGTTTTACGCCATTTTGTTTTAAAGAATCCTTTACACTATCTTCAAAAGACTTTGGAATATTCAAGATAGCCATACAGTTATCTGAATCTGGTAATTCAACAGAAGTTTCAAATAACTGATTGGTAGCGTTGGATTGAGCAAAATAGGTGAAAGTAGCGAAGTCTAAAAGATCTTGCTTGTCGTATGTCTGGTGAAACTTTTCTAAAGCTTCATACTGGACATTAGAAATGCTGTTGATAAAGTTGAGTTTTTCTTTTTCAATATTTGAAGTGGCATAGTTCTCTAAGGATGAACTTAAGATGCCTAAAACCTCATCATGATTCTCAAACAGTGTCTTTATCGCATTATCGTATATGGCAGTCTGATTATATAAACATAGTGCTGAGGCCAGTACTGTAAAGCCACCAGCTAAAGAAACGATTAATTTATGCTTAAGTTTCATAGTTGACCTATGTGTATTTATTTGCAAGCAAATGTTTGATGTAATTCAATCAACACTCAGCTGGGTAAATTAAGAGTCAATAAAACATCAATATTTATAATATTCTGTTCTTAGCAAAAGCCGTGCCGCATTGTTAACTATAGTTAACTTTTGCCAAAGTAGGCTGCTAAAGTTTGCTATAACCAAATTTTTCTAAAGGCAAAAAATAGCACCATAAACAGAGTTTTTAATTGTATCTTTTATAGAATGAATTATAGCTGTAAATTGCTACTAGATTAAAGATTTAAAAAGACTTTTTTTGTTTTTGTGTGATAGGTTTAGTTAATTTTTGAATTTTATGTTGGTCTTCACAGATCATAGTCAATTCTCTATTGTTCTCTACCGTATGTTTTCAGTGCTTTGTATGTTTAAACAAAGAACTATGGGAACTTTAGTAAGAGAATTAGGTCTAATTTTTTGGAAATTTAGCCTTTATGGAATAAAATATCGTCACAATAAAACTTAAGCAAAATACAGTTATGGAAGATATATCTAATAAATTAACCATCAAAGACAGATTCAGAGGTTTCTTACCTGTTGTTGTTGATGTAGAAACAGCTGGTTTAGATCCTAAAAAGAGTGCTTTGATTGAAGTTGCGATGATGACAGTAAAGATTGATGAAAAAGGTCAATTCGTACCCGACGAGATTTACAGCGCTAATATCAGACCTTTTGAAGGCTCTGAGATTTGTCAAAAGAATATTGATTTTTTACATATTGATCCTTTTGATGAAAGCAGAAATTTGGTGACAGAGTCTGATGCTTTGTTACCAATGTTCAAAGCTATTAAGAAAAAGCTAAAAGAACAGGGCTGTAAGAGGGCAATTTTAGTAGGTCATAATGCACATTTTGACCACTCATTTATCTTTGCAGCAATAGATAGATTGAAGGTGGCTTCTAAATCACCATTTCATCCATTCTCTGTTATCGATACAGCTTCTTTATCCATGCTGGTTTTAGGTCAGAGTGTGCTGCAAAAAGCTTGTTATGCAGCTAAGGTTGATTTTGATCAGAACTGTGCTCATGGTGCTGCCTATGACACTTTAAAAGAGACAGAATTATTCTGCGCAATCTTAAACAGGTTTACTAAATTCTGTGGTATGCCAGAGCCTGTTGATATTGAGATTGATTACAATAACTCAAAGAGCAAAGAAAGCTCAGAGAGTAGTGCAAACAATCAGGATGCAAAGTCTGACAGTTCTGATAACAGTGGCAACTAGCATTGAGTTACAGGTAGTATTAGAAGATTATTTGATGAAATTTCTAAGATACTTTTATTTAATTGCAACAGCTTTTGTTTTAAGCAGTTTTGCTTTGGTATGTGGAGCTAATGAAAGTGCTGCGAATGAATGTGCAGCAAATGAATTCGCTACAAATGAAAAAGGGCATCCGCTTACACCAGAGCATATGCCAAAGCCTGCACCACCTAACACTATAGCTGGTCTTAAAAAAGCTGCAAAAGCAGGGGATTATGCCTTATTAAGAGGACAGTTTGTCAGAAAGTTTGAAGATGATATCTTTGAATTTGCAGATGAATCTAAAAAGGCAATCTTTGTAACTTTTGAAGGTGTAAAGGTGCCATCAGATCTTAGCTTTGGTTATGAGTATTTCTTATGGGGACAGGTACTAGAAAACGACAAGTCTACAGTGTTGCAGGCTTTGTTTTTGTCTCCTAAGATGTTCACAAAAGAACACAACTACTAGTTTTGATGCCTTTTAAAGAAAAGGCATTTAGAAAAGTTTTTACGTAAAGTTTTAGATAAGAACTCATAGAAAAGGAGTTTATATGAAGTTTTTTGTAACAGGTGTTAACGGTCAGCTCGGTCACGATGTCATGAATGAGTTACATTCAAGAGGTCATGAAGGTGTAGGCTCTGACATTCAGGACGTATATTCAGGTGTAGCTGATGGCAGTGCTGTTACAACAATGCCTTATGTAAAACTTGATATTACTGATGCAGATGCAGTTCGTGAAGTTATTTCAAAAGTAAAACCTGATGCTGTAGTTCACTGTGCAGCTTGGACTGCGGTTGATTTAGCTGAAGAAAAAGAAGATTTAGTTAGAAAGGTTAATGTAGACGGCACAGCTAATATTGCTAAAGTCTGCAAAGAACTTGATTGCAAGATGCTTTATCTGTCAACTGACTACGTTTTCAACGGTTTAGGTGATAAACCATGGGAGCCTGATTGCAAAGACTATGCTCCTTTAAATGTCTACGGTCAGTCAAAGTTAGACGGCGAGCTTGCTGTATCTGGCACCTTAAAGAAATACTTCATTGTAAGAATTGCTTGGGTATTCGGTGTTAATGGCAAGAACTTCATTAAGACCATGATTAACGTAGGTAAGACCCATGACACTGTAAAAGTTGTTAATGATCAGATTGGTACTCCGACCTACACTTTAGATCTTGCTAGATTATTAGTTGATATGTGTGAGACAGATAAATACGGCTACTACCATGCAACTAATGAAGGTGGTTATATTTCATGGTATGACTTCTGTGTTGAGTTCTATAAACAGTATGGTTTAAAGACCAAAGTCATCCCTGTAACTACTGCTGAATATGGCCTATCCAAGGCAAAACGTCCATTTAACTCACGTTTGGACAAGTCAAAGTTAGTTAAAAACGGTTTCAAACCATTACCTGCATGGCAGGATGCCGTAAAGAGATATTTAGCTCAAGCTAAGATCTAAGCTTTTATTCTCGCCAAAATTTCTTTTTATGTCCTGTTAAGTGGATCTTAATAGGGCATAAATATCTTGTTTTCATTAACTTACTGTCAAAAAAGCAAATTTTGTTAAAATAGTCACATCTTTTAACAAACGTTGGTTTAATTATGTTTACAACTACAACTACTTTTATCGTCTACATTTTTGCCATGATTGTCATCGGCATTGTAGCCGCTCGATCTACATCATCATTAAATGATTATGTATTAGGCGGACGTAGATTAGGTCGTGTGATCACCGGTCTTTCAGCTGGTGCATCAGATATGTCTGGCTGGCTTTTAATGGGCTTGCCTGGAGCATTATTCGTATCTGGTATCAGCCAGGCATGGATTGCAATTGGTCTTACCATTGGTCAGTGGTGTAACTGGAAATTCGTAGCAGCTCGTTTACGTTCTTTCACTCAGAATGCCTCAGATGCTCTAACCTTACCTGATTACTTTGCAGCTAGATTTAAAGATAAGTTACGTTTAACCGCAGTTATCGCAGCTTTCATTATCTTAATCTTCTCAGTAGTTTACTGTTCATCTGGAATGGTATCTGGTGCTAGATTATTCCAGCAGACCTTTGGTATGGATTATGAGAATGCCTTGCTGGTTGGTGCTGTATCAACAATTTTATACGTATGTATCGGTGGTTTCTTAGCTGTAAGCTGGACAGATGCTGTTCAGGCATCTTTAATGATCTTCGCTTTAGTTATCACTCCAATCATTATTATCTTAGATGTAGGTTCATTTTCAGAGGCTAATGCGCTAGTAGCTCAAAAAGGTCCTGATATGGCTAATATGTTAAAGGGTACTACCATCATCGGTCTTATCTCTTTAGCAGGCTGGGGCTTAGGTTATGTAGGTCAGCCTCATATTCTGGTTCGTTTCATGGCAGCAGCTACCGTTCGCGGTATGGGCGGTGCTCGTAGAATCAGCATAAGCTGGATGATCTTCTGTCTGTTAGGTGCTGTAGCTGTAGGTTATTATGGTGTAGCTTTTGCTGCTAAACATCCAGAGCTTACAGTTGATAACCCTGAGCAGATCTTTATTATTGTAACTCAGACCTTATTTACTCCATGGATTGCAGGTATCTTACTATCAGCTATCTTAGCTGCAATTATGAGTACCTTATCTTGCCAGTTGTTAGTAGCTTCAACTACTTTAACTGCTGACTTCTACCGCAGAGTAATTAGACCTCATGCATCTCAGACTGAGTTAGTTTGGATTGGCAGATTCATGCTGTTATTAGTAGCAGCAATTGCTTATATCATTGCTTTAGATCCAAATTCAGGTATCTTAAAGTTAGTATCATATGCATGGGCTGGTTTTGGTGCTGCTTTCGGTCCTACTGTTGTGATCTCAGTATTCTGGAAGAAGATGACCTTAAAGGGCGCAATTTGGGGTATGATTGCAGGTGCAGTTACCGTAATCGTATGGGAAATTGGTCAGTTCTTTGACTTGTACTCATTAGTACCAGGCTTCATTATTTCTTCAGCTGTTATCTTTGTTGTAAGTCTCTTAACACAAAAGGGCAACGAAGAGGTTGAAACACTGTATAATGATCTTGAACAGAAGTTCTGGGAAGAAGTTAAAGATCGTTAAGCTTAAGGCTATTTAATAGGAGAAAGACTTGAAAAACCTTCCACCTAATGTGTATATGCAGTCCTACCTCCAGAAGGCAGGAGTACGTTTTAACATTAACGTGGTAGATACCATGTGTAAAAAAGGTTTCGGTCTTTCTTTCTATGTCTTCTGTCTTTTATTCATTCTGTTGTCTGTAATTTACTTTACAGACAATATCTGTATCTTTCCTGATAAAGCACATTTCTATTGTCTATCAGTTCTCGTTATTCTTTATCTTGCTCTGTATATAGTCAGAGTTGTTCGTTTTAGAATGATTAGATCAAGGCTAAGAGAAGATAATGATCCTATTGTGGTAGAAGCATATGCAATTGTGCTCTTTGATTTGAGCTCTCAGAATTCTGAGAAGATTGTAAAACCTAAAAAATCTGCAATTTTATATAAAGAATGTGGCAGTAAGAAACCAAGATTCTTTACTGGTGTTGTAAAGAATAAGATTGAGCACCACTACTATAAAGATCAGATTGCAAGAGTATTTATTGATAGAAAACATCCACGTTTCTATTCAGTGGATGATGACAAGTTCTATAAGACAGTCTCAGAGAGATTACCTCAAGAACAGGCTAAGTACGCAATCTCAGCCTTAGAAGGAAAGCTCAATACTGTCTCAGCTAAAAAAGAAAAATAGAGATGTGGAGCTTAAGAAATAAAGACTTGGTAATAGCTCTATTTCTTCCAGTCAACTACAGTCATTGCCTTGATATCATCAGACTCAAGTAAGATCTTATTTGGGTTAACTGCAAAGCGGTGAGTGCACATCATCAGCATCGGTACATCGTTTACAGTATCGCCATAGCCATAAGAATCCTCAAGTGACAAGTTATGCTCTTTTAAGAACATATTGATCCTTGTGACCTTGTCTTTTTGAAAGGCTGGAATGCCACAAATTTCACCTGTAAGCACACCATCTTTTTTCTCCATAGGAGAGGCAATAACATATTTGATATCAAGTTGTTCAGCTATATGCTCAGCTAAATAATCCATAGTAGAGGTTACGATTACAACAGTATCATGTCTGTCGTTATGAAACTTAATAGTTCTTTTAGCACCAGGATAAACAACCGGCATGATAGTAGTTTTTACAATGTCATGTAGTACATTGTAGAGCTTGTCTTTATCCATTCCAACAAGAGGCTTTACAGCAAATTTTAGAAAATCGCATACATTCAGAGTACCTTCATAAAATTGCTGTTCAAATGAGTTTAAAGCACAGATGATGCTCTTATCTGCAATTCCTCTTTTGACAAATTCGCCAATACTGATGTCATTAGTATCGCCACCTACAATAGTGCCATCCATGTCAAAAAAAGCTACACTCATTCCTTTTCTCCTAAAGATTCTGCTTCCTCAAAAGACAAAGGCATATTAGCCTCTTCCTGATCGCATTTACCTGTAATAATATCGAAGGTTTTACGCATATCTAAATTTGGAAAATCAAATCTGTAACGCCAGGTGGTATAACCTTCATCATTGTTAATCAATACTTTAGAGCTAGTTGCAAAGCCTAATTGAATTAACAGTGAACCTAGTTGCTTTCCTTCTAGGGATTTATCCACACTGCTGATAAATAAAGGATCTTGACCGTCCTTACCATACAGCCATGTAAGATCATTGTTTTTATGCTTTAATGCATATTTTAAGAAGGTGTAATTACCTGAAGCTGAATATGGATATAACTGTCCTTGGTTTTGCATCAGATGTGAAATGCTAGCAGGGCACATCACCTTTACAAGATTGTCTGAAAAGCAGAAACCTCCATAGCATTTCTCTAAAATGTTAAGGTAGTTCTCAGGAGTCATATCTTTTGCTTTAGCAAACTTCTCAATCTGATTTTTAAAGACGATCCTGACCTCTTCTTTAGTGAAGCCGAACATGGATTCAAAAGAAGGATCCGAGGACAGATCTTCAACTAAAGGCAGACCTTCAGAATACTCTGAAGCTAGGGCAAATTTGGTGTGCCCAGATAACAGACACCATCTAACTGCTTTGTCTGTATGTCTTATGACATTTAACATATCAAGATAAGTACAGGTAGCTTCAGTTGCTTTTTCTTTATCTGCCATCATGGCAGCTACCATCAAAGGCTTATCATAATTATCAATAATGATAGCCATACTCTCTTGATGTCTTTTGTAAAGTGATTCTAAGAGCTTGGTAAAATAGACCTTTGGGGTCATATAGGTATCGAAATGACTTTCGATATGATGAAACCAGAACAACTCTTGTAAAACATCAATAAGACCACGCCTGAAGTCTTTTGGTGTTTTAGCTTTAAAATTCTTAAAGTCTAAACAGACAGTATGCCTAAAAGGTAACTCTTTTAAGAGTCCCTCATCTTCAATCTTACCTACAATGTCTTTTTCACGTCTGATAATTCTATCAGTGGCATTAGTTAATAATGACAGACCAAAACCTCTTGGTCTTGTAATCATGTAGATTGAAGGAGTACCACAAGTTTGTGGAGATTCAAGTTTTAAGATAAAAGACATCACCTTTAGTGATTTGTCACGATTTATCTGTTCTGAAACAATCAGATCTTGAAGGTTGGTATAGACAAGTGAATTTGAATTCATATCTGAAAAGACTCATTATTGGTGGGGGCTCAACCACATCACGGTACCTCAAATAAGAACCCTGGCTGCTTCCTTCCGGACCTGACCTGTTGAACTCTCATCGAGTACGTGAGGACCGAAACCCCCATAGAGCAAAATTATTGTAAAGAAAATGAACTTAATTATCAAGCATTAAGACTGCTATTTTTTGACAACTCCAGATTACAAAGCTTCTTACGATAGAAAAACAAGCAAAGTTTAATATCATTACACATGAAGTTAAACATTAAGTTACAAGCACTAATTGTCTGAAATTGTGACTAAATTCGTGATAATTATTGAGAATAAAAAGAAATAAATATGCTCATGTAGTATCATGTAACGGAATATTCAAAAAATTACAAATAGCTATTACAAAAATAAAACATGAAAGATAACAATAAACAAATTCCAGATAAATCAAGACGAGCACCTAAAAGAGATATTGATGGTGTTTTCCTTTTAGATAAACCATCAGGCATCAGTTCAGCTTTAGCTCTAACCAAGGTAAGAGGTATTTATAGAGCAAATAAAGGCGGACACACAGGTTCACTTGATCCTTTAGCTTCAGGTCTTCTACCAATCTGTTTAGGACAGGCTGCCAAATTCTCTTCATACTTTTTAGAAGGCTCTAAAAAGTACATTGCAACAGGTAAATTAGGCATCGTAACAGCAACTGGTGATGCTGAAGGTGAAGTCATCCAAACTAATCAAGTTACAGATGAATGCTCTAAAGTTGAAGAGGTCCTGAAGACTTTTATTGGTACTATTACTCAGGTACCTCCAATGTACTCTGCTATTAAAGTCGATGGCAGACCTTTATATAAATATGCTCGTTCGGGCAAAGAAGTAGAAGTTCCTAAAAGACAGGTAGAGATCTTCTACATCAAGCTTTTAGAAAAAACTCAAGATTCTTTTACCATTGAAGTTTATTGCTCTAAAGGCACTTATATTAGAACTTTAGTTGAAGATATCGGTCAGGCTTTAGGCTGTGGTGCTCATGTAACCATGTTGCGCAGAATTGAAGTTGATGGTCTGCCAAAAGGCACCATGCATACTCTTGATTATATTCAGGAGTTAGCAGATAAGCGTGAAGACTTCACTGATTTTACAGAATTAGACAGTTTACTCATACCAATTGATAAAGCTATGAGTTATCTTCCAGCTATTGATATACCTTATGAGAAAGCTGTGCTTTTATGTCAGGGGCAAAGACAGGGTAAGCTTGAAAACTGTAAGTTCGAAGGTTGTTCTTTAGACTATACTGATACTATACAAATCAAAACAGATGGGATGTTTATAGGTGTAGGCCATATTCAAAAGGGGGTTCTGATCTCAGATAGAATGATGTCAGATCCTCTGCATACAAATCTTGGACTATACAAAGACTAATTGTGGGAGTCGCTATGTTAGGTTTTATAAAAACTCTAGCCATGACTTTGGTTTTCTCAGCAGCTCTTTGCGGTTGTGAGGATAAGTCTGTTGCTTCATCTGAGAATTTAACTGAAGCTATTAACTCAGAGTTATCAAAACAAGTCATTTGGATGGCGCTTCCTGGCTCTTCAGTTACAGAAGGTACTGTTTCAGCTCCATTTGTAATTGTCGACCCATACAATTCTAATAATCCTGAAACTAATTATGCTGGTAAAACAGAGTACCTAAAAAGAGTTATTGCTTACGCTAAGCTCTTAGAAAAGCATAATGCTGTAAAGCTCACAGAAGACTCATTTACTATCACAGCTCCATTTCGTGGTTCAGTGAGGGCCTTTGGTTATAACGTAAAATATAATCAGGATCTTTTGAGAACTATTCAGACTACTCCTTTTTATGGTTTGAGCAAGGCTCAGGCTGGTACCGTTGAACTAAAAGATATCATCAACTCAACTACTGTTTTTGAAAAAGACGGTGAAAAGTGTATTGATATTACTTTCTCAATTAAAATGTCTCAAAAGTTAGACTGCATTGATGATGAGATTTTAGAGAGTTCTACGATTACAGAAGAAGTTTCAAGCCTTAGAACTACCTACAGATTGGTTCTAGATGAAAGTGCTAAACGCTGGGTAGTAAGAGATCCTGCTCCTTTGCAGATGGATCCTGTAAAAAAATTCTTTAAATCCCTGATAGATGGTTAATATGTCTTTTGAAGATAAAGTTTGGTATCAAAAATTAAGCTCTAAAAATATCCTGGCTGTAGCTCCTCTTTTACCTTTTACAGCTTTGTTTGGAGCTGTAACTTCTTTAAGACGTAAGTGCTATAAAAAAGGCTACTTTAAATCTACTAAATTAAAAACACCTGTCATTGTGGTAGGTGGTATTTCTGTAGGCGGTACAGGCAAGACACCTTTGTGTATCGCACTCTTATTAAAATTAAAAGAATTAGGCTATAAGCCTGGCTTAATCTCTCGAGGTTATCGAGGTAAGGCTGATTCCTACCCACTTACAGTAAACACTACTACTGATGTTAAACAATGTGGTGATGAACCTCTTTTAATTAAAATGTCAGTAGGCGACAGTGCTGTAGTTGCTGTAGATCCTGTAAGAGAGCGTGGTGCTCAATATTTAGAGCATTTAGGCTGTGATGTGATCGTAACTGATGACGGTTTGCAGCATTATTCTTTAGACAGAGATATTGAGATTGTAGTCTTAGATGGTAAAAGACTTTTAGGTAATGGTCTGCTACTGCCGGCTGGCCCCTTACGTGAAGGTAAATGGCATTTAGATAAGGCCGATTTTGTGGTGGTAAATGGCGTAAGTCATGATCTTAAATACACTTCAATGACTTTAGTTCCAAAACCTGTTGTAGGGCTTAAAGCCTTTGCTCATTTAGAGCATGAAATGGATTATCTGCAAAAAGGTTGCAGTGTTTGTGCTCTAGCAGGTATCGGCAACCCACAACGTTTTTACGATACACTAAAGCAATGTGACTTTGAGGTTGTAGATACTATTGATGTAGGTGATCACAAAATCGTTGATACTGAGGTTTTAAAAGCTAAAGCCTTAGAGCATCCTGTAGTCATGACCTCAAAAGATGCTGTAAAGTATGCTCATTTAAATCTTGAGAATATGTATGTCTTAAATATTGAAGCTGTACTTCCAGAGTCATTTTTTGAATCACTTAATGAAAAGATTAAATCACTAGGTAAGTAAGAATAGTCAACTAATCACAGTTAACTAATCTCAGGTAACGAAGGTAGATAATTTTATGTCCTGTTGTAAGAATAAGTCTGAAGAGAATAAGTCAGAATACATCGTAGCAATTCCAGCTCGTTATGCTTCAACTAGATTTCCTGGTAAGCCATTAGTACTAGTAGGTGGCATTCCCATGATTAAACGTGTTTGCATGCAGGCATTAAAGTCTGATGCAAAGATGGTTGTAGCTTGCATTGATGATGAGCGTGTTGAATCAGTATTAGAGGGCATGGATAAAGTACGTGTCTGCATGACTTCAACAGATTGTAACTGTGGCACAGACAGATTAGCTCAGATGATTGAAAAAATGCAGATTGATCCTGAGACTATCATCGTAAATGTACAAGGTGATGAACCTTTAATTAACCCTGAGCACATCAAACAGGTAGCTACTCTTTTAGAAAGCTCAAAAGCTGATATGTCAACCTTATGCTTCAAGATTGATAATGTTAAGGATGTATTTGATCCAAACTGCGTTAAAGTAGTTTTTGATAAAAACGGTAAAGCTCTGTACTTTAGCCGAGCTCCAATTCCATATGAGCGAGAGAACTTTAAGCAAAAAGATATTACTTCACTTTGCTTTGATCACTACCATCACATCGGTATTTACGCCTATAAAGCAGGTACTGTCCTAAAGTATTCTCACATGGCTCAAACCTCTCTTGAAAAGAGTGAGTCACTAGAGCAGTTAAGACTTATGGAAAATGGTATGTCCATTGCCGTAGGTGTTGCTTTAAATCCTCCTGAGACAGGTGTAGATACTAAAGAAGATCTTGAGAGAATAAACAAGATCTTAGAAAAACAGGAACACTAATAGTCTTTGTCTTTTAGTGTTAAAACAATTGTATAGTTTTAAAATTAAGCTTCATTCACAGCTTCAAAAGAAATTATGCAATTTACAGTTGTAATGTAAACGTTTTAGTTAGATAATAATTTTGCTTGTCGGAGTGCCTTTGAGGCTGAGACTGTTTTAAACAGAATCCGTTACTACCTGATCCAGTTAATGCTGGCGTAGGGAACAAGGTTCATTTCGGCACGCAAGTATTCCAATTACTTTAAAGAGACGTGCAAAATGGCCCATAAAACTACCAACAAGATTTTTACTCCTGATATTGAACGCATCTCTATTCAGGGTAGCTCACCTCTTATAAACGTTCCTTTTAATAAGATAAATCTTTCAAATGGCGACAGTGTATTAGTTTCAACTGTTGAAGGTCCTGATGTTAATGCTAAGACCTTACCAAAGGTATCAGAGTCCTATGCTCCTTATGTAATCGATGGTGATGCAAGAAAAGTTAAAAAGACCATCTTAGAGAGAGCAAAGGAAGGTGAAATCACTCCTCATATGGAGTATGTAGCTATCCGTGAATCTTATAAAAACAGCGATGACATGCCTTTTACTCCTGAGAATGTAAGAGAGGAGATTGCAAAGGGTACAGCTGTAATTCCTGCTAACATCAATCACACCGAATGTGAGCCAATGATCATTGGTAAACATTTCTCTGTAAAAGTTAATGCTAATATCGGAGCTTCATCCTTATCATCAGGCTTTGATGAGGAAATTAAAAAGTTACGCTTATCCTTAAAGTTTGGTGCAGATACCGTAATGGATTTATCAACAGGTATTGATGATTTAGGCGGTTTAAGAAGTGCTATTTTAAGAGCATCTCCTGTACCAATTGGTACTGTACCTGTTTATGAAGCATTAGATAGAGCTCATGGTGATGTTAATTTATTAACATGGGAACTCTTCCGCGACACTGTGATCGATCAGGCTCGTCAGGGTGTTGATTACTTTACAATCCATGCCGGTTTACTAAAAGATCTATTGCCACATGCTGCTAAACGTATTCTAGGTATCGTATCTCGCGGTGGTTCTATTATGGCCAGCGCCATGATGAGAAGTGACAGCGAGAACATGGCTTATGAGCACTTTGATGAATTGATTGAAATCTGCCATGACTATGATGTAGCTCTATCGTTAGGTGATGGTCTGCGTCCTGGCTGTATTTCTGATGCTTGTGATAAAGCTCAGTACGGAGAGCTCGAGAATATCGGTAAATTAGCTAAACGCTGCTTTGATGCCGGTGTTCAGTGCTTCATTGAAGGTCCTGGTCACGTTCCTATGAACAAGGTTTACGAGAATCAGGAATTACAGGAGAAATTCTGTAACAAGGCTCCTTTCTATACCTTAGGACCATTAGTAACTGATATTGCTCCAGGTTACGATCATATTACCTCAGCAATTGGCGGTTCTATGATTGCATCATTTGGTACAGCAATGCTTTGCTATGTAACACCAGCTGAGCACTTGGCTCTTCCTACAGAGCAGGATGTTAAGACCGGACTTATTACTTATAAGCTTGCAGCACATTCAGCTGATTTAGCTAAGAATTTACCAGGTGCTAAGATCCGTGATGATGCTATGGCTTTAGCTCGTGCTGATTTTAGATGGTATGACCAGTTTGCTTTATCTTTAGATCCACAAAATGCTTACGATGTTTGGAGAGCACAGATGCCTGAAGAGTGTGCAAATTCTCATGAGCCGGCTTTCTGCTCAATGTGTGGTCCAAGATTCTGCCCAATTCGTTTAAATCGCAAATTACAGGCAAAATACAATGCTAAATAATGAAAGACCTAAGGTCCTAGTTGTAGCAGGCCTAGATTCTGGCGGTGGAGCTGGTATTACTGCAGACTGTATTACAGTTTACGATAATATGGCTTTTGCTCTGCCTTGTGTCAGTGCTTTAACCTGTCAGTCTTTAAAGAACATCACTTCAGTTAAAGCTACAAATGAAGATGTCTTTAAAGAAACTTTAAGAATTGCTTCTTCAGACTGGGATCATATCGATGCTGTAAAAGTAGGTTTAATCAGTGATGATAGATTACTAACCATACTTTTAGATGCCTTAAAGACTTCTTTTAAAGATGTACCTGTTGTCTGGGATCCTGTCCTATGCGGTACAGCAGGTGCTCTTAATAGTGTTGATTTAAATCAAAGACTAGATGAGATCTTACCTTATGTTTCTATCTTTACTCCAAATCTTCCAGAAGCATTAACACTAGCTTCATGGGATGAGGAAAAGTTAAAGAAAGAAGGTACTAAAAAGTTAGCCCAGTTCTTCATTGATAAAGGTGCTAAAGCTGTCATTATTAAAGGTGGTCACAACATCTTATCAAAGGATGCAGAGGATACCTTTGTCTCAGACTTTGTCTCTTTTACCATGAAGAATCCTTACATTGAAGGTAAAGGTGCTCATGGTGGTGGTTGCGCTTTATCATCAGCCTTAGCTGCTCTTGTTGCAAATAAATTCGCTTTCCATGATGCAGCTGTACTTGCTAAAGCTTACGTTTATTCAGGCATTAAAAATCCAGCTTTAAGCAAAGATGATGTTGATGCCATAAGTAACAGACCTCCAGTAGGACACAATGGTCTTGTAAATGATATGAGCTTAATGCCAAAGGTAGAAGAAGATGGTTTTCCTGTGTCATCAGAGCCATTTCCTGTATGTCCGTTAAAGCTAGGCTTATACCCAGTTGTAGATTCAGTTGACTGGATTAAAAGACTTGTAAAAGATGGTGTCAGAACCATTCAGCTTCGCATTAAAGATAAAACAGATCCAAAGTTATATGAAAAGATCTGTCAAGCGGTTGAGTTTTGCAATGAACATAAAGTTCGTCTTTTCATTGATGATCACTATGAACTTGCTATTAAAGCACATGCTTATGGTGTTCACTTAGGTATGGAAGATTTACGAGATGCCGACATTGAAGCAATTAGAAAGGCTAACTTGCGCTTAGGTGTATCAACTCATGGTAGCTATGAGATGTTAAAAGCCTATCAGTTGCATCCTTCATACATTGCTTTAGGCCATATCTTCCCAACAAACTCAAAGGTAATGCCATCAAAGCCACAGGGCTGTTTTAAGCTTTCTGTAGAACAAGATCTGATTAAAGACACTGTACCTACAGTAGCCATAGGTGGTATCAAACTATTTAATGTAAAAGATGTAATTGCCTCTAATGTAGGCTCAGTTGCCTTAATTACAGGTATTACTAAAGCTGATGATCCAGATGAAACAACCAAGCAATGGTTGTCTTTATGTGGAAACGGTGGTGACAGAGAATAACGGAGTAACTTGCTATGATAATTCACTACAATCAACAAGAGAATTTAGAGTTAAAAGAGGGGATCACCCTTAAAGAATTTCTTGAGTCAAAGCAACTCTCACGCGAAGGTGTGGCTGTAGCTGTTGATGAGAATATTGTTAAAAAAGCTGATTTTGACACCTTTGTATTAAAAGATGGTATGTCAGTAGATGTTTTTAATATGGTTTCAGGTGGTTAGAAATGACAGAAAAATTAGTATTAGCAGGTCAGGAATTTGATAACAGACTTATCATCGGTACAGGTAAGTACGCTTCAGGTGAAGTCTTAACAGCTTCTGCTAAAGCATCTGGTGCTCAGATTGCAACTATGGCTGTAAAAAGAGTTGATACCAAGAATCATACTGACGAAATCGTAAAGCCATTAAAAAATTTAGGTATCACTCTAATGCCTAATACCTCAGGTGCAAAGAACAGCCGTGAAGCTATCTTTGCAGCTCAGCTAGCTCGTGAAGCCTTAGGTACAGATTGGGTAAAGGTTGAAATTCACCCAGACGTAAGATATCTGCTACCAGATCCTGTAGAGACTTTTAAAGCATGTGAAGAGTTAGTAAAGGACGGCTTTAAAGTATTCCCATATATTCAGGCAGATCCTGTATTAGCTCGTCGCCTCGAGGATATTGGTGTTAGTGCAGTTATGCCTTTAGGTGCTCCTATTGGTTCTGCTAAAGGTCTTGAAACTAAAGCAATGTTAGAGATTATTATTGCTCAGTCTCATGTACCCGTAATTGTAGATGCTGGTATTGGAGCTCCATCAGATGCTACACTAGCATTTGAGTTAGGTGCTGATGCTGTTATGGTTAACACCGCAATTGCAGCTTCTCGTGATCCTGTGGCAATGTCACACGCATTCAAGTTAGCTCAAGAAGCTGGTAGAACTGCATTTGAAGCAGGATTGGCTGTAAAGGCTCAATCAGCCGTTGCAACTTCTCCAATGGAAGCTTTCTTAAAAGAGGCTATGAAATAAGATGAGTTTTTATGATGAGCTGTCAAAAATCGATGTAGACAAGTTTGTCTCATTGGTAGATTCAAGAACTGATGCAGATGTTGAAAGAGCAATTTATAAAACTACTCCTCGCACCGTTGAAGATTTCGCTGCTTTAATTAGTGAAAATGCCAGAAAACACTATCTTGATGTGATGGTACAAGAGGCTACACAGTTAACTAGAAAGAGATTTGGTCGCTGTGTAAACATGTATCTGCCTCTATACCTTACAAACCTCTGTAACAACAAATGTGTTTACTGCGGTTTCTCTGTAATGAACAAATTCAAGCGTGTAGTTCTTACAATGGAAGAAATTGAAGAAGAATTACAGGCCATGAATAAAATGGGATATACCAATATCCTGTTAGTTTCAGGCGAAAACTCTCATAGAGCAGGTATGCCATATTTTAGAGAAGTGTTACCACTTACCAAGAAATATGCTGATTACTTGCAGATGGAAGTTCAGCCTCTAGAAACTGAAGAATATGCAGAGTTAAAGACCTTAGGTTTAGATGCTGTTTCTGTCTATCAGGAAACTTACCATCCAGGTTGCTATAAGCAAGTTCACTTAGGTGGTAAAAAAGCTGATATGCGCTTTAGAATGGAAACTCCAGATAGATTAGGTCAAGCTGGTATTGATAAAGTAGGTATGGGCGCTCTTTTAGGTCTTTATGACTGGAAAGTTGATCTGTGTGCTCTTGCAATGCATGTACTTTACATGAGGGATCATTATTGGAAGACTTCTCTTTCAATTTCATTCCCACGTTTAAGACCTGCTCAAGGAGGTTACCAGCCACATTCTCCTGTTGATGATGCAAAGTTAGTTCAGATCATTAGCGCTTGGAGAATTTTTGATAACGAGCTTGATCTTACAATCTCTACAAGAGAGAGTGCATCATTTAGAGATCTAATTCTGCCTATTGGTATTACCGCTGTATCTGCTGGTTCTTCAACAGAACCAGGTGGATATGCTCATAAGGGTAAGTATCTTGAGCAGTGGACTGTAAATGATGACAGATCGGTAGATGAAGTTGTTGCAGCAATGGAAAAGAGTGGCTTTGATGCAGTATTCCACAATGCATCAGCAACCTACTTCAAAGCTGTTTAGATAATGTCTTGAAAAAGGTGAAATATTATCTATAATGGGAAACAGAGGTGCGGTAATACCTCTGTTTCTTTGATGGTTCTAATTTACCATACTGGTGATGACCAAATTAGCAAAACTAGAACCAAAATCAAAAGACTATATTTCATAACGAAAT